>JBAUHR010000206.1:0-47281 GCA_049680385.1 Rubripirellula sp. | reverse complement strand
TTGCCGGTTGCCTGTCGTCAGCCCATCACGACTATTCGACTTGAAGGCGTCGGCGGCTTCGCCCAAATGCACCAGCAAGTGATCGATCACGTTCTTGCCGTCGTTTGTTTTGACGTACTTGGCGATGAACTCGTTGTTGGCTTCCTTTCGCTCGGGATAAGACGTCGATTGATAAAGCCCCATCACATATTTGTTCAGCAGCAACGTTGCGGCGACCTTCGCTTTGTCATTCCCATCGGCAAGCGTTGCATCGATCGCAGCAAACGCCGGCAACGGAAAATAGCTTGGAAACACTTCGGTCAAGTAACCCATGAATCGTTCAGGCGGCGGTGATGGTCCGCCATATCCGAGGATGGGCGCATCGGGATTTTCGTTGACCTGAAACGTGCCGTACTCGTTGGCAAGTTCCAAAGTTCGCATCGCCGCTTCGCCGCGGTGCTCGGTATCACGCGAGAGCAACTCGAGCGCACGCATGGCTTGTCCGATCGCTTCGATCTGTTGTTCTCGTTGAAAGACATCCATCCAGTGTTCAAAGTTTTTGCCGAGGTAAAGACGCTCGGGAGCCGCGATTTCATTCGCGCCGAGAATCGCTTGGTCATCCGAAACGACCTCGACCTTGGTGTCATCGCCGTCCGTCGTCACGACGACGGATCCACGTTTGGTTTGAATCTGAATCACCACGGTCGCCAGAACCGCCCCCACCGCCAACCACGCCAGCGGCCAGAAACCACCAGCGAAACGGTTGTGGCGGTTGTCGATCGGCGGCATCGATTCGGATTGGCTCAGGTCGGATTGGCTCAGGTCGGATTGGCTCAGGTCGGATTGGCGCGAGCCGGATTGGCGCGAGTCCTGTTGGCTCGGCTGTGGCATCGAAACCAGCGAAACATGCTCTGGTTCATTGACCTGTTCGGCGCGGCGAATCAGTGCTTCCAAATCCGACTCCGCTGCCCACTGACTGATCTGATCCGCCACGACGTTCGCACTTGGGCGACAACGTGGATCTCGGTCAAGCATTTGGCTTACCATCTGATCAAGTTGATCGTTCACGTCCGAACAAACACTCGAAAGCAACGGCGACGCTTGATTGGTGATCGCCAGCACCCGCGCTGCGATCCCCCGGTCATTGGCAAACGGCCACTTTCCGCCGATCAAACGAAACAGCGTCGCGCCAAGCGAATAGACGTCGGCCGACGTATCAACTTGCCGACTGTCGATCAATTGTTCGGGCGACATGGCCGGAAGAGTTCCCATTAAATGGCCTACGGTTGTCAACCGATCATCAGTCGCAAGTGGATCGTCGCCCGGCAAAACCAACCCTAAATCCAAAAGCTTGACGACGCCGGTGCGAGTCAGCATCAAATTGGACGGTTTCACGTCGCGATGGACTAACCCCGAACCGTGAACGTGCGCGAGTGCCATCGCGGCTTGTCGGACAATTTCACACGCGTCGGCGATGGAAAGTTTGCCCACACGATTAGCGACTCGTCCGACGTCGAGTCCGTCCAAGTACTCCATCACCAAATAGTGCCAGCCTGATTCGCAGCCCGCGTCGCTGGCCCGCACAATTCCCGGATGTTCCAGCGAAGCGACCGCGGCCATTTCGCGTTCGAATCGATCGAGCCATCCGGGCTGGCTGACACGCGACGGCGGCAACAACTTGATCGCGCAGCGGCGTTTCAAGCGATCATGCTGGGCAAGACACACGGTTCCCATGCCGCCTTGGCCGAGGTCTCGCAAAATTTGATACGGCCCAAGCCGGTCGATCGGCGCCGCAGACTGCTCGGGAACTTGCGCCCGGTCCAGCAACCGGTGGATCGCAAACTGGCACGCCGATTCGGTTTGCACCGCATCGAACTGTGCATCGCGAAAACGCGGTTCGCCCAGACAAAGCGACGGCAATTCAAGTTGCTGGGCCAGTTTCTGACAGCTTTCGCATCCATCGACATGCTCGGCGGCGGAATCGAACTCGGCCGGTTCCATTTTTCCGCCAATCAAGTTGGCCATGTCGTCGGCCGTCAAACAGTCGGTGTTGATCGCAAGCATTTCGTCGACTTTCAAGCGAGAAGAATCGGGTTTCCGCCTACCCAACGAAATGATTGGACAATTCAGGACTGAAAATCGGACAATTCTTTTTTTAGTCGCTGCAGCACTCGCGCACGCGCTTTGTAGACGGCCCACCGACTGACGTGCATTTCATCAGCCACCGTCGCCGGATCGCAACCATCCACAGCGGTGCGCCAAAACATTTGCCAAGTTCGAGCATCCATCGACGCTCGCAAGACTTCCAACATCCGCAATCGAACTGATGCGACATCATCATCCATTTCGCTGGGCGGGTCCGCATCATCAACAACGGACCACTCGATCGCAGTGACATCGATGAATGCCGGCCCCCGCGCATCGGCACGCTGGCGGTCGCGAAGTTTGTGTTTGGCGATCGTCCACAGCCAACCGCGAAAGGTTGCCCCGGATCGATCGGCATCGAATCGCCCCAGAGCCTTCGATACCGCCAAGAACGTTTCTTGCATCACATCCGCCGCGTCGGCCGACTGGACTCCGCAGCGCCGGATCCAGCCGTAGACAAGTGGTCCGTATACTTGGATCAGCATTCGCCAACCCTCGTCGTCACCGTCTCTTGCTCGATCCAGCAGCGACAGGTGAGTCGACGGTTCTTCGGCACAGTGGTGATTCATGAAGGGTTCACAGTTAATCAAGCGCGTCGAACAGATTGTCCGTCTCGATTGTATGCGGTGCCTCGGCCGGCCACAGGATCACTTTGCCGTCGTCGCCGGCGGTCATCAATAATTGTCCGTCGCGGCTGGCATCAACCGAAGTCACATCGCCGCTGTGCCGGCGAAGCGACACGATCTCGCGTCCCTGCTCTCGCTTTCCGTCGGCGTCAAGCAGTCCCTCTCGCGGATCCCAGACTCGCGCCGAATCGTCATCCGATGCCGTCAACACTCGCAAAGTCTGTCCGCTGCCGATCAAGACCACGTCGCGAACAACATCAGCATGTCCGTCGAGTACGATGGGCTGGCCTAAATCACGGTCATCACCAAGCTTCCAGACGCGTGCCGCGTGATCGGTGCTGCCCGTCGCGACGCTGTTACCATCGCTCGAAAAAGCCGCCGATACGAAATCCTTGGCCGACGGCGAGTCAAACGTCCAGGTTGGTTCCTTTTTGCCAATTTCCCAAACCGCAAGGTGCCCGCGATCACCGACCGCCATCAACCGCTTGGCGTCGGGCGAAAAGGCGACTCGTCGAATGCCGGCGCCACCACTGTCACCGAGAGTCTGCAGCGGCGTGATCGACTGCGTCGCCGCGTCCCACTTCCAAAGCCGCGTCATCCCATCATCGCCGCCGGTTGCCATGACGTGATCGATCGCGCCGATCGGTCGCGGCGAAAACGCGACGCTGCGAACCGGCCCAAGGTGTGGCGATTCCAGCTTGCCCATCGCGCGGCCTGTCGCCGCATCCCAAACTTTTACCGAACGACTTGCGGTGGCCACAAACTTTCCATCGCCGGAAAAACAGGCTTGAGTTAGTTCGGCGTGAGAGCGAAAACTCTTGACGAGCTTTCCGGATTTCAGATCCCAATCGAACCCAGCGTTCTGGTTCATCGTCAACAGGTGATGACGGTCCAACGGGATGACAACTTCCGAGACTGCGAGTTGACGAGGAATCTCAAACCTCTGATTCGCTTTCGCCTCGCCTGCGCTGCTGCGAAGTTCTGGCCCGTCAAATAACTCAACGACGGATCCCGTGCCCTCTTTCGAAACTTCCACGTTCGCTTGGCAAACCGTGACCACCGTTCCCGCCGAATCGATCCGCACCGACGTGATACGAGGGCGTCTGCGATTGGTTTCGCCGCCTCTTGAATCCAATCGCCCCGAAACACGCGACAGAACACGGTGAGTGCCATCGGCCAAGTTCCAGTGCGTTGCCTTCGTCGTCAGGCTGGTTTCGGTTGACAGTTCGCTCAGCGTCACGGCCGAACGTCCGTCACCCGAAATCGAAAATTTTGTCACAAAGCCATCGTGGTTGAAACGTCCAATGCGTCGGCGCGACTGCACGTCAATTTGTGTCAGTTGTTCGTCATCGGCGGCAATCAGCAACGTCCGGCCGTCCGGCGAAAATCTGGCGTCATTGATTCGAAATCCACGAACGTCTTCGACCGGTTGTCCCATCGGCTTGCCGGATTTCGCATCCCAGATCAATCCGTATCCACCGCGGTCACCGGTGAATACGTGCGATCCGTCTGGCGAGATTGCCATCGCGGTGAGTGCTTGTTCGTGTCCGCCGAATCGTTGCAATAGCTTCGCCGGATGATTTCCGCTTGGATCCACGCTCCACAAAATCGCTTTGGCAGCCGGCGAACTCGATCCCGTCAACAGCAACTTGCCATCATTCGAAACCGCGAACACGTTATTGAGCCCGGTTCCGCGAACTCGGTCGATTTCAACCCCGGTTCGAATGTCCCAGATACGAATCGTTGCATCGGCGCTGCCCAGGAACAATCGTTTGCCCGCCGAATCCATTTCCATTGACATCGCCAAGTAGGAAGTTCCCTCTTGCAGAACATCATCCGGCGATTCCAGCGTGACGGTTGTTTTGAATCGCAGCGTCTCGGGATTGATCGCCAGAATGCGTGCGGTGTGATCACGACTCGCCGTGACAATCATCGATCCATCACGCGAAAAACGAGCTGACGCAATTTCCTTCTCGTGTGCTTCGACGTCACGATCGACTGCTTCGTAGTCGTTGGCGACGTTTTGTCCAACAAACTCGCCGTGATAACTCGCCGGCTTCCAAGTCCGGATCGACGCGTCGTTTGACGCCGACACGGTTTCTTCGCCGGCCGCGCCCAGGAAAGCGGCCGCGACGACCCACCCGCCATGTCCACGCATCGTTGTACACAATTCACGCCGATCAACGCCCCAGAGTTTTAGCGTGTAGTCATCGGACGCGGTCAGCAAAGTCGTCCCATCGTCACTGAATTGCAGCGACCGGATCACATCACTGTGCGCAGGCAAGCTTTGGTCTTCCAAATTGGTGGCCGCACCCGTCGAAACGAACTGAGTGTTCGTGTTCAGTGATGTGTCCATCAAACGAACGAAAGGAACTTGGTTGCTTTTTCGCGGCGACTTAGTTTCACCGTTCGAAGTTGTTTTTCGATCGCCTTCGACCGCATCAATTGCTTGCCCAATCGATCTGTCATCATCGATAGGCGAAAGACTGGCGGGATTCCAGATCCAGACATTGCCGTCGTTGTCGCCCGAAGCAACAAAACGTCCATCGGGTGTGATCGAAATGGCTGAAACGGGCGAGGGATGCTGATTGAAAGTCCCTAGTTTTTTCGCTTCGAATCCGCCGAACTTGTCGCCCCCGCTCCGGCCACCCCAATAAGTCACCCGGCCGCTCGATTCGTCAGCGGTCGCGGCCACAATTGCCAGCTCATCACCAGCACCGGCGACGGCAATTTGGTGTACTGGCGACCAATGCCAAAGCGCACGATCGGCCGTCAATTCACGGCCCGTGGATACATCCCAAACGCGAACGGTTCGGTCAACTGAACTGCTGACCAAACGACCGTCACGTGTGAACTGCACGTCGGTCACAGATTTCGCATGAGCTTTCAAGACTCGGTCGCCGTCCGACGACAAAATCACGATATCACCTGACTGAGTCCCGACCGCGACACTGGATTCATCACCGGCAATCGCAACCGCCGTAGCCTGTTCCGACTGCATGCGATTCGTTTCGATGTCGAACTTGTCGACGATCTTGCCGTCGGCCGCGAACTGGACCAACGAAACGACGCCGGACGACGTTGCGACCACCCCTCGTGTGCCGCGATTGGAAAGCGAAAGATCGATCACCGGTGCATCCATTTGCAAATCGGATTTCGATTGGTTGGCCTGTTGCCAAAGCCAACGCCATTCCCATCCGTTAGATCGAGGTGAAGACTTCAGTTCCTCGAGAATTTTTCGAGCTCCCTTGCCATCGTTGGTTTCCAGACGTGCTTTGGCCAATCCGATCTTTGATACGTACTCTTCGTAGCGTGCCATTTGCCGATCGCGTTCGGCATTTTGGCGTGCGACAGATTCGCTAGCCCGTGCTTTGTTGGCAGCTTCAGCGGCAAGTTTCTCTTTACGGGCACTTTCGACTGCAGCGTCCTTCGCTAATTCCGCTGCTTTACGGGCGGCAGCTTCCATCTGCCGAGCCGTTGTTTCATTTGCCGCAGCAATCCTGGCCTCTTCCGCCGCCGTATTCGCTCGGTTGCGCTCGTCCACCGCAATTTTGCGTTGCTCTTGGGCGTCTTTTTCTTTGTCTTCTGCGACTTTGGTCTGCTCCTTGGCGATGCCTTCCTGATAAATAGCAGCATCTGCAGACTTAATTGCTCGGGCGCGTTGTTCGTTGATCATGACGATCCCCACACTGCCGCCGATCAAAATGAAAGCCAACATCGAAGCCGTCAATCGTCTGAGCAGTCGCAGACGACCGACTCGGGATTCACGTTCGTCGCGGGCCTTGATCAGTCGCTCTAGCAGTTCGCGGTGGTCTGGATCGTTTTCATCGAGCAACCCAATTCCCGACTCGTACTCGCCCAGTTCGTACGCCATCTCGGCGTGAGCGATCGTCGTTTCGGCCAATCCTTGGCGAGCACGCTCGTTGCCGTTCCACGACTTGATGGCTTCTTCGAACCCTTGGCCAGCGCGATGAAAATCGGCCAGCGACCGGGATTGTTTCCCGTGCTCGAGTAACTCAAACGCTCGGTTGGTTTGTCCGATACTCTGATCGTGGGCAATGTACTGACGAATCGCTTTTTGAAACTCGCCAACCGTTTGATAGCGATCCGACGGCTTGGTCGACATCGCTTTGAACGCGATGTCAAGCAATTCGCCTTTGTGTTTCTCGTCAACCGCTCGAATCGCATTGGTGCGAACGACCTTTAAACACTCGGAAACGTTTCGTGCGTGGTGGGGCGGATTCCCCGTCACGATCATGAACAGTGTCGCGCCCAACAAGTAGATGTCGGCCGTTGGACCAATCCGTTCCAGCGGACCAGTCGCCATTTCCGGCGCCATGAACGACGGTGTACCACCGAGACCAGAAGTCGAAATAATCGAAGTCTGTTTTTCTTTGTCGTAGTCGGTCGTCGGCAGTGCCAACCCCCAGTCCATCACCATGACCACGCCAAAGTCACCCAGCATGATGTTTTCGGGCTTGATGTCACGATGAACAACATTCCGTGTGTGGGCAAAGCCAATGGCGTCGCAAACTCGCAGCAGGACTTCTAGGTTTTCAGGCTGCGACAGTTCCTTCAAACGATCCGACCACGGCGTCCCGTCGACTCGTTTCATCGCATAGAACAGACCGCCATCGTCGGTCACGGCGACATCGTGAATCGGGACGATGTTGGGGTGGTCAAGGTCACCGGTAATGATCGCTTCGGCAAGAAACTGCATCTGCCGTTCTTCTTCGACTTTTTCAAGTCGACCGGCTTTCATCAATTGCTCGCGACGTTTCGCGTCCAGCGGTTTGATGACTTTTAGCGCAAGCAGTCGGTCAAGCGACCGTTGACGCGCCAAATAGACGTCGCCCATGCCGCCTTGGCCAAGTTTGCGATTGAGTCGATAGTCCGATGGCAAGTTCGGATCGCTATGCGCTTCGGCAATCGCACTGCGACGCAAACGTTCGAAATGCCGGTCCGAGAACGTACGATCGATCGCTGGCGAATCGATGCTGCGATTGGCGCTGTTTTTATTGAAACTGGCTTGGTCTTCACTGTTGCCAACAACGGTGTTCCACAGTTTCGCTTCGTCGTCCGACAGTTCACGTGGGTTGACCGTCGCGTCAATTTTGGGGCTCGAAAGTGCCGACGAACTCTTGATCGCAATCGTCGCGTCGTTAACTGAACCGAGTGAACTGACCGTCGACAGTGTCGATTGATCATCGGACTCGGATTGTGACTTGCCTTCGCCTCGATAGACCACCGTTTTGTTCGAACTGATATCGGCCACCGTTTGATCGACAGAACCGGAATTGCCAAAGGCAATCGTCTTGTCGATCGGGTTGTCAGTCACAGGATCCTGCGGATTGATGTCGACCGTGCTTTCCAGCGTCACGGTCGCATCCGGGTCGTCCGCGTTGGATTTCGAGTCTGTTTTCGAGACTGGTTTCGAGACTGGCGCAGCACCGTCCGCACCAACCTGGGATGAGTTGTGTTCGTCGGCATCCATTCGGATCGTTTCGTCGTTCGGCGAAACGGGATTCGTCGGTGATTGTTTTTTCTTATCCATTAAATTGCACTCACTTAGTCCGATCTTCTGCGAAGCGGTGCCAACGTTTCAGGCGTTTTGAATGGTCATCGATTTGTCGCTGGCGACGGCGGAGAATCGGCGTGGTGGAAACGATCGCGACACCCATCGCCGCGCCGGCAACGGTGCCGTGGTCTAAATCGCTGTCGCTTTCCAAGTCGGATCGGACCGTCGATAATTCTGGCGTTTGAGATGGTGCCGGAGTTTTATTCTCGATCGCTTCTGCCGGTACATCACCGGAGTCTCGTTCAGATTCGATCGGATCCAATCGTTTTAGCTTCAGTTCACCTTCGTCAAGTTCGGTTTCTGGCAGCGTGGCTTCGCCATCGCGAACGTCAACTCTTAATATCGAGCGTTCATTTCCGTCGCCCAACACGTACTCGATTTCATAAGCACCATCGGGAAGTTCGGCGAACAGTTCTTGGACCTTGTCACCGTCCAGAATGTCATCGGGAAGTTTCTTCGGCGCGACCAGATCCTCACCATCAGGGTTTGGTGAAAGCGTTCGAAGTTGAAGAAACTCTTCACGGCTTGCCGTTGACGCTGTGGTCGATTCCGTAGTTTCGAGGATGGTCGAAGTTAGGGCAACCGATGTTTCGGCGCGAACGAAGAACGATGGCGTTTCAAGTTCGGGAATGACATCACGGACGGGGAAAAAGGCGACGGGAATCGTCAGACTTGGAATGATAAAACTGGCTTGCCCCGAATCCAAAACCGACGTGGTCGAATCGTCGGTCGACGATCCAATACCGCCGGCGATTAGATTCGCCACTCCACTTTGCACCACGGTTTCGGCACGGACAAAGATGGATTCGTGATGGCGGACCGCAAACCGAACTTCAAGGGGTGATGTCGCCGCGTCGCGCCCGTTCAGTGTGCTGCCCAGGATGTCTTCTTGCGAGTCATAGAAGTGCTGAACCGTGATCGATCCCGATCCGGATGTCGCGGACGGGATAGTAGGTTCCCCGTTTAGCGTCACGCCGACAAAGGTATTCGCGTCGGCGGACAACCCACCTATCTGTTGAAAACGACGAGTTTCCGCCCCCCAATCGATATCGACGGTTAGCCCCCGTTCGCCCGTTTGACCGACGTCGAACGACAAAATGCCTGTCGCATCGTTGACCAATGCCTGTTCCAAAACATTGACTCTGATCGAATTGGGATCGTAAAACGCGAACGGATTGGTCGCCACGCCGTTGGCATCGAATTCGACGCCCGCAAGCTGCTCGTCAGTGTCGATCGGACGAGGTGAAAACAGTCTTGCGGTGCCCTGATTGATCCCCGTATCGATCTGCACTCCTGCGCCGATCACCAGCGACGGCGTGTCGAACAAAACCGCTCGGTCAGCATCGTCAATGGCTGATTCGATGGGTGTGGTTTGGCCCTGCGATGTCTGCGGTGCCGCGAACAATTGGGTGATCTTCGATGCCTGCAACTGAACGTCGTCGGACAAGGTAATGGATTCGGCTGCCACCAACTCGATCCGCCCCAATTCGCCGCCGGCAATCAGTTCGGGATCCGACGTGCGTGCGTCATTGTCATCACCCTCGCTTACGTCGACGACAGTGATCGATCCGCCTGCCTCAATCATGATTTGGCCGTTCGCGGTTCTTAACTCTCCATTGACGAAGACGTCACCGAGAGCCCGTAATTCGATTGGCCCCGTCACTTGGGATTCAACTTGCTCGGCAAAAATGTCCAGATTGGCTGTGATGAAGATACCGCCACTTGCCGATCGAACATCGACCAGACGCACTGACCCGACTGAATCAAAAAGCCGAACGCTGCCATCAAAATCAATATTCTCGAGCGTGGTGAAATCGTTTCGAATGTTCGGCAATTCGATCTCGCCGCTGTTGCTGGTCTGCAAGCGATTGACCGTCACAAAAGTTTCTGGTGCTTGATCAATACGGCCGCGAATGTTTTTGTCGACACCGAGCACCAGACGCCCCTCGGTTGCAATCGTATCGCCAAGCTTGACTCGGCTAGCGTTTTCAAACGTGATTGCGTTCAGCGTAGAATCGCTTTGAACTGTCGCCGCCGTCGTATCAATGATTCCACCACCGCCATCAACATGGATGACGCCGGTGCCAACAAAGACCGAACCGTCGACGTCCAAGAGCGTCAACGATTTTAGCGATACGTTGCCGTTGGCGCCGTCGACCGTTGTGTCAACATCGCCAACCAATCGAATCGTATCGGCGGATAAATCGATGTCTCCGCTAATCAGGACCGGTCCGTCCACGGTCAGCAGGTTTTCTGTCGCGACTTGGACGTCTTTAACAATGCTGATCGAGTCGCGGAAATGAACGTCACCAGCCCCCGAGACCGTGAACATTTCAGTAAGCGGCTGGCCCACCACCGGCCCCGTGAATGTCGTGCTGCCTGCCGACGTGATTTGTGGCGAACCGACCGGCAAACGTAGTCGTCCGTCGATCAAAATATCGCCACTTTCGCGAGTCTGATAGATGCCGCCGATCATGCGAATCGAATCCGCAGAAAGCTTGAAATCGCCGCCCGTCACGCTGATCGACTGGGTTTCAATTTGACCGGTATCCGTTCCGGCATCAATGTTCAGCGAGGACAAGTCGTTCGCATTGGGATTCGCGTCAGTGCGGCCGACATCGTCTTGCAACCGGACGGTGCCGCCGACTCGGGAACCACGTGAATCCAGAACCAGCGAATCGTTTTCACCGTCGGATGCCCCGATCGAATCGAGAAACAAAATCCGTCCGCCCAACTCGGCTGATTGTTGACTGCCTGAATCGACCAGCACTTGACCGTCAACAGCGACTTGGCCCGATACTGTGATGGTTCCACCGGACGTGGTCAGGGATGCGTCCGATAACTGATTCAAGTTGGCGGTCAGTCGAATGGCGCCGAAACCGTCGGGCGATGCGGTCGATACACGATCGGTGATGGACAACGTGCCTTGCGAGATCAAGTCAACGTTGCCACCGGACGTGTGAATGGACTGATCGACAAACAGATCGCCGTCTGCCTGAATCAAGAGCGAGCCGGATTCGATGGCCGAGTTGACTCGAACGACGCCGCCGATATCACGCAGCGACAACTCGCCCGTAATCGTGAATGAACTCGTTTCGTTAGCCGCACCTGCAAACTCGACCGACGATGCCGATGCAATCACGACATCATTTACCGACTGTCCGCCCGACGCATCAAAAGTTCCCAAGGTCAAAGCGGCGTCGTCGATCGCCAGTCGTAAGATTGCGTCTGGCTGGTCAGCGGTGACGATTGTGTTGGAAAGGTCGATGTCAGCCGAAGTGACGAACGTTACGTCGCCAGCAACGACCAACTGGCCGTCCAGGTTCAAGCTGCCCGAGCCTAAATCGATGACCGTTTGCACATCCGAATGTCCAACCGTGATCGCTTCCGATTCAATCTCGATGGATCGTCCCGAAGTCATCAGCAAAGGATCGACGCTGACGATTTCGGTTGAGTCGAAGCCTTCGCCAGCGACGACTTCAACGCTGAGGTTGCTTGGAATCTGCAATTCGATTCGGTCGTCGCCACCACTAAGGTCAAAACGAATCTGGCCCGACGTGATCCGATCGGGGCTCAAGGGAGTGGTCGAGACGCCGGGATGATTGGCGATCTCGATGATTTCATTGGCACCATCGTGTAGCTGCAGACCGCCGCTGGAATCGATCGACAGCGAAACCGTTTCGGCCGCTTCAGTACCGGTGATCAACAATTCGCCCAACGCCGTCAATTCGGCAGTCGCGTTCAATACCAAGCGGGGTTCGAGTTGACCAAACGTGGGCCGAGCCATCCGGGCCTGGCGAATTGGCACGACGCCGGACTTCGGCCTGCGCAGCAGACAACGCCATCGATTCAGGGAGATCAGACGGGATTCGCGGCGATGCATGAAATGGCGAATTCGTAGATGAGTTTCGTGCGCAAAAAGACAGCCATTGGCGTCATTCATCCTAGTCGAACGCCCCGAATTTGCCTCGGGTTTCACCTCCGGAATTCCAATTTGGCATCGCGGGAACCCCCGCTTTGACTTGGTAAACCAGGCAAAGCGTGCCGGTTGAGTCGGTCCTGCCGAGAATCCGGATTCTATTGGCCAGCCCAGACGCACAAAGTCGAAATGAACCAGGAGAGATGGTTCATTGTCGGTGTTTCGCCGCCGCCCATCGAGCAGTGAATCTTGGCCGCGATGCCGAGTCAAGATTTCGCCGACCGTTCCGTGCCAATCTTCATTCGAAAAGGCAATCGCCGTGACGCGTCTGTTCCCAATCGATTTCAATCCGGAATGCCGCCGCCCCCTGTTGGCCTTGATCTGCGGACTTACCTGGCTGGCCGCCGGACTGGAAAGCGGCGTTGCGCTTGGGCAATCACCAAAGTTGGATGATTCGATGGATCTTCGATCGCCAGTGGCCGACGGCGAACTGTCGCTGCGAGAAATGTTGGAACGAGGCCCCGAAACGGACGGCAAACGTGACAACGACAAGAACCGCCGCGATTCGCAAAGCGAAGTCGACGAAACCGAGTCGACGGCCGATCTGTTGAAAAGCAAAACCGCGGACAAAGACGGCGACGCGGGTCTTGGCATATCGGGCGAAGAAGATTCTGAAGACACAGAGGATTCGCCAACTCGGTCAAGAAACGATCCCCTCGCGCGGTTAAGAAAGCCGTTGCGATCAATCCGTCTGTCCAGCACCGATCTATCGGCGAAAGTCCCCGAAGACCTTGCTGCTGCGTCATTGGATCAGGCTGGCCATGCGGCGATCTACATCACCGGGACCGGATTGGGAGTGCCACGCCCGAACCGATACACCGAGCGTTTCCAACATCGACCGCTGTACTTCGAACAAGCCAATCTGGAACGGTGCGGCCGAAGTTACGGAGTTTTTCAGAATGCAATTTCGGGATTCCGGTTTCTGTCAAATACAATGACGCTACCCTATCACATGACCAAGCAGCGTCCGAATTGTCCGGTCGCAGGCGGAGGCGATTGCCAGACATGCCAGTCCTACCCGATCGATTGGAACCCGTTTCCGCTGGACCGCCGTGCCGCACTCGCCGAGATGGCAGCGATCGGTGGGTTCTCGTTGCTGTTGCTTTAGTTCCGTGATTGGCCCCGTTTCTCAATCGCCAAGAATTCCAGCGACTGTGATCGACGAAGTTTCGATTGCTGCGGCGTCGCACCTAGGTGTCACGATTCGGCCGTCACAGATTGCTGCGGGGCATCACCTGATGTCACGATCGATCGTCGAAATGCCAACCGGCGAAGGGAAAACACTGGCGACGGTGTTGCCAGCGACTGCGTTTGCTCGCCGCGGTCGCCGCGTCTGGATCGCAACGGCCAATGACTATTTAGCGGCTCGCGACGCCGATTGGATGCGACCGGTTTATCAGCAACTTGGCATCAGTGTTGCAGCGATCGTGGGCAACTTGTCGTCCACCCAGCGAGCGACTGCCTACGCGGCCGACGTGACCTACGGAACGATTCGCTCCTTTGGTTTTGACTTCTTGCGATCGGCACTTCATCAGCGTCGTTCGTCGTCAAACGCGGCCGAAACGCCTTTTAACGGAGACGTCTTGATCGTCGACGAAGCCGACAGTCTGCTGATTGACGAAGCTCGTACGCCGATGGTCATTTCCGAACCGCACGCCTCGGTCGCCCCTTCGATCGAAGCCAGCATCCGCTGGTCGGCTAGCGTCGCCAACGAACTGGTTGTGGACTCGGATTTCTTTTTTGATCAAGAGGCTGGCTTGGTCGCGTTGACCGAGAAGGGACGAAAGTCCGTGCTCTGTCATCCAATGCCCGCATCCATGCGATCGCTTACGACCACCGAGATTCTGCACGGAGTCGAGATCGCCGTTCTGGCGGCCATTTCGATTTTGCCAGATGTGCATTACGTCGTTGATGAACACAGAATCCAGTTGGTCGACGAATACACCGGACGTAAATCGTCCGACCGAACTCTTGGCGCAGGATTGCAACAAGCGATCGAAGCTCGCGAAGGACTAACGCTGACGCCGCCAAACGTCCCCGTTGCTCGCATCATCGTCCAAGACTTTGTTGCAAAGTTCCGCCATCTTTGCGGTTTGACGGCAACCGCTTGGGAAGATCGACACGAGCTGCGGAACGTGCACGACCTTTCCGTACATCGGATTGCACCGGAGCGACCGTCGCGGCGTGACGTCTGGCCTGATCGTTGCTTTGCCAGTTCCGAGGAAAAACGCGATGCGATCGCCCAAGAGACCGTTGATGTGGTCGGCTCTGGCCGAGCGGTACTGATTGGCACGCGGACAATCGAGCAATCCGTCACCCTGAGTCGACATTTCGACGCCGCTGGGATCCAGCATCAATGGTTGACGGCTCGGAATCTAGAATCGGAAGCCAAGATCGTTTCGACGGCTGGCCAGGCCGGGCGAGTCACGATCGCCACCAACCTTGCCGGACGTGGAACCGACATTGCTCTATCCGATGAAGTCCGCAGCGCGGGAGGATTGCATGTCATTGTCAGTGAACCACACGCCTCCATTCGCATCGATCGGCAACTGATCGGACGTGGCGCACGGCAAGGTGATCCCGGCAGCTCGCGAATTTTTGGCTGCGCCGAAGACACGATTCTGTGGCAGGCGTTCGGCCGCGACAAAGCAGATGAAATTCGGCGACAAGCTGCCGACGCCAGCAAACGTGGTCCTGCCGATCTGGCGTGGCTGGAACGGCGTTTGGCTCGGGCGCAAGCAATCGTGACACGATTGCACCAATCCGATCGGCAGCGGTTGGCGGTCGCAGAAGCGAATCTGGCCGCTGCTCTGCGCGATCTTGGACTGGACCCACATCTTGATCCGCTGCCGTCATCGTGAAATCGATCTTGGGGGGGCTGGTCGGCATCGTTGACGATGCCGGTCACACAAGATGTCCAGTGTTGCGAAAATGCAACATCCGTATCGATAAATGAACAGACAGGGGGGATTGGCTAATTTTGACGGGCCCCGAACCGGCAAAAACGACGTTTTTTGCGGGTTTCCTCTACATTTTCCTCAAGCCTTGCGTACTCTTGAAAGAGTGGATCCGAATGCTGCCAACGCGCGCACCGACGGGTCCATCCGATCCATCTTCGGAAACCTTTGTACACTGATTCGCAAGTCAATTATGATCCGTCGCTACCCATTCGACCTTGCCGCCATCACTCGTTTTGCAACTAGCCGACTTGGCGTGGTCGCGGTGCCTTCGTTGGCACTGGTGCTGACTGCCGCCGGAAATGTGAACGGCCAAGACGCATGTTGTTTCGAGCCTTCCTATCGGCTGCAATGCGAAACCGTGATGGAACCGCAGACGGTCCAACGTTTCCGGTTGTCGTACGAAACCGAATACGTTGACGAGCAGGTGACCAGTTACCGTCCGGTGCTGAAGACGCGTACCGAAGAACGTGAATACAAAGTCGCCAAGCCGGTGGTTGAAACGAACTTTCGCGAAGAACGTTTCACCGTTTGGAAACCGGTGATCGAAACGTCGTACCGTGACGAGACCATTCAACAGACTCGATATGTCAACGAAACGTCAGAACGCGAAGAGCAGTACACAACGTACCGTCCGGTCGTCGAGACTCAGTACTATCAACAACAGTATTCGGTCCAGCGTCCGGTCACGGAAATGTCGTACGTCGACCAGCAGTACATGGTCCAGCGGCCGGTTGTCGAAACTCAGTACCAGGCGCAACAGTACACGTCGATGCGACCAGTCACGACGATGCAAAACCAAACTTATGATGCGGGTGGCTACGTCGCTCAACAAGTCGTAACGCCCGGAACCGTTCAAAACGGCCTAGCTTACGTTCCCAACACGCATGCAACGCCTGGTCCGCTGGGCATCTTTGCTCGCGTTCGCGGTTCGTATGCAGTCGTGCCACAGGTCACGCCACCGACGGTTCAGACTCAGTATTCATATCGACCGAACTACATCACCCAGCAAGTCGCAAACACTTCGTACGTGCCCGAGACTCAAACGGTCCAAGTACCGGTGCAAGTTCAACGCATGCAACAAGAAGTCGTTAGCCAACGCGTTCCTGTCCAAAGGACTCGGATGGAAACGAACGTGGTGACTCAGAACGTCCCCGTGCAAACGACTCGCATGGTGGCAACCACCGAAGTTCGTAAGGTTCCGTTTGTTGTGCAGCGTCCTATCACGGAAACCTTGACTCGCAAGGTTCCTGTTCAGCAGCAAAAATGGGTGACTGAAGAACAAGTGCGAAAGGTTCCCGTCCAATCGACGCGGATGGTTTACGAAACTCGTAAAGAACCCGTTCAAGTTCAGTACTACGAACAAGAGGCCGTTGTACAAACGGTTCGCAAGCCCGTTCAAAAACAGGTCTACGTTCCGTACAACGAAACCGTCATGGTGCCGCGACAAGTCGTGCAAAAGATGCCGATCTCGTACTACGATCCGTTCAGTCCCGCGATCGTCAGCGGTTACTCGTCGTTTTCGCCGTCCGCCACTACGGTCCCGTACAGCAGCAGTCGCGTCGTCACCGATCCGTCGCCCGTTGTCGTTCAACCTGATGATTCAGGCGAGTCGGTTTTGGATGCACCGAAATCGTTCAGCGATCAACCAAAGTCGCGTTTGCAATCGGTCGAACGAGTGCCGATGGACGATCCCTACCAAGACGATCCTGCCGATGCCGAAGAACTGTTGCCACCGGTGCTCAATGCCCCGAAAACCGACGGCGATTCAAACGGTGGGGATTCAACCAAAGCCAAAGAAGCCGGTTGGAAGATCCGTTGGAACTCCGTTTACGCTCGCGAAGCCTAGTGATCCGGCGCGGCCCCTGCGATCCGGAACTTCAAGTAAGCGATCGTATGGAGCGGGAGCACCACCAATGCCATCGCGATGACATATCCGGCCAACAAGCCCGATATACTCGCTAGGTATCCGCCGGCCCAGACCGCCATTGCGACGGTCCCGTAACCGATCAGATTGGCCATCAACAGCGGACTCGATCGGCGTGACATGACGTAAAAACTCTGGACGGCAATCACGTGGTTTACGACGGCACCGGCACTCAGCATCGCGAGTTGGCCGATTGATAAAAACCGTGGCACCAGTGCGACGCCAATCCACGTCTCTGCCACTGGCAACAAAGCGATGATCGCGAGTAATACAGCCAATCCTGCAACGAGCAATCCCGACGAAACGACTGCGATTTGACGCCACAGAGTCCCGGCTTCTTCGCGTTTTGACTCACCATGCAACGCAGCGACCAACGGATATTTTGTTTGGATCCAGGCTAACGCGAGCATCTGAATCGCGACGACAATCGACAGTGTCATCCCCAACGGCGCCGCCTCGGTCGGCGAGTGGAACTTGATCACGATGACCGTGAACAATCCCGTTGCGATGTAATAGACAATGCTGACAACCGCCGCTCGCCACTGGATGGGGACGACGTCATGATTCCAAGAAAACTGTTCGGGACGTTCATCGACATTCTGAAATCGGTGAAAGAAATCACGGAATCTCCAATAGGTGAGGTAGCCCATCCAAGCAGCCTGGACTGCGGCCGAAAAAACGAGAACCCAGAGTTTGCATCCGAGTAAGAGACCTCCCCAAACGACAAGGCTGCCGGTAACGATCTGAAAAAAACGATAGCGATAGATATCCTCTCGAAATCCACTGCCTTCGAGAATCGCGAGTGAAGGCGACAGAAAAATCGCACAGGCAGAAAGCGGCACCAGGACTACCAGAGGCCCCTGCCAATCGTCGGCCGGATCTCCGTAGAACGTAAACCAGCCGAACGCAATCGCCAGCAAGCCAAACAGCAAACTCGCGATGGCGAACCACCGCCGGGACGCCCTCACCAGTTCAGCCATCCGAAGTACCGATTGGTGCTGAACCACCGACGAATCGGTGCCACTTCCACTCACTAACGAGATTTCGTGGCCCGCCTGGCTTATCAGAACGTTAAGCAATCCGAGTTCAAATAGTGCTTGAATCCCAATGATGCCAACGATGCCAGAGTAGATGCCTTGCTCTTCA
Source organism: Rubripirellula sp. (assembly GCA_049680385.1). Lineage (GTDB taxonomy): Bacteria > Planctomycetota > Planctomycetia > Pirellulales > Pirellulaceae > Rubripirellula. The sequence goes on along the minus strand of JBAUHR010000206.1, from coordinate 28,944 downwards.
AGCGTCATCGCACCAATGATCAACGCAATCGTTATCGGCCCAGATACCACTTGCCAGATCTTTGTCGCCAACACAAACGCAAGCGAACGGTCTAAGTGAAGACGTTCGGATAGTTTTCTCAGCATGCTGTGCTCGGATGACGAAAATTGCGACTGCAAGGTTGCAACCGGAAACTGGAAATCAACGGACCGCGGTCAGCGTTCGGCTCGCGTAGACTAAGATCGTACACTACCAACCGTTCTCCTTTTTCGCCGCCGCGATGCCTTCCAACCATCACCCGCTCGGTCTGATTGCCTGCCTCGTTCCGGCCATCGTCTTGAGTTCCGTCGCCCTACTTGCCGACGTCGCTCGTGGCGGCGGCTTGGTCGACCAATGGGGGACAGGTCAATCCGCCTTGTTGGTTGTCGGGCTTGTGTGCGGATTGATCGGGTATCTGATCCACCGCAAGGCCGCCGCCGACGAGCGTAGTGCCGGCCGCCCCTATTCTCGCACGATCATTTTCATTCTGGCACCGCTTTTCTTGATCATCGCCATTCCCTTAGCTGCGGCTGAATGGCTTGCTCGTCAATTCCCTCGCCCCCTCAATGTCCCAACGGCCTACCAGCAAGTCGATCCAGTCTTAGGCTTTTCGTTGGTTCCCAGCCGCCGCTACCGAATCGTGAGCCTTGCGAAGGACTTTGATATCGACGTGTTGGTTGACGAAAACGGTTATCGAATTATCGACGATCAAGAAACGGCTCAGTCTCTAGGCTCCCCCGATGCCATCGTATTCGGGGACTCTCATCCATTTGGGTTTGGCGTAACGTCAAGCGAGACGTTTCCGGCTCAATTGGCCAAACAACTTGACGAGCGTGGCCATTCGACCAACGTCATCAACGCTGGCGTTCCCGGATTTGGCCCAGGACAATGCTTGCTGCGAATGCGGTTGATGAAAGATCTACCCGCACAGACAATCATCGTTCTATGGATTAACCCTCTTAACGATCTCGTCAATCTCTCCATGGCGGTTGACTATCACTTCCCTAAGCCTCATCCGATCTTGGCGGAAAATGGAAACGGAAACCAACCACTCGTTTTTAGGCCCGCCGGTACCGTCACGAACGAAATTGGTTTTCAGTTTTCCGAAACATTTGATTCATTGAATGATCGGTTCGGGCTTACGCAACGACCGTTTTGGAAACGCAGCAAACTTCTTGACCGGTTTTCAGTCGTCGCCAAAGCTCCAACGCTTGAAAAAGATGGATCGCTACAGTTGGTGGATTCAACTAGCCCCGAGCAGTTCTTGCTCGATGATACGCAGCGAATCAACGACCAACCATTGATATACGCATCAAGATGCTGGCCCGAATTGACCGGCTTTGAGGACGAGCGGCGAAAGATTGAAGATTTGGCAACAGCGGTACTAAGCGAGACTCGCAAACTCGCGTCCGAGCGCCGATGGCGACTGATTGCCTTGATTGCGCCAGAGGGACACGTGCATCAAAGTTATGCGAGCAAGTTCATCAAAGAAGTTGAACTGGCATCCGAGGTTGGAACAATCGAACCGGGATGGAGTCACCAAATGCTGTTGCGTGTGCTCGCCACTAACCAGATCCCCCTCGTTGATGGAAACGAAGGCATTCACGACCACGCCGATGAACTGTTTCTACAAAACGACGATCACACTTCACCGATCGGTCACCAACGCCTAGCAACCATGTTGGCAGACCGACTGCAGGAGTTGGAATGGCTGTCGCGACAACACTCAAAATAGCGTGTAGATAAATGGGGCCGCGGGCGAGGCAGCAAGAAAGACCAGACAAGTTAACAACAGCACGACAATCAGAATGGGAGCAAGCCACCACTTCTTGTTATGCCTCAAGAAACTAGCGAACTCCTGAATGAGTCCTGGATCTTCGGATGCACGTTTTTCGAATTCGCTACACTCAGGAGACGCGCCCGCTCGATCAGCGGAGTCTTCGATCGCGATGTCTTTATCTTGGGCTGCCATTATTTATTCAATTTTTTTTCAAAGCGAAGATCGCGACGGAAGCTTGCCGAAAAACGGTATCTAACGCAAATTTCAGAACCAGGGCAATTTGAATCACGTCCTAGCCATAACACCATTGTCAATACGCATCATAATAGCGTTTGGGTTCAGGCTGATTCTCCCTTTTAACCCAGTGCGATGTCGCCTCAGGATTCACTCGGCGAATGCTATGTCGAAATAGTCGCATGCCAATTCCAACAGGCAGAAACACGGCAAAAAATACAACAACTAAAATCACGTACGACATCAGCCACTGGATAGGCGACGTCACACGAACAAAAGCGTCGTGAATCGGTTTCTGGGTCATTGGAAACCCAAAGTAGACAATCGCGAAAACTAGATCGCCGGCCAAAACCCAGCAAGCAACCGTGCCCTGATCCCAACGCCAAGCGATTGCACCTGCAATGAACGCAAGCATCGCGACCATCGAGCCCCCAAAATAGCGGAGCCCCTGCGCGGTCAGTTCAGAATGCTTGATCAGGTTCATCGGATTAGTCCAAAGCAAATTTCGAGAGGTGGTCGTCAACCGACACTTGCAGCGCAGCAGCCTGGTCTTCTTTTCGAAGCACCAAGTTTTCGACGACCAGAACATCCATGTTGGTTGCCATGAAACACTGAAAGGCTTCTTCGGGTGTATTGACGATCGGCTCGCCGCGGACGTTGAAGCTGGTGTTAATCAGTACCGGGCATCCGGTTAACGCATAGAACTTTCGCAGGAGCCTTTCGAATGCTGGGTTGCGTTCCTTATCGACCGTTTGGACTCTAGCCGAATAGTCGACGTGAGTGATCCCTGGCAGTTCGCTACGTATTTCATTGACCTGATTAAGGCCGCGTTCAGACTGTTTTACCGGTTCGGTTCGACGACTTTTTGCGACGTCAAACACCATCAACATGTACGGGCTTTCGACGTCCTCGTTGATTTCAAAGAACTGATGGGCCTGATCGGCTAAGACAACAGGCGCAAATGGACGGAAGGATTCGCGGAACTTGATCTTCAAGTTCATCACGGACTGCATGTCGGTGCTGCGTGGGTCTCCGAGAATACTTCGATTCCCCAAAGCGCGTGGCCCAAACTCCATCTTTCCTGAAAACCGCCCGACAACTTTGGTGTCTTGCAATTCCTGCACGATGGCCTCGTTGAGACCATCTTCATCATCATAAATTCTGTAGACCGCCCCCAGCTTATCCAAGCGACGAACCGCTTCGCTGGAACTGAATGACGGCCCCAGCAGGCTACCGGATTGGGAATCAGGCTGTTGTGGGGTTCGCTTTTTCTCTAACAGTTGGTGCCAAATCAAGAGTGCCACTCCCAATGATCCCCCGGCATCACCGGCTGCTGGCTGCACCCATATCTTTTTAAAAGGTCCTTCACGAACAAGCCGTCCATTGGCAACACAATTGAGCGCAACGCCGCCCGCCATACAAAGGTTTTCTAAACCCGTTTCGCGGTGCAGGTGATTGGCGACTCTTAGCACAATTTCTTCGGTTACGACTTGGATCGAAGCCGCCAAGTCCATGTCCAACTGCTCGATCGCAGTGTCCGATCGACGCGGGTCTCGACCAAACAACTGATGAAATTTGGCCGAGGTCATCGTTAGACCTTGGCAATAGTTGAAATAGTCCAGATTCAATTGAAACGAACCATCCTCACGTTCATCAATTAAATGACGACGAATCGTATCGACATATCGGGGAGTGCCGTACGGCGCAAGTCCCATCAGTTTGTACTCGCCCGAATTGACACGAAATCCGGTGTAGTAGGTAAACGCAGAGTAAAGCAGGCCAAGGGAATGCGGGAAACGCATTTCTTCCTGCAGACGAATTTTATTCCCTTGCCCAACTCCCAAACTTGTCGTCGTCCACTCGCCGACGCCGTCCATTGTCAAGATCGCCGCTTCATCGAACGGTGACGGATAGAATGCGCTGGCAGCGTGCGATTCGTGGTGCTCGCAAAAGCAAAGGCGACCTCGATATAGCCCTTTCAAGCCCCGACGAATCTCTCGTCGAATGTGCAGCTTTTCTTGCACCCACAATGGAATGGCTTTGGCGAATGATCGGAAACCAAATGGCGCAAAACTAAGATAGGTTTCCAGTAGTCGATCAAACTTTAGCAACGGCTTTTCGTAAAAGCCGATGTGATCAATGTCCGATGGCCCCATACCAGCTTCGGCAAGACAAAATTCGATTGCGTTGGTGGGGAAACTTGCATCATGCTTGATCCGCGTGAATCGCTCTTCGCTAGCGGCAGCCACGATCGTACCGTCGACCACCAATGCGGCGGCTGAGTCATGGTAAAATGCGGAAAGACCTAGAATCGCGACCATTGAATCAGTTTCATTGCAGCCAATAGATGAGGTTGGGCGGCCAACATTGCTCGAGGCTATCCTACCTTGGCGCATCGGCTACTTCCATCCCGCGCCGAATCCCAGTCGATGTTCGTTCGATTCGTCATGCCCCTTTTTGATCTCGAGTAATTTTCTTGAGCAGTCCAGCAGTGCCAAATAAAACTCATCGCGTCGCAATTGTCGCTTGGCAATCGATGCCCGCCGTTTTCGGATCGGGTGCAGACGGAGTCGGGGGAATGGAAACCGCCGCTTGGACTTTTGCAAAGGGCTTAGCTGCTCGGACGGTTTGGCAACCTACTTTGGTCTTTCGTTCTTTGACGCAAATTCCAGAACGACGAGTCGATGGAGTGGATCTGCATGCACATATCGATCGGTGGGAACCTGTCCGACGATCGGTTTCATCCCAAATTGATTTGAAGCATCGAAGGCTTCGCCATTTCTCAGCAAACTTGCTTTGGCAGCTTCCTGCGTTGGCGTTGACCTGGCCTTTCCGTCAACGAGACCCAGAGCTTATGGGGGTCGACCGCCGTTTGATGTCCTTGAAGCCGGACGTTTGGGTCACGATGGGCGTCGGCAAAGAGTCAGCAGGGGTGATTGCGACAGCCGCCGCCCAAGGGCGACCATCGGTTTTGATGATACGATCGGGAGCCGACTTGGATGCCCGATATGCAGAAAACGAAATCACTCATTCACCATACGGTGAACGCTCCGACGTGTGCCGCTTTGCGATCGAACAGGCCGACGAAATTGTGTGCCAAACCGATGTTCAACTTGAGCGTTTGCAAAAGCTATTTGGTCGCAAGGGTTCACTCATTCGGAACTCACTTGACATTGACCGCTGGAAAGTCGAGCGAGACAAGCATGCTCGCCGGCACGTGCTTTGGATTGGCCGATACGAAGAGTTTGCGAAACGAATCCAACTGGCAATCCAAATTGCTAAAGCGTGCCCAGAAATCCCGATTCGAATGATCGTGAACCCGGACGACCCGACGGTTGAAAAACGTGTTCGCTCTTCATTGCCGTCGAACGTTGAATTGGTCGACTACATCCCCTTTGACGAAATGCCGCTTCAATTTGCTCAGGCTACCGCTTTTCTTTCGACCAGTTCGGCGGCGGCTGAAGGATTCCCCAACGCCTTGCTGCAAGCTGCTGCATCGGGAACACCGATAGTGACGTTGCAGGACTTTGATCGATTCTTTGCAAAATCGTCCGCAGGTGTCGTTTGTGGCGACGACGTCGCCAATGCCACTGAACGATTAACTGAATTTCATACAGGCAAACGAATCCATGCAGTCGCCCCTGTGGACGAATACCTAACCGCAAATCACTCCATTGACTGGGTCACCGATCGGTTTTCGAGTTTGCTGAGTGACGTTTTCAATCGTACCTTGCGAACAGCCGCATCTTGATGTGACGCCACACGAACAGCATCACCCCCATCAAGCCTAACATTGCGATGCAGATCCATAACAACATCGGGCCGATCAAGTTCAAGTTAACAGCTAACCAACTGTTGTAGACACGATCCCAATTCAAGACGGTCAGCGCCGTTCCCGCGCAAAGGTAGGGGCCAAACGGCACTTGCGGGTCTCGCGTGATCACGTATTGAATCAACACAATCGCGATCGCGGCGAACGGAGCCAAAAAGAACGCCGAGATCGCCCCCTGCCATCCGATGAAAGCGCCGACCATTGCCATCAGCGTGACGTCGCCAAACCCCATGGCTTCCACGTTCATCGCCGCTGACGCGATGATTCGAATCGCCCAGACGGCACCGCCGCCGGCCGCTAGTCCAACCAGCGATGAAAACAGGCCCAGCCAATGATCGCCGCCCATGTTCCAAACGATGCTGATCGCAATGACTCCGACGACCCACATGGCTATCAAGACTTTCCAAAGACCGTCACGAAACAACCCGGCGGTAAAGTGCTGAACCGCTCGCGAGAATCCGCGACGTTTCAATAGCAACCCGTTCCAACGTCGATCTGCGAGCGCAAAGCACCATACTGACCAAATCGCGATCCCCACGCGCAGTCCGCTGATCCCCATCCACGGGCCATTTGCCTGGAACCAAGGCGAATCAAACGTCGTCGCTTTCAAGGATTCCGCGGCACCACCGACGGGCATCGCGGTTGGCAAAAAGATGTTTAGCGAGAGCGCGCCGGCGACTAGCCCGATCCAGGTGCCGGGAATGGTGATGATGTCCGGAATCGTTTTCTCGTCAAAATCGATAAACGTGGCCGCTACCATCAGCGTCAACAAAATGGCATGCGAGATGAACATCGTGCTGGCCCACGGTTCAAAAATCGCAATCATCTGGGGGTGTCTTGCTTCAACTGGCAGCAGTCCGCCGGACTGAGCCTCGAACCAGTAGAGTGCTGGCAGTGCAACCGCCATTCCCAGTTCGATCAGCAGCGGTCGCACCCAAAAACCACGGCCATGGACCTCGGATTCTCGCCGCAATCCCAACCAACCCAAAAACGGGAGGCGGTCAGACAGCTTGCGTGGCGGAGCTTTTTCGTGGGCCACGTTCCAAGGCGAGATTGGCCGTGGATCAAAGTACGCGAACGTGTAAATGATGTGGTTGGCTAGTGCTCCGGCAAGCAAACCGACAACGGCCAAAATCATCATCCGAAGTTCCATCACAAATTGTTCCTTGGTACTTGCTGGGCTGTTTTTTTGCAGTCCAACGACGAGACGAGGAGGCCAAACGCCATAGTCCCCGTATCGTAGCATCTGGCTTGACGATTGGTCGAAACGATTGACCGGGACTCTCACCGCCATTAGACTCGCAGGACGCGAAACGACGCCACTTTAGCTGTGTTGATCGCTCCCACCCGCCCCTTCTTGGGCAGACCACCTGAAAGAACTCAGCACTCAGGTCGCTTTCGAATTGTCGGATTGCGACTTCGTCCGCAGGAGACATTTTTAATGCGCCCGATCATTCGACCAGTGCTAGTCCCGGCTGTGTATCTCTTAGCCGCATGCACGATATCCGTTGCCTGTGCTGACGAATCCGTTCCAGCAGAAACGGCTGCGGCAACGATCAGTTTTCAGCGTGATATCGAGCCGATCTTTAGCCGTGCCTGTTTGGGATGTCACCAGAACGCCAAGCAGCTTGGCTCGTATGTGATGACGGACTTTGCTTCGTTGATCGCGGGTGGCGAAACGGGCAGCGCAGCGATCGTGCCGGGCAAACCCGACGAAAGCTACTTGATTGATCAAATCAAGATTGTCGACGGCCATGCCGAGATGCCCGACGAACCTTTCGAACCTCTTAGCCAAGCGGAAGTCGATACGATCATTCAGTGGATTGCCGAAGGCGCTCGAGACGACTCGTCGGCAAGTGATACGGTATCCTTCAGCAGCGAAAATCCACCGATCTATGCTGCTCCCCCCGCGATGCCGTCGATCGACGTGTCACCGGACGGCAACCTGATCGCCGTTGCTGGATACCACGAAGTCGTTTTGATGGATGGACACAACGGCGCGGTGGTGTCGCGATTGATCGGACTAAGCCCGCGCATCAATTCAGTTCGTTTTTCGCCCGATGGTAAACGAATCGCTGCGACCGGCGGCGACCCTGCGGTGCGAGGGGAATTGCAGGTTTGGGACGTCGAATCAAAACAATTGGCGTTATCGCATCCGATCACTTACGACGCGATCAATGGAGCCAGTTGGTCGCCCGATGGTTCCAAAATCGCATTCGGAGCTTGCGATAACGTCGTGCGTGCTGTCGATGCGGCAACCGGCCAGGCTGTCTTGTTCCAGGGTGCCCATGATGACTGGGTACTCGACACAGGATTCACGCCGGACGGCAAGCATCTGATTTCGGTCGGCCGAGATATGTCGTGCAAACTTACCGAAGTCGAAACCGAACGATTTGTCGACAACATCACGTCGATCACACCGGGTGCTTTGTCCGGCGGACTCAGTCGCGTGGTGGTTCACCCGACACGTGATGAAATCTTGATCGGTGGCGCCGACGGGATCGCCAAGGTGTACCGCGTGTTTCGCGAAACGGCACGAAAGATCGGCGACGACGCCAACCTGATCCGTTCGCTGCCCAAAATGCCGGGCCGAATTTTTTCAGTTGCGATCAGTCCCGATGCTTCCCGATTGGCTGCCGCGTCCACGATTGATGGTCAAAGCGAGGTCCGCGTTTGGGAATACGACTTTGACGGGAAGGTCGCTGGCGAGCTGAAGAAAATCCTGGGAAAACGGGTCGCCGATCGCAGCGCCGAAGAAAACAAGTTGGTCAACGAGAGCCGCCAACAAGAAATCAAGGAAATCGCTCGAGTCGAAATTCCCGATGCGGCCGTTTACGCGATCGCATTTGCACCCGACCAGTCTCTGCTGGTGACCGCGACGGACGGTCAGATTCGCCGCGTTGGTAGCGAAGGCAAGATCGCAGCAAACTATTCGCCCTTCAAAATCACGTCGGAACTAGCCAGTGCACCGGAGCGTTTTGATGCGAAAGCGTGGAATGAAGTCATGACTCGGCGGTACGAGAAAGCCGCCGACGAGAATCTGCCACCGGCAGACTCGATCGAGTCGATTATGATTTCGCCCGATCAAATTCGCCTTACGGGGCCCTACGACTACTGCCAATTGATCGTGACTGCGATTGCCGCCGATGGTTCGACAACCGACATCACACGGGCCTGCGATATCGGTGCCCCCGACTGGACGACGCTGACGTCGGACGGCTTGATAAGACCGACCGTCGATGGGGCAGGTGCTATTTCCGTTCGCTACGGCAACAGCGAGAAAACGGTCGCGATCACGGCAGCGGGGATCAGCGGTGACGACTCAGAACTGGGGGCGGTCGATTACGTTCGTGACGTGAACCCGGTGCTAAGTCGGTTGGGCTGTAACAGCGGCACGTGTCACGGCGCGCAAAAGGGCAAGAACGGATTTCGGTTGTCGCTTCGTGGTTACGATCCGGTCTTCGATTTGCGTGCGCTGGCCGACGACTTGTCGGCTCGGCGGATCAACGCGTCTGCGCCCGAAGAATCACTCATGCTTCGTAAACCGCTCGGTACGACACCTCACCAAGGTGGCACTTTGATGACCGCCGGCGACCCGAACCACACCATTCTGCGCCGCTGGATCGCTGATGGCAGTAAGCTCGATCTGGACTCTCGCAAAGTTTCGTACATCGAGGTTTTCCCGATCAATCCGATCGTGCAGCGCACCGATGCGAAACAACAGGTCCGAGTCGTCGCGCACTATCCGGATGGGACGACTCGTGACGTGACTCGCGAGGCGTTTATTGAAAGCGGCAACACGGAAGTCGCGACGTCGACCGCGACGGGAATGTTGTCGGCAGTTCGACGCGGGGAAGCGGCGATTTTGGCTCGCTATGAAGGTGCCTACGCCGCGACGACATTGACGGTGATGGGTGACCGCAGTGGATACCAAGAATCGCAACCTGAAACGTGGAGTCGTATCGACGAACTGGTTGCCGAGAAATGGCGACGCGTAAAAGTTCAAGGCAGCGACCTTTGCGACGACGCGACTTTTTTGCGCCGCGTTCACCTGGACCTGACCGGACTGCCGCCGACGAGTGACCAGTTTCGGGCCTTCATGGCCGATGACGAGCCAACGCGAATCAAACGCGCTCGCGTCGTCGACGAGTTGATCGGAAGCGAAGCGTACATTGATTTCTGGACCAACAAATGGGCAGACTTGTTGCAGGTCAATCGAAAGTTCTTGGGCGTCGAAGGCAGCACAAAGTTTCGTGATTGGATTCGCGAAAGCGTGGCAGAGAACAAACCGTATGATCAATTTGCTGCCGAAGTATTAACGGCAACCGGGTCGAATAACGACAATCCACCGGCATCGTATTTTAAGACACTGCGTGTGCCCGACGACACGATGGAGAACACCACGCATCTGTTTCTTGGTATCCGTTTCAATTGCAACAAATGCCATGACCATCCGTTTGAACGATGGACCCAAGACCAGTACTACGAAATGTCGGCGTTCTTCGCCCAAGTTGGCTTGGAACGAGACCCGGCATCTGGTGCGCGAAAGATTGGTGGCACCGCCGTCGAAGGCGCAACGCCACTGTTCGAAAAGGTTGTCGACAAGGACTCCGGCGACATATTGCACCCACGCACCGGCAAACCGGTCGAGCCTGGCTTCCCTTTCGAAGTACCGCATGATTCGAAAGCCGATGCGTCTCGCCGGACGCAACTGTCGGACTGGATCACGGATTCCGATAACCCGTACTTTGCCCGCAGCTACGTCAATCGACTTTGGGGGTATCTGTTGGGCGTTGGTTTGATCGAACCAATCGATGACATTCGCGCTGGCAATCCGCCCACAAACCCAGAACTGCTGGATCACTTGTCGCAAACATTCGTGGATAGCAATTTCGACGTCGCTCAGATGCTGCGGACGATTTGCAACAGCCGAACGTATCAGTTGGACGTCGCGGTCAACCCGATGAACCAAGACGATCGGCTGAACTACTCGCACGCACTGCCTCGCCGATTACCGGCCGAAGTGATCTACGATTCCGTGCATTCTTTGACCGGATCGGTCTCGGACATTCCCGGTGTACCGGCCGGGACTCGGGCGGCGGCTCTTTCCGATTCCGGCGTTAAGCTGAGCGATGGTTTCCTGCAAAATCTTGGACGCCCGAGTCGTGAAAGTGCTTGCGAGTGTGAACGCAGCAGTGAGTTGCAGCTTGGCCCGGTGATGGCGTTGATCAGTGGTCCCACGATCGGTTCAGCGATTGCTGACCCCAAGAACGATTTAGCGTCGATGGTCAAGTCACATCCCGACGATCACGAACTGGTCGAGGAACTGTTCATTCGTGCGATTGGACGAACGCCAACGGACAGCGAGTTCGCCGCCTACAACAAGGCGACGTCTTTGATCGGATCCGACCACCAATCGATCATGCAGCGTTTGGAAACGGCTGAAAAGGAATGGGCCAAAAAGCGAGCGAAACTTGAGAAGGTTCGCGAGACAAAGCTAGCAGAGACGATCGCGAAAATTGAGGCTCGAAAAGTTGCAATGCAGCCCGAGCGAGAAAAACTCGAAGCTGAACGACTCAATCGAATCAAAGCCGCCGAGAAAGCATACGAGACCGCTGGCACCAAGATCGACGAAGTCATCGCGAAGTGGACCAAGCATGCCAGTGCAACGGTGGAATGGCACCCGCTTGCGGCGACCAAACTGTCATCGACGAACAAAGCGGTTTTGACGCCGCAAGCGGACCGGTCATTGGTCGCGAGCGGCGAAAAAGGCAAAGGGATTTATCGCATTGGGCTGGACACAAAACTGTCCCAAATTTCGGGGTTCCGAATCGAGGCGATCGCCGATCCAAGCTTGCCCTCGGGTGGCCCAGGCTTGGGCGAGAACGGCAACTTTGTGCTGACGGAATTGACGATCAAGGCAGGCCCATTAGGCGACTCCAAGAAGCTGGCCGACGTCAAAATTGAAAGCGGTGTCGCGGACTTTACCCAAGATGGCTTCAACATCGAGAAAGCGTTCGACGGAAACGCAAAAGACCAGGGCGGATGGGCAGTTGCCAATTCACTTGGCGTGACTCACTGGGCCACGTTCAATTTGGCCGAACCGATTTCCTATGACGGCGGAAGCTCGATCGAGTTCGAATTGCATCAGTTTCATAATGCGGGTGACCATCGATTGGGGCGTTTCCGAATCAGTGCCACGACCGCCGAGGGCGATATCCCGCTGGGTCAACCGGAATCGTTTGCCGCGATCTTGGCAACGCCAACCGATCAACGCAGTGACGAATCACGCGCGTTGTTGTCCGACTACGTGACCAAGACCGACGCCGATGTTCGGAAACTTACGGATGCGCTGGCAGCCGCGAAAGCGAATGTCCCGCCCGATCAACAACTTGTTGCATTGCAGGATCGCCAAGCCCAACTAGCCAAGCCAACGGCCGACGTGGCATCGCTTGTCCAGCTTCGTTTAGATGCGGCCCAAAGTGCTAAGCAGCTTGAAAACCTTCGCTTGACCGCTGCGGAAGACCTGACGTGGGCGCTGATCAACAGTCCTGCGTTCTTGTTCAATCACTGATCCCACCAGAATCTGTCAGGGCCTGTTAGCGTCTGTCAGAGCCTACCTCTAAGAAAACTGGAGACCGCGCATGTTGTCGTTCAAAGGCTTCGCCGCCAAAGACCTTTGCGATCCGCATTTGACGCCGACTCGGCGTTCGTTTTTGCGTGTCGGCGGTTGTGGAATGCTTGGGCTATCGCTGCCCGAAATCTTGCGGATGCAATCGGCGGCGGCTTCCGAAGGGACGGTCGGCGGTGGGCCTGGATGGGGCAAGGCCAAGAGCATCATCTTGGTGTACTTGCAAGGCGGACCAAGCCACTTGGACCTTTGGGACCCCAAAGAGAATGTACCGGATAACGTCGCCAGCATCTTCAAACCCATCAGCACCAAGATTCCCGGTGTGAAGTTCACCGAAAACTTGCCGAAGCTGTCGCAGATCAACGATCGCTTCACGATGATTCGGTCGATGTCCTACACGCCAAACGGTTTGTTCAACCACACCGCGGCGATCTATCAAATGATGACGGGATACACGACCGATAAGGTCAGCCCGTCGGGACAGCTTGAACCGCCATCGCCCAAAGACTTTCCCAACTTCGGCAGCAACATCGTCAAGATGCAGCCCGTTGACGAGCCGATGCTGCCGTTCGTGATGTTGCCACGTCCGTTGCAAGAATCCAACGTAATCGGTAAAGGCGGCACCGCTGGATTCTTAGGCAAATCGTTTGATCCCTACACGCTTTACCCCAGTGGCGATGACTTGGACATGGGGAAAATGGACCGCATCAAGATCGACGATTTGAAGCTGCGTCCAGAAGTCTTCAGCGTCCGACTGCAGCGTCGTGCCAAGCTGCGAGACTTGCTGAACGCGCAAATGCCGGACATCAATCGCGCGGTCGAGTCGTTCGAACTGGACCAGTATTACGACCAAGCGTTGTCGCTGATCGTTTCCGGCCGAGCTCGTGACGCGTTCGAGTTGGCGGCTGAATCAGACGAGACCCGTGACGCCTATGGCCGAAACACGTTCGGGCAAAGCTGCCTGCTGGCGCGTCGTTTGGTCGAGGCTGGCACGCGTGTCGTCGAAGTCATCTGGCCCAAGGTCGCCAACAGCGACAATCACTCGTGGGATCACCACACCGGACTTAGCAAACGGATGAAGGACCAATCGGCACCGATGCTCGACAGCGGTTTATCGGCGCTGATCAAGGACTTGGATGAACGAGGAATGTTGGATGAAACGTTGGTCGTGGCGGTGGGCGAATTTGGCCGAAGTCCTCAGCGCGGCGTCAGCACGAGCGGCAACAACAACAGCGACGATGGCCGCGATCACTGGCCGTATTGCTACACCGCGGTGATGGCAGGGGCAGGTGTCAAACGAGGTTACGTGCATGGCAAGAGCGACAAGACGGCGTCAGCGCCGCTGGAAGATCCAGTCCACCCAGCCGAATTGTTGGCAACGATCTACCACAGCTTCGGCATTCACCCTGAAACGATCGTTTACAACCACTTGAACCAACCGCGTGAACTGGTCAAAGCAAACGCGGTCACGCGGTTGATGGTCTAGCACCAACGAACGGCTCCGGAAAGCTTGATTTCATCGTTCACGGTGTGCTCTCGAACGACTTTGCCGTTCGCATCCCGCGATGCGGAGTCGCGGGTCTACATTAGGTTACCCGTCGTGACAATAAAAAAACCCTGACCGCGACGTTGTCACGATCAGGGTTCGATGCTTCAAGGAACGGCCGCCAGCCTAGTTGGCAAGTGCAGCGGCTTCTTTGGCTTTCTTTTCGGCGGCGTTCTTGTAGTCGACCACGTCCCAAACCAAACCGGTTGCTCGTAGCAATCGGATGGCTTGCCAAGTGATGTCAAATTCCCACCACTGGTGACCGTGCTTGGCCATGCGAGGATAAGCGTGGTGATTGTTGTGCCAGCCTTCGCCGTAGGCAACGATCGCGACAAACCAGTTGTTGCGGCTGTCGTCGGTCGTTTCATAGTTGCGATAGCCGAACATGTGCGATGCACTGTTGACCAACCAAGTCGAGTGCAACACGCCGACCAAGCGAACGAACATGCCCCAAATGACAAGCGACGTCGCCATGTAGAGGCTATGACCGAACGCGTAGTAACCGACCGCGAACAGGATGATGCCGGTCAAAATGTGCAACGGCAAGAACATGACGTCCAAGAATCGCATGCCACGTTCCTTGTACAAATCTGGAACCCAGCGTTGCAGATAGGCTTTGCGGTCACCGTTGTGCGTGTGGAAAGCCAACCAGAAAATGTGGCTCCAGACGCTGCCGTCGTGCGGCGAGTGCGGGTCCCCTTCGAGGTCACTGAACGCGTGGTGCTTGCGGTGGTCAGCAACCCAGTCCAGTGCCGATCCTTCGCCGGCAAGCGTGCCGATTACCGCAAAAGTGTAACGAACCCAAGGTTTGGCTTTCATGCCGGTGTGAGTCAGCAAACGGTGGAAGCCCAAGCAAATGCCGAGGCTGCCCGTCATCCAGTGGACCACGACCATGATGGCCAATCCGGTCCACGAAAAGTAAAACGGCGCGGCCAAAACGACCAAGTGAGCCATCGTGAGCCAACCAACAGCCCAGTAGCTGACGTTGCTGAAACGTTTCCGCTCGGCGACGGTCGGGTGAGCATGCTTGCTGATTTTCGGAGCCGCAGTCGTATCGACCACTGGCTCGAGCAGATTGGGCTGGTCCCAGACGGGTGTCTTTGTTGCTGAATCGGCTGCGACCTTGCCAGTTGCAGCATCACTGGGACGCGATTTCTTATTCTTTGCCGGGGTTTCGATCACTGACGCCATTTGGCTGATTTCCTTTACAGAGTTGGCTTCCGGACGGTCTTTGCCTTGAAGATGGCCAAAGTGTACTGAAAAGTGTGTAAACACCATCGGCCCTGATAGGCCAACTTTGTAACAGCCATGTAAAAGTCTGAAGTTCCACCTGCCGCCGCTTCGGGGAAACCGAAAACCGCCGCTGGACGACGCCGCCGAACCACCGAAAACCTCGCTTCTGGTGGTCCTGTGACGTCACATTGATACAAAATCAACCCTGCGAGATCGATTGGGCTTTGGCCATCGCGTCTTCCGCCTTGGTGATGTATTCCTGGACTTGGGTGCCAGCCCAGGCTCGCTGGTAAGTCACGCTAAGAGCGGTGAAGTTGAACGAATCGGTCGGCTCAAGCTCGCAAGCCTTCTCGCCGTGCGCAATCGCCAGGTCGTGTTGTCCGGTCTTGGTGTACGCTCGCGAGAGCGCCAAATGAGCCAGCACAAAGGTGTCATCGGCGGTGATGATTTCGTTGAGTCCAGCAATGGCTTCATCAAACTGCTCGGCGTCGATCAGCTTTTCAACTTCGTTGTACTTGGTGTAGGAATCGGTCATCGGGTAGCTCGGGCTTGGTTTTAAGAGATTGATCTTGGCACGTTTTCATGCCGTGCAAAAAAGAAGGGGCCCGCGGAACACTTCCGCGGACCCCTTCCCACTATTTTACAACTTGGCAAGTCACACCTACCAAGGGTGGCAACGAATGTTACTTCTTGCCCTTGTTTCGCAGCGCCGATTGGGCAGCAGCCAATCGAGCGATCGGCACGCGGAATGGGCTACAGCTAACGTAGTCCAAGCCGACGCGGTGACAGAAGTCAATCGATGACGGATCACCACCGTGTTCGCCACAGATGCCAATCTTCAACTTAGGCTTGGTCGAACGGCCCTTTTGAACGCCCATTTCGACCAATTGGCCAACGCCGCTTTGATCGAGCGACTGGAACGGGTCGACATGCAGGATGTCTTGTGACAAGTAGTCGGGCAAGAACGTGTTGATGTCGTCACGGCTATAACCAAACGTCATTTGCGTCAGGTCATTGGTACCGAAGCTGAAGAAGTCAGCATGCTCGGCAATCTTGTCCGCTGTTAGAGCGGCGCGAGGGATTTCGATCATCGTGCCGATCAAGATGTCTAGCTTGCCGGTGAACTTCTTGGCTTCGACGGTGTCCTTGATCGTTTCTTCGACCTTGGCGCGAAGCATCGACAGTTCGGCTTCGGTGCCGACCAGCGGGATCATGATTTCCGGTTGAGCCTTGATCTTTTTGTTCGAACAGGAGATCGCCGCTTCGACGATTGCACGAACTTGCATTTCAAGGATTTCGGGATAGGTCACGCTCAAACGGCAACCGCGGTGACCAAGCATCGGGTTGGATTCGTGCAATGCTTCGGCTCGCTTGACGATGTCGGCTGGCTTGACGCCCAACTCCTTAGCCATCGCTTTTTGAGCTTCCGGTTCGTGCGGCAAGAATTCGTGCAGCGGTGGGTCAAGCAAGCGAACCGTGACGGGCAATCCGTCCATCGCCTTGAAGATGCCTTCGAAGTCTTTGCGTTGGAAAGGAAGCAGTTTCTTGAGGGCTGCCTTACGATCCTTTTCGTTGTCGGCCAAAATCATTGCACGCATGTGAATGATTCGGTCAGCTTCAAAGAACATGTGCTCGGTACGGCAAAGGCCAATGCCTTCGGCGCCAAATTCGCGAGCTCGTTTCGAGTCGTTTGGCGAATCGGCGTTGGTGCGAATGCCAAGGGTGCGGAAGCCGTCGGCCCAGGCCATCAGTTTGGCGAAATCGCCCGACAGCTTTGGTTCTTGCGTCTCGACTTCGCCCGACATCACTTCGCCGGTCGTTCCGTCCAAGCTGATGACGTCTTTGCCAGTGAACGTGCGTCCGGCAACTTTGATCTTCTTGCCCTTTTC
This sequence comes from Rubripirellula sp., assembly GCA_049680385.1. Classification (GTDB taxonomy): domain Bacteria; phylum Planctomycetota; class Planctomycetia; order Pirellulales; family Pirellulaceae; genus Rubripirellula. Next base: position 11,781 of record JBAUHR010000206.1, on the reverse strand, counting down.
ATCGATTTCGATGTCACCCGCACCAGCAACACAGCACTTGCCCCAACCGCGAGCCACAACGGCCGCGTGACTGGTCATGCCACCCGTGCTGGTCAAGATACCAGCCGCAGCGTTCATGCCGTCGACGTCTTCGGGGCTGGTTTCTTTTCGCACCAAGATGACCTTCAGACCGGCTTCAGCAGCTTCACGAGCTTCTGGTGCACTGAAGACCAACTTACCAACCGCAGCACCCGGCGACGCAGGCAGGCCACGGCAAAGGACGTCGGCAGCATTACGAGCAGTTGGCTTGAAACTTGGCAGCAACAATTGCGTCAAGTCATTCGCAGGAACCCGCATGACGGCTTCCTTTTCGTCGATCAACTTTTCCTTGACCATGTCGCAAGCGATCTTGACCGCCGCGACTCCGGTGCGTTTACCAGTTCGGGTCTGAAGCATGTACAACGTGCCACGTTCGATCGTGAACTCGATGTCCTGCATTTCCTTGTAGTGATCTTCGAGCGTTTTCTTGATCGCAATCAATTCCGAGTGAACGGCGCGATTCCATTTCGGCATTTCTGCGACTGGTTGCGGCGTACGAATACCGGCGACAACGTCTTCGCCCTGCGCGTTGATCAGGAACTCGCCAAAGAACTTGTTTTCGCCAGTGTTCGGGTTGCGAGTAAACGCAACGCCCGTTCCTGAATCGTCGCCCATGTTGCCATAGACCATCGACTGGACGTTAACGGCGGTACCAAGCAAGCCGCGAATGCCTTCGATTTCGCGATAGCGAACCGCGCGGGTCGTGTTCCAAGAACCGAACACTGCCATGATCGACAGTTCAAGTTGCTTGATCGGATCTTGCGGGAAATCGCTTCCGTTCACCTTCTTGTAAAGACTCTTGTAGTCTTCGCAAAGTTGCTTCAGGCCTTCGGCTGGGACTTCGGTGTCTTCGCTGACCTTGTATTTTTTCTTGACCTTGTCAAACGCTGCTTCAAACGCATGGTGATCCATCCCCATGACAACGTCGCCGAACATGTTGATCAAACGACGATAAGCATCGTAAGCAAAACGCTCGTTCTTGGTCGCTTTCGCCAAGCCTTCGGTTGCAGCGTCGTTGAGCCCCAGGTTCAGAATCGTGTTCATCATGCCGGGCATGCTGACCGCTGCACCACTGCGAACACTGACCAACAATGGGTTCGCATCATCGCCGAAATTCTTGCCGAGTTCTTTTTCAAGCGTTTTGACGGCGGTGTTCACGTCATCCATCAAGCCGGCGGGCAGCTTTTTGCCGGACTTGTAATAAGCATCACAGCACTCGGTTGTGATCGTGAACCCGGGAGGAACCGGAAGGCCGATCCGAGTCATCTCGGCAAGGTTGACACCTTTACCGCCAAGGATGCTCTTGGGCACGTTTTTACCTTCGGTCTTGGTTTTACCAAAGTAGTAAACCATTTTCGAAGCTGATTTGCCGTTTGCTTTTTTGGCCATCGATTTTTCTCTTGGGAAGCCGTAAGTCAGTGTGAATTCGGGGCAGAAGTTAAGTACAGGAACAAGCGTGCTTGGATACCAACCCGTTATCGATCGAGCCCGTCGATCCGAAGGATCACCAAGGCAAAAAAACCGATGGCAAGGCGCCTCCGAAGAGGTCATCAAATCAAACGGCAAGTAACCGCTGGATGATGAGAGGATGGCGTTGGCACCCTAGTCAGGTGACCTGTTAGCCTAAAACACGTCATTTTTCGGCTAAATGTATTTGCGAGATGGCAAACGGTCAATGACAAGCGGCGCGAATTGGGCGGTCTTTCCCGATCTATTTCAATCAGGCACCACTACAATCGTCCGTTTTTTTGAAAGAGAGATCCCTTCAAATGGAATCTCACAAGCATTCAAGTAGGGCTGACAGGAATCGAACCTGCACTCCGTTAAGGAACTAGATCCTAAATCTAGCGCGTCTGCCAGTTCCGCCACAGCCCCGTATTTGAATCGTCAGACGATCGTTCTGGCAAAATCTTAAAACGACCGAGACACAAATGCCGGTAAAAATAAAAGGGTGACAGGAGCCTCAGGGGCAGTTGAGGCTCCTGTCACATCGCACCGAAACGTGGGGCACAAGTTCCGGGCGACTTTTCCAACAATTAAGTTAGCACGAATGCTAACCCATGGGAATATCGGTGAAAGACAGTCAGCAGTTGACGATATTTCACGGGTTCCGATTCGTCGCCGGTCTTTTCAAATTTCGGTGACGTTGGTGCGGGCTAGCCGGACCGCGACTAAACGCTTCCGCCGTCGCCAGTCACGGTTGGAACCACCCAAACCTTGACGCTTGCGTCGACTTCGCTGTGCAAGTGAACCTTGACGGTGTAGAGCCCAAGTTCCTTCAGCGGACCTTCCAGACGGATCTGGTCAGATGCCAGGGTGAAACCGGCGCCCTTGAGAGAGTCCACGATTTCTTGCGGGCCAACGCTGCCATACAAGTGGCCTTCGTCGTTCGCATTCGCTTCGATGGTGATCGATTGCTTGCCAAGTTCGTCGGCTTGCTTGCGGAATTCGCTTAGCTTTTCCAGTTCGATTGCACGCAATTTCTCGCGGTGCTTGTCGACCATTCGCTTGTGGTGATCGGTCGCGACCGTCGCCAAACCTTGCGGCAGCAGATAGTTCAGTGCGAAACCTGACTTCACTTCGACAATATCGCCTTGGCGACCAAGATGTTCGACGTTGTGAATCAGAAGCAGTTGCACGCCACCATTGGGGCCTTTGGGCAATCGCTTAAAGGTTTGGTCACGTTTGCGGGGAGTTGAAGTTGGCATGTCAGAATCTCGAAATGATCGAACCGATGTTTCAGTTGGAAGGTTTGAATGTTGGTTTAGGTCGGTTGGCAGGCCGAATTCAGCTAGTTACCGGACGCCGCATCGTTTCCGATACCGCGTGCAAAGGGCAACGATACCGAAAAACAGGTCAGAACGGAATATCCGGTTCGTCGTAGCCGTCGCCATCGCCGGTGGGCTGAGCCGATGGCTGACCTGACGACATTGGTTGTTGGTTGGATGACGGTGTGTTTTGCGCTGGGGTGTTGTGCGTGGCCGCATTATGAGCGGCAGGCGATTCGCTGACTCGTTGAGCTTGAGTGAGTGGCCTTTGATCTTGCGGCCTAGCGACGGGGCGACTCGGGCTACTGCTGGATTGACCACCAGCAGTCTGGTTGCCGACTTGCCCACCAATCATCTGCATTCGATCGCAGACAACTCGCAATTTGCTGCGTTTCTGCCCGTCTGTTTCCCACGAATCAAGCTTCAAGCGCCCTTCCACAAAAATCGGCGATCCCTTGCCAAGGTATTCGCTTGCCACTTCGGCCGTTCGCCCCCAGAAAGTGACGTCGACGAAGGTTGTTTCCTCGACCCACTCTCCGCTGGCAGACTTGCGACGATCGTTGACCGCGATCGCGTTGTCCATTACCGCGGTACCGCCAGGTGTATACCGCAACTCGATTTCTCGAGTCAGGTTTCCCATCAACATTACGCGGTTATAACTGGCCATCGTTTGGTCTCGACTATCGAACGGATGCCGCCCTAAGCGTCAGCGGTTTCCACTTCGTCGGTTTCGCCGTCTGCAGTTTCCCCATCAGCAGTTTCTGCCGAGGCTGAAACCCGGATCGACTCACCACGAGCGTTCGCCAAAATGGGCTCGATCAACCGTGGCTCCAACTTCAACGTCATTTGACGCAGGACTGGTTCGCAAAGGTGGAACGCGCGGTCAATTTTGACCAAGTTCGGACCTTCCATTTCGAAGTACGCTAACCAGTAGGTGCCCTTCTGATGCTTGGCGATTGGGTAGGCTAGCTTTTGTTCCATCCACAAACGGCTAACAAGGACGTCACCGCCGGCTTCGGTGATGATGTCGCTGATTTTCTGGGCGACATTACCCGGATCGCGAGCGTTCAGGTTGCTGTCTAGGATCAGCAATGTTTCGTAAGTGTTCTTAGCCACAGTTGGTCAATCTCTCTAAAACAGTTTCGGTCGTTGGTCGTTAGCTCGACGAATCAGTCTGATGCGTCAGAAGTGTCGAAATCACTCGCGGGCTTTTTCGGCTGCCCAGCCGTTCTTGTTTGAACTTGTCTCTTTTTCGGCTTCTTTTCGTCGCCTGCATTGTGCCGGTTCATCGCCGCCACAACGCCCTCGGTCGCCCAACAGATCGCCGCTTTTGCGGCTGCCGTCGTGGCAGACTCCATGGTTTCCTGCTCACTGCTTGAAAATCTCCCAAGCACATAATCAGAGACGTCCCACCCCTCGGGCGGACGCCCAATCCCTATTTTCAATCTCGCAAATGAATCGGTCTGCAGGTGACGGATGGTATCAGAAAGGCCTTTCTGGCCGCCTGCCGAGCCAGAGGCCCTCAACCGCACTTTCCCACTTGCTAGATTCAAATCGTCGCAAACCACCAACACGTCCTCGGCATCGATCTTGTAAAAGTCGACAGCTCGCCGGACGCTTTGGCCGCTCGCATTCATATAAGTCTGTGGCCACAGCAGTGCAACTTTTTCGCCGCCGGTGACCGCTTCGGCAAGCAACCCGTCAAACTTTACCTTCGAAGGACTCGCCGAAACCAAGGAGGCGACCTTATCGACAGCGACAAACCCAATGTTATGCCGTGTCCGATCGTACTTGTTCCCGGGGTTTCCTAGCCCAACGATAAGCTTCACGGGACCGCTTCTTTACTCTTCAGCCTTTTCGCCACCCTTGGCGATCACTTCGGGCTCACTCTCTGCAGCGGCTCCATCATCGCCCGCGGCCGATTTACGCGGTTCTTCGACATGGCAAACCACGGTATCAGCCGGGGTCACCAACTCGACGCCTTCACCCAATTCCAGCTCACCGGCTGTCATGCTGCCGCCGAGTCCAAGCTCGGAGACGTTCAGGGTGATGCTTTCAGGAATTTTACCAGCCGGGCAGCGAATTTCCACTTCGTGAAAGTTTTCCAGCAGCATGCCGCCCTCACGCACACCGACGGCCTCGCCATGCAAGCTGATCGGAACCGACACGTCGACAAGTTCTTTCAGGTTCACTCGGATCAGGTCCAAGTGCAGAACGTCGATACCAAACGGGTCCCAATGGACATCGCTAACCAGGGCGGTTTCTTTGCAGTCGCCGCTTAGTTCTACCATTTTGCCGTGGTGACGCAGCACAGATCGGACTTGAGCCTCAGGAATGGCCAAGTGCTTGTTGGCTTCGCCGTGCCCGTAAAGAACAGCAGGAACCATGCCTGTCATGCGTAGACGCCGCGTGGCTGCCGAACCGACTTCTGTGCGAGTTTCGACTTGAAATACGTCCGCCATCGATGCGATACCTTAAACTGACAATGTTGATCGGGATTCTTGATTCGTTATTGCGTGGTCGTCGCCATCAGGCGAGACAACCGTGCCGCCACCACTCGAGTGGCACAGTTTACCGTTTGGCGCAGGAGATGCAGCCAGGTGTTTTCACGCGAAGCGGGTAAGTATGGCGTAAGAAGCCACTCACGCAAGCCCAAAGAGCCTGCGGAATTTCTCGTTTTCCGCTGGTTTCGGTCCTTTAGTGAAAACCCGCCGTGCTGGTACACTTCGGCCCGAGTCATTCATGTCCATTTGAAGCGAGATTTTTCATGACCCAGGGTCATCCACCGCACAGCAACTCCCCACGCAAGGGGTCTGATTTCGCAGGTTTGTCGGTTGCGATCGTTACGCCTTTCACCGATGGCGAAGTCGATTATCCCCGTTTGCGGGAACAGATCGAGTTCCAGCTAGCCGCGGGGACCACCTGCATTGTCCCGGCTGGTACGACTGGCGAATCGCCGACGCTGTCGCACGACGAGCACGAACGCGTGATCACCGAAGTGATCCAGTGCGTCGCCGGACGCGCCAAAGTCATGGCCGGCACAGGCAGCAACAGCACCGCCGAAGCGCTACGGCTCACCCGCCGAGCCGCGAAAGAGGGCGCCGATGCGACGCTACAAGTGGCGCCGTACTACAACAAGCCGACCCAAGAAGGCTTCTACCAACACTTCAAAGCGATCGCCGAAGACGCTGGGATTCCGGTCTGCGTCTACAACATTCCTGGTCGCACGGGAAAAGAAATTGACGTCGAAACGATTCAGCGACTTTCGGATCTGGCCAGCATCACGATGGTCAAAGAAGCCACCGGCAAGCTGGACCAATGCTCGGCGATCCTGGGAACCACCGATTTGACCGTGCTGTCGGGCGACGACTCGCTGACACTGCCGATGATGAGCGTCGGCGCCGAAGGCGTGATCTCGGTGGTCGGAAACTTGGCCCCAGGACCAATGATCGAAATGGTCAAAGCCGCCGCTGCTGGCGATTTCACAACCGCACGGCAACTCCACCATCGAATGTTTGCCCTGTGCAGCAATATGCTGGGAATCGCAACCAATCCGATCCCGGTCAAAGCCGCGATGCAAATGGTTGGACGGGACAGCGGTGACTTACGTCTGCCGATGACACCGCTGAATGAAGCCGAGGCTCAGCGTTTGCGTGAAACGCTGTTCGCATTCGGGCTGCAAGAATCCGCCTCGGTTTAACCGGATGCCCATCGGGCCACGCCGACATTGAATCACGCGGGGCGACGCCCACGCGGTACGGCGGCGTTACGCCAAGCAACTTCTAGTGTGAGTGCTTAGTTCGGGCGCGATTGTTTCAAGAAGTCTTGCACCGTTTCGGTGCGAGGCTCTTCGATAGGTGCCGGCATAAACAGCGATCGAAAGAATCCAGGCTTTGCTTCTTCGCCGGTCGTTTCCGTCCGCGACGAAGCGGGCAGGAAGTTGACCGGATTCAGCTTCTGAGGATTGAAGACCGCCTTGGTCTTGGCCCAACTGTTGGACGCTGATTTCTTAACTTCGCTGAACAACCCGTCCTTCTTTTCAACGATCCGGGCTTTCTCGTCTTGCCCGGGAAGCATGGCTTTGAAGTCGGGCATCTTCCAGTTCGCAGGGTTCAGGTTGCTGAACATGCCGGCGGTTGGTGATGCCGGTTCGGCGCCGAATTCGGGAACCATGTCCTGGGCGCTGGCAGAAATCGAGAATCCGATGATGGCGGCCACGGCAAGCATGGACCGAAGTGTCGCTGTTGGCTGTATTTGCTGAGTCATTGTTTCCGTTGCTCCTGCGATTCATCCAGGCTTGGCTCGGAATCACTTCGTTCGAAGTCGATTCGTCCAACGCCTCTGGCCACGCGCGTCGAATTTTCGCCGTGACCGTTTGGGCTGTTGCTTCAGGTGGCTATCGCAAGATCGCCCCCCCTTTCGCAAGTCCATTTACCCGAAAAATCGATTTCTTTCAGTTGCACGCGTGAAACCGGCGTTTTCCGCCTGCGCTTAGAACGCTGCGGTTTCACGATTTTTGCTTGACACGCGAACCAGCCAGTTGTATCACTGGATTAACACAACAGGCCAAACATGCGTATCCATCTTTCTTCCGACGGCGTCCCGATCTACCAGCAGATCGTCGACCAAATCCGAAACCGAATCGTGACAGGCGGTTTAGATACAGGCGACGAACTGCCTGCGATTCGTGCGCTAGCGGAAACCTTGCAGGTCAACCCAAACACCGTCGCCCGAGCCTATCGCGAATTGGAAGTCGAGGGGCTGGTTGAAAAGCGTCGTACCACGGGGACGTTTGTCGCCGAACTGAACGAGCGGCGCAGCATCGCCGAGCGACGCCGGATGCTGGAAAAACACCTCGATAACTTGGTCATCCAATCTCGCCACCTCGGCTTCTCGCTCGACGACGTGGTCGAGTTGCTGCGCAAACGCGACTCCCAGATTACCCGCGATGGAGAACGGTCATGAACGATCCTGCAGTCTCGCCCACCAACGACTCTTTTGATACGAGACCGATTAACGCTAGCGCGTCCTACGCCGTGGAAGTCGCCGGGCTAAGCCGTTCGTTTCGCGGAAAAGTCGCGCTCGACAACGTCAGTTTGGTCGTCCCCAGCGGCACGGTTTTTGGCCTGGTTGGTCTTAACGGTGCGGGCAAAACGACGCTGATTCGGCACTTGATCGGTTCGCTTGCCGCCAAGGAAGGACGCGTTCGTGTGCTTGGCGAGGATCCAGTAACGGATCCCGAAGGCGTGCTGAAGCGAGTCGGGTATTTGACCGAAGAAGACTCTCTGCCGAAATGGATTCGAGTCGGCGAGCTGATCGATTTCACTCGCGCGATTTACCCCACCTGGGATCAAGCGTACGCGACCAAACTTTGCGACCTGTTTTCGCTGTCGCGATCAACGAAACTCAGTGCGCTGTCCAAGGGCGGGCGAGCGCGGGCCGGCTTGTTGGTCGCGATTGCCCACCGGCCACAGTTGTTGATCTTGGATGAACCATCCAGCGGGCTCGACCCGATCGCGCGTCGCGACATCTTGGAAGCGATCATTCGTACGGTCAACGACGATGGCCGCACGGTTTTGTTTTCGAGCCATTTGCTCGAAGAAGTGGATCGTGTTTGCGACCATATCGCGCTGATGCATGATGGCCAAATCATTGAAACGACAACATCAAACCTGTTGTCGTCGGAATACATCGAAATTGTTTGCCGACTTGAAAATACCGCGTCCACACCGCCGTCGATTAGCGGTGTTTTTGGCTGGCAAGCCAGTGGCGCCGAGTGGTCGGCCGTGGCGAAGCTTGACCAGTTCGACCGAGACGCTTTCGTGTCTGCGCACGAACTGATCGAAACACGGCCCCTTTCGCTGGAACGATGGTTTGCGGCTCGTGTTCGACGTGTGACTGCGCCCGCGCCCGAAGGAGAACTGACCGATGTCTGAAGTACTTGCCCTGACTCGATTGGCCGTTTCGCGAAGTCGCAAACCAGCATTGTTTTTGATTGCCGTCGTCGTGATCGGAACGACGATCGGCATGGTGTTGGAATCGACGATGCGAACACGCGGGGCATCGAGGCCCGACTTGCCGTGGCTGGGGACGCTGATGGTATGGAGCTTCTTACCGGCCGGATTTGCTAGTTTTGTGCTGTTCGATTTCAGCAGCGGCAACAGCATCGGATTGATCGAAAGCAATTGTGACCGCTGGATTTTGCGAAGCCCGATTCGATCGTGGAAGATTGCGATCGTTCCGCTGGCCTTAAAGACAGCCTGGATTGGCGCGTTATGGTTGATCTTTTCAACGTTCCTGCGGTACGCGACTTCCGAGCCGATCCCGCGAGCGATTCCGTGGATCGTGTTTTCTTCGATCGCGATTTGGGGGATGGCGATCGCGTGGCGGCCGATGCAGTGGGCCTGGCTTCGGTTGGCGGCATTGCCGATCGCCGCCGTGACCACGCTTAGCGTTTTCATTTTGTTCTTTAACCTAGACAACATCCACATTCCGTTCATTCGCTCGGCAGCGTTCTGGTTTAGCCACCTATTTCTAGTCGCCAACTATGCCGTTGCGACTTACGCATCCGTCCGTGCAATCGAACGAGCACGCACCGCACCGGACGGGCTGGTTCCGTCGCTGGCCCGTTCGTCACGCATCAGTTTCACTCCACAGTGGATGCAGTCGGCCGATCGGTACCGCGAATTCACGACGCCGATCAAAGCGTTGGCGTGGTACGAGTTTGCCAGCACTCGGGAATGGATGCTTCGCATGCTGACGTGGGTTGCCGTGCCGTCAATTTTGTTGTTGACGATGGTGTTCCCGCTGCATCCGGTCACGTTGACAATGGCGGTGATTGGGTTCGCCAGTTTGGCGGGCGTGTCGGGCAGCGGCGCCAACATGATGCAACAGTCAAACTCGTCACTGCTGGCACCGTTCTTAGTGCGTTCCCCCTACACGGATGCCCAGATCGTGTGGACTCGGCTAGCCGTTTCCATGGGGATCATGTTGTTTATCTACTCAGGCATCCTATTCGTGTTTGCGGGCTGGGCGCTGTGGCCGTCGAATCGCGAAAGTTGGATGCAGTGGGCAACGACGCAGGCGGCATGGCTGGGCGCTGCCGACCATTCATTCGCAATCGGAGTTCAGCTTTCGATCCTGAACATCGCGGTGGCGACCACCATAATTTTTGGTTGGACGATTGGGATGTACTGGACTGCGGCCGCGGGCCGTGACTGGATTGCCATTGCCGTGGTCGCAGCCGTCAGCATCGTTGCGTTAAGCCTTGTTGGTTGGTTTGCCATGTGGTTCACCCGGCAAACCGACTGGGAGTCCGCGATGGCGTCGCTGCGAAAAATCTGCTTCTGGGCGACGCCGGTGATCGTGACCTTGCTGGTCGCCAAAGCGATTTTGACGGCTTCGGTCACTGCGGCGCTGTTGAGATCCCAATTGGCGGGACCTCGTGCCGTCGCGGTCATTTCGACCGCTTGGTTGATTCCGGTTGCCATCGTCGCGACTGTCTTGGCCAAATGCGAACCATTTGCCCCGGTCGAGGTCTGGCACTGTGTTGCGTTTGCCGTCCTGGCAATACCGCTTGCTGGGGTATTAGGACTGCCGATCGCGATGAGCTTCAATCGCCATCGGTAGAAAACGGTTGTGAATGAAGCTGTTTTTCGGCACGGCGTTTTTGCTGACCGCCCAGCCGCCACGCGACGGCGGCCCAGATTCCAACCACGGGAAGCACAGCCAGATTCAGTGCTGTGAACGTCAATCCCATCGACCGAAGTGAACCGAACACTTGCCCCGAGATCGCATCGCCACCTCGCAAGACCACGGTATCGATAAAACTTTTTGACTTATATTTTTCTTCGCGGCTGACCACCGTAAAGAGCACCTCGCGAGCAGGAACCGTGATACCGTACCCCGTCGCGCGTGTCGCAATCATCGTGATCATCAACGTGGCAAGTGTCGGGCTAAACGCAAGCGACGCAAACCCGAGTCCGTAAACCAGCGGCAGGATCACCAGCGTCACGGCAACACCAAATCGCCTTAGGATCGCGCTCGACAACAGAGCTTGAACAAACAACGTCAAAACCTGCGCACCTAAATCCAAGTTGGCGAACAGTACCGTGCGCTGTTGCTTGGACTGGATCGTTGCGTCAACAATTTCAGCTTGCTCGAAATAGAGCTGGGTACCGCAGGCTTGGACGAAAAACAGAAACACACAGATCGTTGCCAGATACGGCGATTGAAAGATCAAAGTGATCCCGCGTAGCAACCCGCCGCCGGTCGGCGTGTCCGGTTTTTCAGGCTGCTGGCCTTGTCGCGATTCGGCAGCGGATCGTTTTTCCAGCCGCCATGCACACCACAGCCCGGCTTCGATCATCGCGACCGGAATCAACAGCAACCAGCTTGTCGAGAGGACTCCGGCGAGTTTGCTCGTTACGATCGATCCGGTAATCGCGCCGGCCGTTCCACCGGCAGCAACTAGGCCGAACAAACGCTTGCCTTGGTCGCTGGTGAACAGGTCTGCCAGTACGCTCCAGAACACACTGGTCGCAAACAAGGCAAACACGTTCACCCAGACAAAGAAAACTCTCGCCGTCCAGACTTGAACGAGTTCATTTTCGACTCGCATCAACAGGAAAAACGCCAGCAAGCAGGCTGCGAAAAAGTGGTAGACGACTCGCACGAGCCAGCGGCGAGGCAGGGCAGCAACCAAGGCGGAATACAGCGGCACAGCCACAAGCATGACAGCGAAGGTGACTGCCATCAAACCTTGCAGTTCTCGGGTCCCGCCGATACTGCCCATCGTTTCGCGGACGGGGCGAACGATCAAGTATCCGAGCAAGATAAAGAAGAACCAGGCGGTCGCCCAAGCTACAGCCGCGAATTCGCCCGGGCGAACTCGGTCAGCAAAGCGGGCGGCAATGGATTTTGGTGAGACCATGCC
>JBAUHR010000205.1:0-2291 GCA_049680385.1 Rubripirellula sp. | reverse complement strand
TGGTAACCCGAAGCGTCAGCGAGGGTCGGAACGCTATTTTCGCGGAGCGAAAGGCGACTTCGGGCTCGCGCCCCTGGCTATCTCGCCCCATCCTTTATGCTTCCGTCCGGGCTTGTCCCGAATGCCGCAAGGTTAAGTAAAAAGTGCCGCTTTTTCTTGGGCGCGGGGCTGTTTTAGCTTTTCATATTTGGATTGTCGTCGTTTTATCTTTCGAGGTTCATTTCGGCCGGGACGTTTGCGTAGTGGAGCGTCGGCGATCGACCAAAGCAACCAAGCATAATTCTGCGACTCGCATTCATCCTGACCAAACTTTAGCCACGCGTCTTTAGCGTTTTTGAAACTCAAATCGCGTGGATGATGGCCTCCAAGCTTCGCAGCGTCACACATCGTGATGCGGACAATATTGTATGCCAGAAAATAGACCATTAGTTCTCGCTGAAGCATTTCGGGTGTGTGGCAACTCAACCACGCCATTCCCATTACCGACTTGATCGATCGGAAGTCCAATTCGCATTCCCAGCGCTGCTTATAGAGTTTTACAATCTCCACTGCAGAATACGCTTCGCTGTCCAGCAATGTGGTTGTGAGCGTGAGTTCTGAATTGCGACCACCGATATTGCACCGAATCATTCGCACTGTCAGCGTTGCTGGTAACGCCTCCCACTCCTCCTTCGTAAACCTTTCTTTATCGAAGGACGGACGCGGTAGTACTTTTAACGCTTCTTCGATTACCTCGCAGGGTCCAGTGAAGGGAGATTGACGGGTACCGTTCTTGTCACAGATCACATCCACCCCCTTCGCTACGAGTGCTGCGTGGTCGCGAAAGCAATCGTAAAGACTGTCTGCAACAATCAGGTCGCCCGACTTTAAGTTATCGAACATCTTACGAAAAAGGGTCAATTCTCCAGTCTTTTTGCCAATTACGGGACCATATTCCACATCGGCGACAACTCCTGTTGCCAAGCAGATTGCAGCGCACAGACGGATCTGTGGAAAGCCCAGTCCTGGTTTCTGTGATTGAGATTGCGGGTAGACTTGTTGGTTCTCGGGGGTGTCCGGTGCGTTGACAACTAAGCCATCGACCAACAACACTCTGAGTCCAAACCATAGCTGATCTTGCGTCAGTTTTTCAGTTGCAATGTCAGCTGTACGCTTGACCAGCGTGTTAATTAGGGGCAGTGGAATTCGCATCCTCGCATCGCAATAACTTGTTGTATTGGTGCTCACTTCAGGCAGTTGATCCAGCTGCCGCATCCGGTTAAACAACGCAACCGTTTCTTTGCAGCCACGATCCTTCGCCAGTACTTGCTGGATGAAGAGCGACAGCGTAATGGGAACCGTATAGACTCGCTGGCGCCGCTTCTTATCTTCTGATGAATCCTTCCCGAGAAACGCGTTGATCACTGCGTCGTCGAATAGCTTGGGCAACAGCAACTCGTTGTTCTTGAGCATCTTTTCAATCTTAGCTTCGTACCGCTTGACCGAGGATCGTTTTTTGTCTTTTCTTCTCTTCTCACGGCTTGTCGTCGTACGACTCGAGGGGTTACGATTTGCTCTGCGTGGACGTTGTTTGGACGCATCGGATTGGGGGGATGTCATCTTTGGGCTTCCTTGCTCGATTGGGGTTGTTAATAAACCAATCAGTGGCAGGGAAGCCTTTTTGTGTCTATATCAGTTCAAGGAAAACAAGAAAAACAACGGAAAAACGAGGTTAAAACCCTATCCTTGCGGCATTCGGGCTTGCCCCGGTCGGAGCGCACAACTGGCAGCTACCAAAAGCAACCTCACGTCACGAACCCTTTCGGCCTCCGCTCCGGGCTTGTCCCGGCGGAGCCAACGACTTACCGCTCATGAAGCCTCACCGCCCCGCGATCGAAGCCGCCAAATGTCCCAACGTAATAGCTGAACTTCAAAATCGGTTTCATGTCATACACGTACGCAATGTTATTCATCAGCGAAAGTGCGACCGATTGGGGCGACTCCGTTACTCCTGCGCCAAGCAGGATATGCACATGGTTGCTCAGCAATCCAATTCGCGACAAGTGCCAACTCCTCTTATTGCAAGCCCCAATGATCACATTGTGAACTCGCCGCAACTGTGCCTCACGAACTTCATGCCAACTTGCGGCGTTCTCCAATACGATTTGAAGTGAATTCAAATACTGTCCGTACGCGCCGGCGTTCGGTTTCGAGAGATCAACTGCGCTGTCCTGAAATTGGATGGCTTCGATTCGCGATTGAACAGAATCATCGGCCATCGGATGTCTCGCCGTTTGCACGGCGACGTATTG
>JBAUHR010000204.1:0-3203 GCA_049680385.1 Rubripirellula sp. | reverse complement strand
GGAAGAAAGAGCCAATCACCTCGTGCCTGTCACCTGTCACCTGTTCCCTGTTCCCTGTTCCCTGTTCCCTGTTCCCTGTTCCCTGTTCCCTGTTCCCTGTCACCTGTCACCTGTCACCTGTCACCTGTCACCTGTCACCTGTCACCTGTCACCTACTCCCCGCTATGATTCCACGCGAAGTGATGCAGAACATTCGCCGAATCCAGATCAACACGTCTCATGTCGTGGATGATTTGTTGGCTGGCAGTTGGCATTCGGCGTTCAAGGGACGTGGGATCGAGTTCGAAGAGGTTCGGCCGTACCAGGTCGGTGATGACGTCCGCACGATCGACTGGAACGTTACCGCTCGCGCCGGCGAGCCGTTCGTGAAGCTCTTTCACGAAGAACGCGAAATGTCGGTGATGGTGTTGGTCGACCTCAGCGCATCCCAAGACTTTGGAACCCATCATCAAACCAAACGTCAACTGATCACCGAACTCGGCGCGACGTTGGCCTTCAGCGCGATCAAGAACAACGACAAAGTTGGCTTGACTCTGTTCACCGACCAAATCGAAAAAGCGCTGCCGCCTCGTAAGGGAACCCGGCACGTGCTGCGTCTGATCCGCGAACTGCTTTACTGTACGCCGATCGGTCGAGGCACCGAAATTCGCACCGCACTGGATCACTTAGGCCGGACCGCATCACGTCGCAGTGTGGTGTTTCTGGTCAGCGACTTTCAAGACGACGGTTTCGAACGAACGCTGCGTGTGACTCGGCGAAAACATGATGTGGTACCGATCATGGTCAGCGATCGACGCGAATCCGAACTGCCGAACGTCGGCATGATTCGCCTGCGTGACCCAGAAACCGGACGCCAAGTTTCCATCGACACGTCTAGCCGACGACATCGTCGCCGCTTTGCCGAGCGGATGCAGGCGCGCAACGATGCGACCGAAGCGATGTTTCGGCGAATGAAGATGGAACCCATTCGAATCATGACTGGCGAAGACTTCGTCGAACCGCTGCAACGTTTTTTCCATCGCCGGGAGGCGAAGGCGTGAACCGAGTGCGTGAAAATTTGATCGGCACATTCGCGTTTCTAACGCTTTTCGCATGCGCGCACGGCCTACACGCTGCTGATTCTTCGCCACAGATCATCAACGATGGCGATGTAAAAATGAAGATCACGGTGACGCCGCCAACAGCGCCAGTCGCAACTCCAATCACATTGCGCGTCGCCATTGACGCACCGGACCAAACCAGCATCTTTCCACCCATGTGCAAAGGCACAGCGATTGGCAAAACGCTGGGTCGATTCAGTGTGACCGATCATAGGGCTCCGACGATCATGCCGTCGGAAACTGGCCGGCAAACAAGAATCTATCAGTACGTGATCGAAACGCTTTCCAGCGGTCCTCACACGATCCCATCACTTTCGGTTGCCTACCAAGCGCCCGGCATGACCACCGGCCCGAAACCGATCGTTAGCGAGCCGATGGACCTGATGATCGAGTCGCTTCTCGATCCGATTTCTGACCCAACCCAATTTCGCGAATTGAAGGGTCCCGTATCGGCCAAGCCAGCAATTCCCGCGTCAGGTTCGATAATGCCGATCGCCGTTGCCTCGCTCGCTGCGATTGTCGGCTTGTTGATCGCATTTTTTCGTTATCGCCGTCGCCAACCGATTGCGGCCGACATTTGGGCGGTCGCGGAAATCGACCGCATCAAGTCTCAATCTGACGAGCGACAGGGTCGGGAAAACGCGATGGACGAGCTTGCCGCGACGGTGCGTCGTTTTATCCAATACGATCAACAAACACCCGCAACAGCGATGTCGTCCGACGAATTGATGCAAGTGGCAAGACAGTCTCGTTGGCCCGCCGATGCAATCATCACTCTCGATCAATTCACACGCGAAGTTGACCGTCAAAAATTCTCTGGCGCGGCGATCCCCAATGACGATTCGCCTAGTAACGATTCGCCTAATGTGGATTCAATCGATCAGTGGTGCAACCGACTGCGTTCGATGGTCCACGCGACTGCTGGCGCCGAGACTGCGAGCGATCCACCGAAGAACGAGGTTCAGTAATGTTCCTGTACCCCGGATGGCTCGCACTACTGCTGATCATTCCCTTGTTGGCGTGGCGATCGTGGCAGCAGCGAGATCCTTTGTCGATTCCATACAGTTCGGCTGCCGCATCATGGGACGAACAACCGACGTGGCGACAGCGACTCGCTTGGTTGCCGCGCGCCATGACACTGGCCGCACTCACGTTGATGATCATTTCACTTGCTCGCCCACGCTATGGCAAAGAGCAGACGATCGTGACCAGCGAAGGGATCGCGATCGAAATGGTCGTCGACCGCAGTGGCAGCATGCAGGCTCTCGACTTCAAGATTGACGGAACCAACGTCGATCGATTGACCGCAATTAAGAACGTCGCCTCGAAATTTGTACTTGGCAATCCCAATGACCGGGCCAGCAATCGCAACGACGAAAACGACGACCAAGACATCACCGCTGCGGGCCGAGTCAGCGACTTGATCGGGCTGATCACGTTCGCCGGTTACGCCGACGCGATCACGCCGCCAACGCTGGACCATGCGTTCCTGGTTGCACAACTAGAAAACACCGAAATCGTCAACGACCGAAACGAAGACGGAACCGCGATCGGCGACGCGCTTAGCCTAGCCGTCGATAAACTCAGCTCACTCGACGACAAGAACGAAGACAGCGACGAACGACAAAGCAAAGTCATCATCCTGTTGACCGACGGTGAAAACACGGCCGGCGAAACCGAACCATCCGAAGGCGCCGAACTGGCCAAAGCGATGGGAATCAAGGTCTACACAATCGGCGTTGGCACCAAAGGACAAGCGCCGTTTCCCGTCCGCCGAACCCGATCGGGCCAAATCCTGGTTGATTATGTCAACGTCAACATTGACGAAGAAACGCTTACCGAAATCGCGGACAAAACCGGCGGCAAGTACTTTCGCGCCACCGACACCGACTCGCTGGAAACAATCTACGGCGAAATCGACAAGCTGGAAAAGACCAAGGTCGAAACCCAGCAGTTCGCGGACTATCGCGAAATGGCGGTCCAGGAGGTCCGAATCAGCGGTTGGCGTGTCCCGCCACTGTTATTGATCGCGTTGTGGTTTCTGGCCATCGCATCAGTGCTGCGACGAACCGTTTTTCGAGTCCTGAACTAAAGCCCCCCAAC
>JBAUHR010000203.1:0-2973 GCA_049680385.1 Rubripirellula sp. | reverse complement strand
GAACAGGGCGAACAACTATACCAACGGCGGCAGTCCGCGGTTCACAAGCGGGCGTTCCAGAAAGTCACCAGTCTGCTGTGGATTCGCTTCCGCGGGATCGACCCCGAACGATTTCTAAATGCAACCTATCCTGCCGTCCGATGGGTATTCCACCCCGTAACGGTTGCAGCGTCACTGATGCTGATGATGCTGGCAGCGGTCCTTGTTCTTGTCAACTTCCACGAGTTTCAACAACAACTACCGACGTTCCAACAGTTTTTTAGCGTCAAGAATGCTTTCATGCTGACTTTGACTGTTGTGGTCACCAAAGTGTTGCACGAGTTGGGGCACGCCTACACCTGCAAACACTTTGGCGGCGAATGTCACGAGATCGGATTCTTGCTGCTGATCATGGTTCCCTGTCTGTATTGCAACACGTCTGATTCGTGGCGGTTGCCCAACAAGTGGCAAAGAGCGATCATCGGTGCCGCCGGTATGTACGTAGAAATCCTACTCGCTGCGATTTGCACATTCTTGTGGTGGTACTCGCGTCCCGGCGCACTGCACTACATGTGTTTGAATGTCATGTTCACTTCGTCGGTAACAACGCTGCTGTTTAACGGCAACCCACTGCTTCGCTACGACGGATATTACATCTTGTCGGATGTCGTCGAGATGCCGAATCTGGCCAGCCGCAGCCGGTCTGCTTTACTGTCGGTGATCCGAACCATCGCACTGGGAATGCCATGGGAATCATCACAAGTGATGCCACGACGCCTGCAGACGTTCTTCGCGACCTACGCGGTTGCCTCGACCGTCTATCGATGGGTGGTTCTGGTTAGCATCTTGTTGCTGCTGACCGCGATCTTTGAACCGTACGGACTACGGCCAATCGGCGAGTTTCTGGTCGCAATAACGCTGCTCAGTTCGGTAGCGATGCCCACGTGGAAGGCCATCCAGTTTTTCCGAGTTCCTGGGAGGATTCATCAGATGAAAGCCAATCGATTGTTCTTGGTCGGTTCAATCTTAGTCGTCCTAGGATCTGTCGTTTTTCTGCTACCACTTCCTCGGCATGTGATGGCGACGGCCGAGGTGAAACTTACTGATGCTGTGTCAGTCTACATTCCCTCGGGCGGTCGCCTTGATTACGCGATCCCAGTCAACGGACCGACCATGGTTGACGCAGGCACCACCTTGGCTCGACTGTCGAATCGCCAACTGGAACTGGAAACAACTCAGTTGGAAAGCCAATTGGCCGAAAGCGAGAACCAGTTGCAGTTGATGATCCGAACCCAGCGTGACAACGATTCCAGCCGATCGATTCCGGCACTCGAACAGGCGATCAAGGACATGACCGAGTCGCTTACCAAGAAGAGAGCAGACTTGGAACAACTACATCTGGTCGCCAACCGACCAGGGTATGTCTTCCCACCGTCACCGCGTCCCGCGGCTCCTCAGTCCGCGGCGACCAACCCGTCATCGCTGCCGCAATGGTCCGACACGCCGATGGCGTTCGAGAACGACGGTTGCTACCTAGCGACCGGCGAATTGTTTTGCCAGATCGGAGACCCGCAAAAGATGGAAGCGATTCTGGTCGTTCCGCAAGACGCGATCAAGTTTGTTGGTATCGGCCAGCGTGTCATGATCAAGCTAGAAGAATACCCCAGCGAGGAAATCGTCGGGATCATCGGCGACATCTCACGAATGGACTTGCAAGTGGCGTCACGATCAATGTCACAAAAAAGCGGCGGTGATCTGCTCACGACCTCAGACGCGTCGGGACAGGAACGCCCAGCAACGGTTAGCTATGAAGCACGTGTCCAGTTGGACTCGCACGAATTGGCGATCATCCCAGGTTTTCATGGCCGAGCCAAAATCCGAGTCGCAGACCAAACGATCGCGTCACGGGCTAGCCAATTCCTGCACCAGACTTTCTATTTTCGCTAGACCATTTTTCACCGGACCACGTTTCACCGGACCACGTTTCACCTGAAGACGTTTCACCGGATCGTGATTCGCGTGAACGCTCTACATGTAGTTGATGTAGCTCAAACGATCATTGCAAACCGGATCCAATCTTGGGACTCGCATGAAGCGAAGATCTGACGGACGACCACTCTCTGGAATTTCGACGGCCGTTAAATGTCCGGCTTCAAGAAATACGCCGCTATCCAGATTGAGCGCGCCATTATGAACGACTGACTTGAAGACCAGATCATTGTCGCGCCAAGGCGTCGTGTCGGGAACAAACGAATACAGATAGCAAAGCGGCGTATGCCCATGCACAACCAGTTCGGGAAAACCGGGCTGCTCTCCCAGCCATTCTCGACTCCAACACAACTCCCTCGAGTCATCTCGGATCTGTGATTCAACCGCACGCTCGACGCTGTCCATTCGCAGATATTTTGGTGAGAGGCCTGAATGCACAAAAAGACAATTGCGAGCGATGTGATGCGTTTTACATCGGCTCAGCAAATCAAGATGATCTTGCGGCAGCTTCCAGTCCAGTTGGCTTAGCTGATCGGCCACATTATCGAAGTGTCGGGCAGGGTCGTCGTATCGAAACGCCCAGTAGTCGCCAGTCTCCGCTCCCTCCAAACCATAAGACTTCAGCGTCGCCCAAGTCTCGTTGCTGCGCATCAGCGAACTAATCTCGGCTCCACAAAAAATGGACTCGGGAAACCCGGTCAAATCAACATTGGCCCCCATCATTTGCTGCATCGCCAGCAACATGACTTCGTGGTTGCCAAGCAATACGATCAGGTTAACGCCACGTTCTTCGAGGTCCAGAAGTTGCGAATGAACGCCACAGGAATCCTCTCCCTTGGACGAAAGATCACCAATCGACAAGAACGTGTCGCCTGGTGCCAAGTCCAGAATATCGAGCATCCGAGCCAGCGTTTTGCTGCATCCATGGATGTCCCCCACTGCTACGAACCGGCTCATCCCTCTGTCACCTCAAACCAGCAGGGCACTCTTCCGTTGGGCATCAAG
>JBAUHR010000202.1:0-35819 GCA_049680385.1 Rubripirellula sp. | reverse complement strand
CATCGACTGGCTGCTCAGTTCGTCTGGAAGTTCTTCGACGTCACGCAGCACCGGCGATAAATCCACGGTCGACTTGGGGCTACGGATTTGGTGGCGGGGCATGAGGATGCTGGTGTCAAAAGGGACTAAAAAAATTCAAAAAGCGACTGTTGAACCCGCAATCGTAACTTTCCCAGGATTCCCTACAATGCTGGGGCAAACCTACACATTCCCTCAAGCCCCTCGCGTGCCCCCCCGATGCCCAAGGCCGAAGCTGATTTCAACGGACTGCGAATCGCCGCATTGGAAAGCCGCCGAGCAGCCGATATGGCCAGGATGATTCGCCGCAGCGGCGGAAAGGACCATGTCAGTCCCTCGATGCGCGAGGTGCCGATCGAGCCCAATCGCGGCGCGATCGATTTCGCCTACCGATTGATGACGGGCGACATCAATATCGTTATTTTGACGACCGGAGTTGGATTTCGATACCTGATCAAGTCGATTGAAAGGCACGTCGACCAGACACGTTTTCTCGAATCGCTGTCCGACGTGACGACGATCTGTCGCGGTCCCAAGCCGGCCGCGGCGATGAAAGAGTTTGGGATCACGACGACTCACCGGGTTCCCGAACCCAACACGTGGCGAGAATTACTGCAAACGATTGACCAGCGCGTGCCGATTGCCAACCAAGTTGTTGGACTGCAAGAGTACGGCGTCACGAATGCTTCGTTGGTGGCAGGCCTGGAAGCACGCGGAGCAAACGTCGAGCCTCTGCGCGTTTACGGTTGGGAGTTTCCCGAAGACGTCGCGCCGCTAGAGGCTAATGTGCGAGCACTCGCCGCTGGCGAGCGTGAAGCACTTTTGCTGACCAGTGCCCATCAGGTCGTCAACATGCTGCGGATGGCCGAGCAATTGGACTTGGTCGACGCCCTGCGCAGCGGACTGCATCGAACGGTCATTGCATCGATCGGTCCAACCACTACCCAAATGCTAGAAGAGTGCGATATCCATGTCGACTTCGAACCCAGCCATCCGAAGATGGGTCATCTGGTGATTGAATCCGCAGCCCGCTGTGAAGCGATGGTAGCGTCGAAGCGTCGGTTGTTCGCTAGTTCACCTGTTTACCGGAGCAAACCGTTGAGTCACCCATCCGACAGTAGCCTATTCATGCGGGCGTGCCGCGGCGAATCAACCGAGCGGACGCCGGTCTGGTTGATGCGACAAGCCGGGCGCTACATGGCTGAGTACCGCGAAGTTCGCGCGAAACAATCGTTCTTGGAATTGTGTGCCAACCCAACTCTGTGCAGCGAGGTCATGTGTACGGCGGTTGACCGATTGAAAGTCGACGCTGCGATTATCTTTTCGGACCTGCTGCCGATTTTGGTGCCGATGGGGTTCGACTTGGAATTTGTCGCCGGCGACGGCCCGGTGATCCACAACCCGGTTCGCGAAGGGGCGGATTTGGCACGCGTCAAAGGGCTCGACGATCCTCAGTCGCTGGACTTTGTTTATGAAACGGTTCGCCAAACTCGCGCTGATTTGCCGGAATCAATTCCGTTGATCGGATTCGCCGGGGCACCATTCACCTTGGCCAGTTACGCCATCGAAGGCGGCGGCAGTCGTCAGTACACCAACACCAAAAAGCTGATGCGCACCGACATCGGCGCGTGGAACGCGTTGATGGAAAAACTGTCCGCCGCGATCACGGTCTATTTGAACCATCAGATCGACGCCGGGGCCCAGTGCGTGCAGTTGTTTGATAGTTGGGCGGGTTGTTTATCGGCCGCGGACTACACCGAATTCGTGCTGCCATGGATGAAACAGATCATTGCCGGCATTTCGCCCGGTGTTCCGCTGATCAACTTTGCGACCGGCAACCCTGAACTGCAACCGCTGCTTCGCGGCGACCGTCGCACCGTTGTGGGCGTCGACTGGCGAATCGGCTTGGATACCGCGTGGCAACGGATCGGGCATGATTGCAGCGTCCAAGGGAACATGGATCCATCGGTGTTGCTGGCCAATCCCGATGTCATTCGGGCTCAAGTTGCGAAGGTGCTAGAGCAGGCGGATAATCGACCGGGACACATTTTCAATCTCGGGCACGGCGTCTTGAAAGAAACCCCCGTCGAGCATGCGATTGCCTGTGTCGAAGCCGTCAAAGAACTCTCTCGCCGCGAGCCACCTAAGTCGTGAGTGAGTTACGGGTGGTCTGTCCGTTTTGTCCACTGCACTGCGATGACCTTGTGCTTGATTCGCGGGGCACGACGAATGGGATGTGCGCTATTGCAGACACGCACTACGCCGCCGCGATGGCTGATTCGTCAATGGCGAGAATTGGCGACCAAGCGGTGTCTCGGGCAGACGTCGAAGCGATCCAAGATCAACTGATTGCCAAAGCTGGCAAGACAACCGTTGCCACGGCGTCGGCGTCCCTGTCGCAGTCACGTTGGCTGGCTGGATTGCTGCGGGACGGAATCATCGAATTGACCATTGATCAAACACAGTCGATGGCAGCGATGCGAAGCACGATCGCGCGAGACGGAAATATCTCGGCGACACTCGGTGACGTCAAAAAACACGCAGACGTGGTCTGGGCCATTGGCTCGCCCGAAACCGCGATGCCGCGAATCTGGGAACGGCTCGAATGTAAGCCTGTGTCGGACACAATGCTTGGCGCAAGTGAGCTTGCCGATCGCTTTTTTGCCATTCGAAACGGCGCTGCTGTCATCGGTTCTGTCGCTCAAGCAATCGCGTCGGCCAAGTACTTGGCAGTCGTGATTGGACCGGGTGGGTTTTTGCCGGGTGAAGAGATCGCCACGGCGGAACTGCTGGTGAAGTGGGTGATCGACCGAAACCGCGAAATGAAGTCTGGTTCGCAGCGAGTCGTGCTGCTTGCGATCGATCCGGCCGCAACGTTGCGATCCGTCGTCGGCTGGCAAACGAACGAGCGAATCAAGCCGACCTTGGGGCCTGTTGATCTGCGGATCGGCGACGCAAGCGAGGCGACTTATCCGGCCAAGCTGCAGGTTGGCGGTATCGATCCGGGGGCTGAAATGGCTGAATCTTTCCTTGCCGCGACTGTCCCAGGCATCGACTTTGATGATGCGGTCATTCGTGGCGACGGAACCGTAACTTTGCCACTTGAAGCCATTGGCAAGCAACCACGCTAAGGGACTTTCCCAAGATAAGTTGCCGGATCGAATGGTTGTTGCAGGACGCAATCCCTCTGGTTTTACGGCACCAGCCTGCCTGCGGTTTGTCGAATAAGTCGTTTAGCCGTTAGCCGCAGGCGTACGTGTTTCTCGTCGCGTACGCCTGCGGCTGACGGTTAAACAATTGGCTCCTGAAGAAGTGCTCGATCGTCTACCTTGCGGTCGGTCCCTAACGCTGAATCTACTTAGCGTTTTCAAGTCGTTCGACCACCGCGCATCCGCAAGAATCGCTCCACACGTTGACGCTGGTTCGAGCCATATCCAGCACGCGGTCGACGGCCAGGATGATGCCCTGCATTTCAACTGGCAAACCGACCGCTTGCAGGATGATCACCATCATCACCAATCCGGCGTGCGGAATACCGGCGGCACCGACGCTGGCCAGCAGTGCCGTGATCGCGACGATGATTTGCTGGGTCAGCGGCAGGTTTTGCCCGTGGTGCAACTGGGCAATGAACAGCACGGCGATCGCTTCATAGAGCGCGGTGCCGTCCATGTTGATCGTTGCACCGAGCGGCAAAACGAATGATCCGGTTTTGTTGCTGATCCCAGCACGTTTCTCGGCGCTCGACATCGTCAGCGGAAGTGTGCCGTTACTGCTAGCACTGCTAAACGCCGTCAACAGCGCCGGCGACATTGCTTTGGCGAACGCGAATGGGCTTCGCTTGGCAACAAGCTTCAGGATCAGCGGCAACGTGATGCAGGCGTGGATGCCCAACGCAATCGTGACCGCCAGCACGTACCAACCGAGCGACTTGAACACGCCGGCGCCCTGGGTTGCGGTGACGTAAGCGATTAAGAAAAACACGCCAACCGGTGCCAGTTTGATGATAGCCGTGGTCATCGCCATCATTACATCCAGTCCAGCCTTGGCTGCGTTTTCGATGCGTTGGCTGGTGGTGCCGCCAACCGATAGCGTGAATAAACCGAACGCGATCGTGAACGCGATGATCGACAAAAAGTTTGGCTCGACCAGTGCGCCGATCGGGTTCGACGGAATCATTGCTTCGAGCTGTTGAAACAGAATCTCACCGAGTGAAGCGGCGTCCTTTGCTTGGACCGGGTTTGCTGCAATTGCGTTGCCTGCTAAGCCGGGGCGAACAACGTTGACGACGATCAGACCCGTTGTGATCGCGAGCATGCTGGTGGCGAGGTAATACAGGATGGTTCGCCGGAACATTCGCCCGACGCCGTCGGCGGCACCAAGTCCCAAGATGCCTGTCAACAGCGACGTGATGATCAGCGGCACCGCCACCATTTGCAGCATGCGCAAGAACAGTCCACCGAGCTTCTTGAACCAACCGCCCCACTTTTTGGCAGTGCTTTGGCCGTATGAGTAGTAGAGATCGGCTGCGACAGAATCCGTCTTTGCAAGTTCATCGATCGAACGAAACTCGCTGTCGTCGCTCGCCAGCGGGTTGACGATCCACTTGACCGATTCGCCTGCTTGGTCGACGTATTGGATCGTTGTTTGATCCGCCGTGTCTTCGATCGAAACCGACTGGACGCCTGCGGGCAAGTCGGTTTTCAATGAGACGCTTCGCGTCGACGCGGCCAGGTTCAGCCCGACACCTAGAATCGTCCCGGCGACCATGCCAATCAGAATTTGCCAGTGCAGAGCAAGACGCGACATGGTGTGCTTTGGGTAGCCCAGCCAGGCCCTGGCGGGGTGCTGCATGGTATTTCAGCTCGACAGCTTGCGAAGCCATGTCGGTCAGGGCCCGATCGACATGGCTGCGAACTCTATCCGAAAATTGAGCTTACCTAGACGGCTACGCCTTGGCAGCCTTGACGACCGCCTCGGCGTTGACGCCGAAGTGAGCGTAGACTTGATCGAATGGACCGCTGGCGCCGTACCCGCTCATGCCGACAAACTTGCCGTTCGAGCCGATCCAGCGATCCCAGCTCATTCGAATGCCGGCTTCGATCGCGACGCGATTGGTCACCGATGGAGGCAACACTTCGTCGCGGTACGCTTGCGACTGATCGGCGAACAAGTCCATGCACGGCATGCTGACGACGCGAACCTTCTTGCCTTCTTTCTTCAGCGTTTCGGCGGCTTCGACGCACATGCAAAGCTCGCTACCGCTGCCCATCAAAATCACGTCTGGCGTGCCATCGCAATCTTCCAGGACATATCCGCCCTTGGCACAACCGGACGCGGCGGCGTACTTGGTGCGATCGAGAGTCGGCATGTTTTGACGCGATAGAACAAACGCGGATGGATTGCGGGTCAGCGTCATCGCCTTGCGATAGCACTCGGCCACTTCGTTGGCGTCACCAGGGCGGAACACCATCATTCCGGGGATCGCGCGGCAAGCGGTCAAGTGTTCGACTGGTTGGTGCGTCGGTCCGTCTTCGCCGACGCCGATCGAATCGTGCGTCAAAATGTAGATCACCGGCCGGTGCATGATGCTGGCCAATCGCATCGCACCACGCATGTAGTCGGTGAAGACAAAAAACGTTGCGCAGTACGACTTCAATCCCGACAACGACAAGCCGTTGGTGATGCCGGCCATCGCATGTTCGCGGATGCCGAAGTGCAGATTGCGACCGGCGTACTTGCCAGGCAGAAACTCGCCCGCACCGTCGAAGGTCAGGTCCGACTTGTTGCTAGGGGCAAGGTCAGCCGAACCGCCGATCATGAACGGGATGTTCTTGGCGATCGCGTTGAGCACTTTGCCGCCGCTGTTGCGAGTCGCGTCGCCTTTTTCGCTGGCTTCAAAGACAGGGATATCCTTGTCCCATCCGGCTGGCAATTCGCCCGCGAAGATCGACTTCAACTCGTTCGCTTTGGCCGGTTCGGCTGACTGATACTTCGACCAAACGTCGCTCCACTGGGCGTACGACTTGGCACCGTTTGCGCCGATGTTGTCGGCAAAGTGTTGCATCACTCCATCGGGAACAAAGAACTTTTCGTCCGCGGGCAAACCATACGCGGCTTTCGCCAGCGCGACTTCGTCCCAGCCTAGGGGAGCACCGTGAGCGCCGTGAGTGTTTTGCTTGTTCGGTGCGCCGTAGCCGATGATGCTCTTGACGATGATCAGCGTCGGCTTGTCTTTGCACGCTTTGAACTTGGCGACGGCTTTGTTGATTGCGTCCAAGTCGTTGGCGTCGTCGACTTGCAGTACGTTCCAGCCCAAGCCCTTGAACTTGGTGCCCATGTCTTCGCTGAACGCCAGGTCCGTGTCGCCTTCGATCGTGATGTTGTTGTCGTCGTACAACCAGCAAAGGTTGTCCAATTTTAAGTGACCGGCGACCGAAGCGGCTTCGCAAGCGACGCCTTCCATCATGTCGCCGTCGCTGCACAGAGCGAAGACGTTGTAGTTGAACAGCGTCAAGTCGGCCGTGTTGTAATTTGACGCCAACCACTTTTCGGCCATCGCCATGCCGACGCTGTTGCTAAGCCCAGCGCCGAGCGGGCCGGTGGTGGTTTCGATTCCGGCGGCTTCGTCGAATTCAGGGTGGCCCGCACAGACGCTGCCGATTTGACGGAAGTTCTTGATGTCATCCAGCGTGATCGAGGGGGCACTGGTCGGCTTGCCGGTCTTTTTGTCGACTGCTTTGACGCCGGTCAGGTACAGCGTGCTGTAGAGCAGCATCGAAGCGTGGCCGCACGACAAAACGAAACGATCGCGGCCGGGCCAATGCGGCTGGGCCGGGTCGTACTGCATTTCGTGGTTGAACAGTTGGTACGCGATCGGCGCCAATGCCATTGGCGTGCCGGGGTGACCGCTGTTGGCCGTTTGGACCGCATCCATGCTGAGGGTGCGGATGGTGTCGACGGCAAGGGTTTGGATGTCGGTCGATTTGGCACTCATCAGCAGGCTCGCTCAAGCTAAAAAGGAGGAAAGAGGTTGGCAGAAGGTTAATGAGAAATCGCTGAAATCGAAAGGGGAGACGGGGGAACCCGGACAACGATGGCCCGTCTCGCCCCACGATCCGGGATCATCCCTGCAAATTCCATGTTTGCATCGATTCCAGCAGTTTTCGTTCGGTCAGATCGAATTGCAGCGGTGTCAGGGTGCAGTTGCCGGCCCGCAATTGGCTGACGTCGGCGTTCTCTGGCGGTGCCGTGTCCGGTTCGGACCAAAGCGCCCAGTAGTACGGCCGGCCCTGCGGATCATTTCGTTTTTCGTAACTGCGGCCGTACTGGGCCAGCCCCATCGGCACGACGTTGACGTCTTTGGGGGCCAGTGTCGCAGCCGTCGGAACATTCAAATTGAACAGTCGGCCCTTCGATTCAGGGCGTTCGATGATCCCGCCGACGACGTTGCGTGCGATCACGGCAGCGGCCGAAAAATCGGCGTCTTCATCGTATTCAAGCGATACGGCAACGCTGGTTACACCGAAGAACGCCCCCTCAATCGCCGCCGCGACGGTGCCGCTGTAGAGCACATTGATGCCCGAATTCAGGCCATTGTTGATTCCTGAGACGACGAGATCGACAGGATTGTCTTTGAACAGTTCAGCGATCGCCAGCTTCACACAGTCCGCCGGCGACCCGTCCACTGCCCAGGCCCAGTGGCGCCCTTCGCGATGAATCGACTTGCAGGTCAGCGGCGTCAGAAATGTGATCGCATGCCCAACGCCGGACTGTTCCGTCGCGGGAGCCACGATCACAACCTCGCCAAGATGCCGGAGCTGCTGCTCGAGGGCCGCCAGTCCCGGTGCAAAAACTCCATCGTCGTTCGTCAGCAAAATTCGCATCCGCTTGTCCTTTGGTCATCAGCCCCTTTAGCAATTCACCGGCATTTTCTACACTCCGTGATTCGATCCCGCGACTCCAGATGCCAAAGACTCCGGCGCTCATGACCAAAATCGAATCCGTGTCCGTGGACTTGCCCGAAGATCTGACGGGCCAGCGCATCGTCGTTCTCGACTTCGGATCGCAGTACGCCCAACTGATTGCTCGGCGAGTTCGCGACCAAAACGTCTACTGCCAAATTCTGCGTCACGACATCAAGGCCGAACGATTAGCAGAACTGGCGCCCAAGGGAATCATTCTGTCCGGTGGACCATCGAGCGTTTACGCCGACGGAGCACCGAAGTGCGACCCCGAGCTGTTCAAACTTGGCATTCCCGTGCTGGGCATTTGCTACGGCATGCAATTGATGTGCGAGGCGCTCGGCGGAAAGGTCGACAACGCTCCATCGCGTGAATACGGCCCCGCAACATGCAAGGTCGATCGTGCGGATGGTCTTTCGGACGAGCTGTTTGCCAACCTGCCGGACGAGCTTAGTGTTTGGATGAGCCACGGCGATCAAGTCAGTTCGATCAGCGACACGTTTGACACATTGGCATCAACGAAGACATGCCCCTACGCTGCGATTCGCCACCGCACGTTGCCCGCGTTTGGTATTCAGTTCCACCCCGAAGTCACGCACACGCCGCTGGGCGGAAAGTTGCTTGAGAACTTTGTGGTTGGTGTCTGCCGGTGCGAACCGACTTGGAAGCTCGGCGACTTTGCCGACGCCGTGATCGAGAGCGTCCGCAAGCAGGTCGGCGATCGACGCGTCATCTGTGGGCTATCGGGCGGCGTCGATTCGTCGGTCGTGGCGGCTCTATTGTACAAAGCGATCGGACCGCAGTTGTCGTGCATCTTGGTCGACAACGGACTGCTTCGCAAAAACGAGCAGAAACTGGTCATCGACGAATTCACCAACCACTTCAAGGCGGACCTGCGAGTCGTCGAAGCCGAAGACCGTTTCTTGGCATCGCTGGCCGGCGTCACTGAGCCTCAGGAAAAGCGTCGCCGAATCGGCAGCGACTTCATTGACTGTTTCAAAGCCGAAGCTGTCAACATCAAAGACGCCCACTTCCTAGCCCAAGGCACGCTGTACCCAGACGTGATCGAAAGTGGTGCGGACCCGGACGGGCCGGCCGCCACGATTAAGTTGCACCACAACGTCGGCGGGTTGCCAGCCGAGCTAGGATTCGAACTAATCGAACCGTTGCGAGATTTGTTCAAAGACGAAGTTCGCCGGCTTGGACTGGAATTAGGACTACCGGAATCGCTCGTCTGGCGTCATCCTTTCCCGGGACCGGGATTGGCTGTCCGATGTTTGGGCGAAGTGACGCGAGACAAATTGGTGGTGCTGCGAGAAGCTGACGCGATCGTGATCGAAGAGATCGAGAACGCGGGTCTGTATCGCGAAACCAGCCAAACGTTTGTGGTGCTGTTGCCTGTTCAAAGTGTCGGTGTGATGGGCGATGCCCGGACTTACGAAAATGCAGTCGCCATCCGCAGTGTTGATACGAACGATTTTATGACGGCGGATTGGAGTCGCCTGCCCTACGACTTGTTGGCTCGCATGAGTTCGCGAATCATCAATGAAGTCAAAGGAGTGAACCGAGTTTGCTATGACATCAGCAGCAAGCCGCCCGCCACGATCGAATGGGAATAAGAACCGTCGAAACTTTGCTGCCGTGAATGTTTAAATAGCGTCCTGTTCAAGCTATCGCCCAACTTAAAAGCCACCCAACTGTGCAGGGTCGAGGGACGGTTTCAAAGCGAAGCCTGATCCCAAAACCCAACACCTAAAACCTATTTTCAGTTATGTCAAAACAGTACATCTATCAAGTTGAAAACCTCGTCAAAAAGCACGGCACAAGAGTGGTGCTGGATGACGTGTGGTTGGCGTTTTATCCGGGTGCGAAAATTGGTGTGCTTGGGCCAAACGGCGCGGGCAAATCCACCTTGATGAAAATCATGGCGGGCAAAGATACCGAATTCGAAGGTTCGGCTCGATTGGCGGCCGGTGCGACGGTTGGCTACTTGGAACAAGAGCCACCGCTCGACGAAACCAAAACGGTTTTCGAAAACGTCCAGATCGCCGTCGCCGAACGTCAAGCGATCCTAGATCGTTACAACGAAATCAGCGTCATGTTGGGCGACGTCACGGACGACAAGCAGATGACGAAGCTTTGCGACGAGATGGCGCAGCTTCAAGACACGATCGACGCTGCCAACCTGTGGGAACTTGATCGTCATGTCGAAATGTCGATGGCCGTCATGAACTTGCCGCCGGGCGATGCCAGCGTCAAGAACCTATCCGGTGGCGAAAAACGCCGCATCGCACTTTGCCAGTTGTTGATTCGCCAGCCCGACTTGCTGCTGCTCGACGAACCGACCAACCACTTGGATGCTGAAAGCGTATCGTGGCTGGAACAACACTTGGCCAAGTACCCCGGCACCGTTGTCGCCGTGACGCACGACCGTTATTTCTTGGACAACGTGGCTCAGTGGATTTTGGAAATTGACCGCGGCAAGGGCATCCCGTTCGAAGGCAACTACACCGCTTGGTTGGAAGCTCGCGAGAAGCGAACTCAAATCGAAAAACGGCAAGCCAAAGCACGCGACCGCATGCTGTCGCGAGAATTGGAATGGATTCGCATGAGCCCCAAGGCTCGCCAAACCAAGAGCAAGGCGCGGATCAAAGCCTATGAAGAAATGTCGGCACAAAAGTTCGACGAGCTGAACGCAGAACTGGAAATCCAGATTCCGTCGGGCCGTCACCTGGGCGACTTGGTCATCGAAGCCCGAGACATCAAGAAGGGCTACGGCGACCGCGTTCTGATGGAAAAACTGAACTTCCGTTTGCCACCGGGCGGAATCGTCGGCGTGATCGGCCCGAACGGTGCCGGCAAGACGACGCTGTTCAAAATGTTGACCGGCCAAGAGGAACCGGATGCCGGTTCGTTCAAAGTCGGCGACACCGTCGACCTTGGATATGTCGATCAGAGCCGTGATTCGCTGGACCCTGAAAAGACGGTTTTTCAAGAGATCAGCGGCGGCACGGAAACGATCGTGCTGGGTGGACG
Organism: Rubripirellula sp.; assembly: GCA_049680385.1. Classification (GTDB taxonomy): domain Bacteria; phylum Planctomycetota; class Planctomycetia; order Pirellulales; family Pirellulaceae; genus Rubripirellula. Next base: position 24,804 of record JBAUHR010000202.1, on the reverse strand, counting down.
CAATGTCAACGCTCGCTCGTACGTTTCGAAGTTCAACTTCAAAGGCCCAGACCAAGAAAAGAAAGTCGGTATTTTGTCCGGTGGTGAACGCAACCGAGTTCACTTGGCCAAGCTGCTGCGAAGTGGTTGCAACGTCCTGTTGCTTGACGAACCGACCAATGACTTGGACGTCGACACGCTGCGGTCGCTCGAAGAAGCGATCGCCAACTTTGCCGGCTGCGTTGTCGTGACGTCGCACGACCGCTGGTTCCTGGATCGCTTGGCGACGCATATCCTGGCGTTCGAAGGCGACGGAAAACTAACGTGGTGCGAAGGCAACTTTGACACTTACGAACGGAACCTTCGTGAACGTTTGGGACTTGACCCAGAAGACGAAGAAGCGATTTCCAAGTCGCGTTACAAGAGCATTCACGCTAGCTAATGGTTGGCTTCGGCTCGCGGAGCGAACGAGTGCCAGCTCTCCCCTATCACCTAAATTTTTCTCAGTACCCAACAGAAATCAATGACGATTCTTCGAGTAGGAACTAACGGCGCATATTCCGACGGATGGGATGCCGCGTTTGGTGGCAAGTCGGCAAAGAAGTCGGCTTCCAAATCGAAAGCGACCAAAAAGAAGGCTGTTAAAAGCAAAAAGAAGTCGGTCAAAGTGACGTCGGTTAAGAAGACCGCAACGGCCACCAAAAAGAAGCCGGCCAAGAAGGCGACGTCCACAAAGAAAGTAGCGACCGCGAAGTCGGCGCCGAAGGCAAAAGCCAAGGTGAAGAGCGTGGCGACGAAATCGAAATCAGCAACGAAGAAAACAGTTAAGAAAAAACCAGCTAAGAAAAAAGCGAAAAAGTAATCGGCGCCACCGCGACGTTTGCTTCACCGCCAAGTCTCTCCGCCCCGCAGGCCCCACTGCAAGATGCCGACCACCGAGCCACCTGAAATCCTTTGCGATGCACTGCGCCGGCTCGCTGGGTATCTGAATTTTGCGTCAGGTACCTCGGATGTGTCGACTCGGGAAGCATGGAACCAGGTCTACGACGCAGCGACCCAGGGCGATCCGCTTTCTGGGTTGCCTGCTTGGCTGGTCGTGCAAGATTGGCTTTCCAACACGGTCACTCGACTTGCCAAGGAACAGCCAGCGTTTCGCGACGTACACCAAGCGACTCGAGTGATCAAGTTGTTGTGGAGCGACTTGCTGCCGGAGTACTTGGACTTTCATCGCGACCTGCTGTTTCATCAAGAACCCGAACTGATCTTCAACGGGTTTTTTATGTCGCGAGCTGCTGACGCGATTCTTTCGGTCGGCATCGACGGCGATGACGAGTCCGTTGTGGCGTCGGCCATCGATCGACTGGACGACTTTGTCGGGTATCGCCCAATCGCGATGTTGGAAAACCGGCAGTGTCACCCTTACCGGCACGAGTTCATTTGTCCGGTGCCGCTGTACATGGCTGGTGCTGGCGTTTCAGCGGGACCCTATCGAGAGATTATTCAGTTAGCGATCGAGGCTTTGAATTCGACCGATCCATCGGTGCTGCGTGCGGCATCGTTTGATCCCAACCGGATGCTTGAACTTTCGTTGGATCCACGCGCCTATGATTTTGATCACCCCGTCAATCGACGGCCGAACTATCACTTTGGTGGATGGGACGAACGATCGATCGACGGCGATGGATACTATGATCGCTTTATCGTTCGACAGGTGACGCTCGACGCGCTACTGCATCGATTGGCGGACGAGCCTGATGCAGATCGCAACGAGTTGATGGCCGAAGCGGCAACCGTTCTGGCTGGGACAATCTTGATGGCATCCGGAATCAGCGGATGGGGACCGGGTGCCTACACCAGCGACATCACGCTTGGTTCACTGATGAAACCGATCGCGGCGTACCGCGATGTCTACTACGGCGGCCGGTTGTCACAGATCAAGGGCAAGCACGGCAAGCGATTGGCCGAAGAACAACAGCTTCGTCGCCAACCCTTTGGTGCCGTTCGTCAACATTTAAACGCAGCACTTGCCGAACGGCGTGCGGCACAACTGCAGCACGTCGGCCTAGCTCGATTGTATGCACGAATGGGGTATCCCGACGCTGCGAAACGTCAAACCGATACGGTTGCTGCGGCATCGGCGCGGATGATGTGCCGAATCGAATGTTTGATGACGCTGGGTTTGCGACAACTGCGAGCAGGTGACTTGACCGAAGCGGTGAAGATCCCCGAAATCGCTTTTGACATGATCAAGCGAGGCATCGATTGCGGTGCGTTGATTGATCCGTGGGACATCCTGGGATTCGGCGCGAACTTCAGCTTGTACCCAGGCCCCGAGAGCGGCGTGCATGATTCGCGCGTTGACAATCTGATCTACCTGACGGAACAACTGTTCGGCTACATCGCGAGAGTGTGGAGCGAGGCAGCAGCGCAAAACAACGAAGTCGTTTTTGATCAGATGGAAGGCTGCTATCGCGAGATCGCAGAGTGGTGGCGAAGCTATGCGGCGCACACGGTTGATTCGATTGAAGCAACCGATCCGCTTGAATCGTACGACTCGGCAAAGCTCGTTGCGCAAGCGCTACGTTTGTGGCACAAGGGCGGTGCAGCCGCGGGCGACGTCAAGTTCTGGGCCCCGCACGCCGATTTGTTCGATTCGCCTCGCGCCTATTCCCTTGTCATTCAAGCACTGCTTGAGCGAAAAGACTTTGTGCCGGCGATGGCCCTGCTGGTGCACTGGCTAAGCAACGTGGATCAGGTCGGATTGAGATCCGGCGCAAGCTCGCTACCCCGCTTGTCCGAGCGATGGCTGTTGAAACTACGTAGCTCGACGATTACCAAACGCGCCTACGGTGAACCGTCGATTGACCAAGTCGATTCGGGCGACACGGCGGGCGTTTGGCCGTTGGTCCGTAAGTTCTTTGATTACTTGGAAGCGAATGCGGAAGAGTATTGGTCGGCGCCTCGTTTTAGTCTGGGGAAAACCAAACCACGTCGTCGCGACTGGGATGTCGAACTGACTGCCATGGAGGGCGACGACGCTGAGGACGACGGCTTGTTCGACGCCGCGTACGAAGGCATGACGTATCGCGACACCACCGACGATGGTATCGATGGCGCGATCCATGAATTTGGTGACGAAAGCAGTGGCGATGAATTAGAAGCCGAAACAAAGCGATTGGTCGAGCACCTCGACTTCCTTCAATCGTTGGCCCGTATGTGGTCCGTCGCGGCCGATGTTGCCGTCACTGACCGCAATTCGGACGACCTAAAGCGTCGCTGGGAATCGCTGCAGGGCTGGGCAAAAAGGGCTCGCGAAAATCGCGTCGGCTTGCTCGAAATGTTGGACGCCGTTCGTGGATTCAGCATCGCACCGGCTGGCAGCGACAAGGACTCGATGCGTTCCTACGATCGGCGGCGGGTGCTGCGGGATTCGTTGATGGAACGCATCATCGGAACCGCTGTGGAAATGTCAGACGCGCGGCGTCTGATCAGCGGTGCGATTTCGGCGATCGCGGATGGTGCGGATCTGACGTGCGACAATCCTGACGAAGCGATGGCCGCCGACGATGCTCAGGCCGTCCACATGTACGCGGCCCTGATCGCAAGCGATCAGGCCAAAGCGCGAGCGTTGTTCCCCGATTTTGTCGAGGCAATTCGCGACAAAAACATGCTGTACATTCCGCTTTCGCGCGGCGGCGACCCCGTCAAGATCTACGTTGCCCGTTTGCGACAACGAGTGCTGCGTCACCTGATGCACTGGCTGCCACGCCGCGGACTGATCACTGAAACGTGTCGATTGATCGAAACGGCCCGAGAAATGGAACAGCAAAATCCGATCGGCGTCGGTGCGGTTACTGAATTTGACGGGTTGTTCAAGACGGGATTCCGATCACTGGTCGCATCGCTGGTCGAGTCAACTCGGCATAGCGTTGACGGTGCCGAGCAAAAATCGAAACAAAGCGAACGCGAGATCGCAGAAACACTGATTCCGCTATTGGAACGATTGACCGAAACGATGCTGGCGAGCTGGCTTGCACACAGCCAGACGCTTCGCTTGTCGCCGCTTGAATCGGTTTCCGATTCTCGAAAGTGGGAGTCGTTGGTCGCGTTCATCAAGAAGTACGGCGACCCGATCTTCACCCAAACCTTTTTGCAACTTGGCAACGTGCGGGCGATCCTGCATCAAGGCGTCGGTGCGTGGTTGCAGCGTGCACTCGAAGAAGGCGAAACTCATTTCAGCGAAACGCAACTGTTCAAAGATCTTGAAAACGGCCTTGTGCAAATCAAGGACGTCGAGCGACCGATCACGTTGGTTTACGAAACGCTGATCGACCACCACGCCGAGTACCTGGACTACAACAGCACGACCACACAGAGTGATCGTGGCGACTTGGTTTACATGTTTTTGGATTTCTTGCGTCTGCGAGTTCGTTACGAACGAATCGCATGGAATTTGAAACCGGTGAGGTGGGCGCATGAAGTGCTAGTGCGCAGCGGACTCGATGATGCGGCCGTGCTGTGGCGTGAAAGCCTGAACGATCGAATTGGCAGCGAAGCGGACGTCTACATCAGCAAGATGCGTCAACTGCAACAAACCTATGCAATGCGAATGCCGACGGTGGCCGACCGCATCTCGGAACGATTCGTGCAGCCCATGACGATCGATCGAATTCGAGCATTGGTGGGCCCGGCGATGCACGAAGCCGAGCTTGGTGAATCCAACGGCGCGTTTGAATTACTTGAACAAGAAACGGAATTGCTGACGCGTCATCCAACCGGCGTCGGCCTGGATGTTCCTGCTTGGCTAGACTCGCTTGAAGAAGAAGTCGAACAGCTAGCAAAGCGAAATTCGTGCAGCGAAATCGATCCTCAATCCCTGATGACGATCGCGATCGTTCCGGTTACGATCGACGAACTGAACGAGCAACTCAATGCTGCAAAAAACCAAGGTCGACGCCTGCCGCACATGAAGTGATCGGCGCGATTAGTCTTTACATTTGTGGCTCGCCTGCGGATACTGCCGCAGCCAAAGTAATGAGCGAAAAACAAGTGTCCGACCCGTTTTGTGCGAAGCACCCGAAGGGGCTGGTTCCCGGCAACCCGAAGGTTGGTTCCCGGCAAAAGGGGTGGACACTTTTTCGCCGGATCCTAACGATCGACACTCACCTCTTCGCTGAGACCAAGCCCACGGATGAACACGCTTGCCATCAATCAGCTATCAACTTTGCGTTGGAGCTTTGAAGAGGACGCTGCAGCCTATGCAGCAAGAGGATTCACGGGGATCGGGATCTGGCGACCAAAGCTAGACGACTTTGGCGTCGACCGAACGATCGAACTGCTCGCCGACGCGGCTCTTTCAGTCACATCGCTTTCTTGGGTTGGCGGTTTCACCGGCAGCGATGGTCGCGCTTTTGACGATGCTGTTCTTGATGCCATCGCGGCGGTTCGCGACGCTGCGAATTTGCGAGCCGACTCGTTGGTCGTGCTTGCCGGTGGACGAAACAACCACATTCGGACTCACGTCAAGCGAACGTTTTGCGATGCGCTTCACGAAATCGCAGCCGTCGCCGAAGACTTTGGCGTTCGCTTATCGATCGAACCGATTCACCCCGGATGTGGTGACGAATGGTCGTTCGTCAATGACCTGCAGTCAACGCTTGACATCATCGAACGTGTTGCAAGCCCGAACCTGGGCTTAGTGCTGGACACCTATCACGTTGGCATGGACGAAGAAGTGATGGGGTGGTTGCCCGACGTGATTCCACATTTGCACTTGGTACAGTTTGGCGACGGCAAACACTCGCCAATCGGTGAGATGAATCGGTGCTTACTGGGCGAAGGTTCGGTGCCCTTGCAGACGATCTTCGAAACGCTTGCCAAACATGGTTACGACGGACCGATGGAAGTCGAACTGATCGGCGAAGATGTCGAGTCGATTCCGTACGACGACATGCTCGATCACACCAAGAAGTTCTTCGATCGCATGATGGGATCGGTCAAGTCCTAGCCCGGTAATGTCATTCGATCATTCTGGTTTCGCGGCGATACGTGGTTCAAACAGCGGCACACGCTCGTCCTCTGGCAGTAGCTTGCGATTGACGCGTTCGGGGTCTTGCTGAGTCCACGTTTCTCGCATGTGCGGCGCCGAGACTTGTCTTCGCAAACCGCCGTCGTACCATCTACACTGATGACGGTCGGGGCTCCAATGACGCGTCGGCAATTGGTTGTCATTTTTGACCAATCGCCAAGCTCGGACATGAAAGCGACGGTGAGTTTTCGACCAATCATAGAAAACGAGTTGGCGAAAGACTTCGCGACCCTCGTCGTCGACAAAGTGGTTCAGTTCAATCAGGTCAACCGTTTGCTGCACCGACGCCGGCGAATCTGCATCCGAACCGGGTGTGATTCCGATTAACAAAAGTGACGCCATGGACATCCACAATCCCATCGTCTTCTCTCTCTGGCGAGTGCATCGAACGAAACCGTTTTTTGTCCGCAGTCGTCCCGAAAACGTCTCGGACGTTCTACCGTTAGCACTGACGCCCGCGAAGTGTAAAGACCGATCTAGACGACCGGCCGGCGATCGTGGCTTATTTGTGCTGCTAGTGGCCGTTGTCTTATTCGCCGCCGGAATGGCGGACGCAGGTTCAGCCGAAATCACGCCAATCAAGGTTTCGTCGCTGCCGAAGCCCCCCGAAAAAATCGCGGCATGGATCAAACAAGGCAACGTCAGCTTTGAATCCGGCACCCGCCCACCCTCTCGCCAGTCATCGGGTGGCCCACGAATTACGGGGGAAACCCGTTACCGGCTGATCTATCATTTCCGCAGTAAGTCCGACTGGCGAGTCCTTGGCAGCAAAATCGTCATTCGAGTTCGGTTTAGAGACGTTCGGTGGCAAACTAGCCACGTCATCTGGTTTGAAAACCGCCCCAATACCGACGGATTCTGGGACAACCAATTGGTGCGGCACGAGTTTGATCATGTCGAGATTTCAACCGATCCACGCATCGAAAAACTGTTTCGTAGTCGACTGCGGGACACCACCGTGATTGAGCGACTGATCCAGCCAGGCGTTCGAATCCGAGAATCCGACGTCGACAAGATCGTTGAAGACGCCGTCAGGGAAATGTTCGACGAGATCAGCGAATTGGTTGAAATTCGGTATAAAGAGCTCGATCGACTCACCAAACATGGGCAGTTGCCATTGCCCCCCGACGAAGAAATTCCTTGGCGAAACACAGCCCCGTGACCAGACGTGTCACAGCGGTATCAGATACTAATAGTGTTCAGCAAAGGAAACGTCATCACTTTGAGTTGCCCAGTTGCTGAACAACCGGTACTATAAACACGTTCACTGATCGCTTGGCCGCTTGTCCAACTCCATCGGTGGCATCTTTCCAATTTTTCGGGATAAGGGACTAGGGAAATGGCAGCCAAAAAGAAAACCGCAGAATCGAGCAAACCCAAAATTGATCCAGCTCTGAAAGAGATTCTGGCTCGCGAGCCGGGTCTGAAAACGACTCTGGAACAAATCGACAAGGCTTTCGGCGACGGTGCGATCATGCCGCTTGGGGCTTCGCATCACTTGGACATCGAAGGCATTCGCACCGGCAGCTTGTCGCTTGACATGGCCCTGGGCGGCCAAGGCGTGCCGCGTGGTCGGATGATCGAAGTGTTCGGTCCGGAATCGAGCGGTAAAACAACGCTGGCTCTTCACATCGGTGCGGAAGCCCAAAAGATGGGCGGCATCGCTGCGATCATCGACGCCGAACACGCGTTCGATCCGAGCTGGGCGAAAAAGCTTGGCGTCGATCTAGATACGCTGTTGGTCAGCCAACCGAGTTGTGGCGAAGAAGCGATGCAGATCTGCGAGATGCTGGTCAAGAGCAACGCGGTCGACGTCATCATCGTTGACTCGGTTGCTGCCTTAGTGCCGCGAAAAGAACTTGAAGGCGAGATCGGCGACAGTCACGTTGGCCTGCAAGCTCGATTGATGAGCCAATCGATGCGGAAGTTGACCGGTGCGATTTCAAAGAGCAAATGCACCGTGATCTTCATCAATCAAATTCGTGAAAAAATCGGCGTCATGTTCGGCAGTCCCGAAACAACGCCCGGTGGTCGCGCACTGAAGTTTTACTGCTCGTGCCGAATCGATGTTCGACGCATCGGCGCACTCAAAGACGGCGAAGAACAGGTTGGCCAACGTGTGAAAGCGAAAATTGTAAAGAACAAAGTCGCACCGCCATTCCGCATCGCCGAGTTCGATATGATGCACACCAACGGAATCAGTTACGAAGGTGACTTGCTCGACTTGGGGGCAACCCATAAGGTAGTCGACCGCAGCGGTTCGTGGTTCAAGTACGGTGATACTTACTTGGGTCAAGGCAAGGAAAAGGCTCGTAACTTCCTGATCGAAAACACGGAAATCGCAGAAGAGATTAAGCAAAAAGTATTGGAAGCTGGCGGATACGCAGGACCACTTGAACCAGAAAGTGGTGCCGCTGATGACAGCGAAGAAGTAAGTGAAGCCGAACTAAGCAACAGCTAAGTTCAGTTTCGAAAAGATCAAGGACGGCGAGGGCGGGCGTTTGGAGAAACGCCCGCCCTCACTTTTTATCACGACTTGTGTTCAACACGGCAAGAACAGCCAGCCGGGCGTTATGGCTACTCCGTTTTTCCCTTCGCTTCCATCTTGCCCCACGTATCTCGCAGTGTGACGATGCGATTGAAGACACGTTTGTCGGGCGTGCTGTCTTCGTCAACGATGAAGTACCCGAGTCGCTCGAACTGCACTCGTTCACCGACCGGCGTTTCGGCCAATTCTGGTTCGACGTGCGCTTTGATCACGGTTAGCGAATCGGGATTCAAGTGATCGACGAACGTCTCTCCCTCGTCGCAAACGCTGGGATCTTCGACCGTAAACAAGCGATCGTACAAACGGACTTCGACTTCCTTGCTATGGGTCGCGTCGACCCAGTGGATCGTGCCTTTGACTTTTCGGCCTGACGTGTCTTCGCCAGACTTCGACTCGGGATCGTACGTGCATAGGACTTCGATCACATTTCCGTCAGCGTCTTTGACGACGTCATGACAATCCACGATGTACCCGGCACGCAGCCGAACGGCGCCGCCTTTTTTCAGGCGAAAAAACTTGCGAGGTGCTTCTTCGCGGAAATCTTCTTGTTCGATCCACATCGAACCCGAGAATGCCAATTGGCGACTTCCCGCCGACGGATCTTGCGGGTTATTGGTCGCTTCGGTCATCTCGACATGACCGTCGGGCCAATTCGTGATCGTCAACTTCAACGGATCCAGCACCGCCATCCGCCGTGATGCGGCTTCGTTCAAATGATCGCGAACCGCGTTTTCTAGACGGATAACATCGATCGTGCCGGGGAACTTTGCGATTCCAATGTCGGCACAAAAATTACGCAGCGATTCCGGCGTATAGCCGCGACGGCGGTAACCGCGGATTGTCGGCATGCGTGGATCATCCCAGCCACTGACGAATCCTTCTTTGACCATCCGCAGCATGTGACGCTTGCCCATCATCAGCGTGCTGAGCTTCAATTTCGCGAACTCGATTTGTCGCGGATTGTGAATGCCAAGTTTTTCGCAGTACCAGTTGTAAAGCGGGCGATGGTTTTCGAACTCAAGCGTGCAGATTGAAAACGAGACTCCTTCGATCGAATCGCTTTGACCGTGCGTCCAGTCATAAGTGGGGTAGATGCACCATTTGTCGGCAGTTCGATGGTGGGTCGCACGCAAGATGCGGTACATCACCGGATCACGCATGTTGATGTTCGGCGACGCCATGTCGATCTTTGCACGCAGCGTGCGGGCACCATCGGGGAACTCGCCATCTCGCATGCCGCGAAAAAGTTTCAGGTTTTCCTCGACCGATCGGTCGCGGTGGGGGCTGTTGCGTCCCGGCGCGGTTAGCGAACCGCGGTACTCGCGAGTTTCCTCCGCCGACAAGTCACAGACGTACGCATGGCCCTCGGTGATTAGTTTTCCGGCCCAAGTATAGAGCTGGTCAAAGTAGTCGCTGGCAAAGTGCAGATTGTCCCACTCGAAGCCAAGCCACCGGATGTCCTCCATGATCGAGTCGACATACTCGACATCCTCTTTGACAGGATTCGTGTCGTCGAAACGCAGATTGCAGGTGCCGCCGTAGGTCTTTGCCAGACCAAAGTTCAGGCAAATGCTCTTCGCGTGCCCGATATGCAGATAGCCATTGGGCTCGGGCGGGAAACGCGTAAAGACACCTTCGAACCGTCCCGACGCCAAGTCGGCTTCGATGGCTTGTTCGATGAAATTCTTGGATTCGCGGACTTCGGGAGTATCGGTCATCGGGTTCGCTTCGGTGATTCGGTCAATGAGGAACGCCCCAAGATTAGCGAATCAACCGTGCAACGCCCAGCCGAAGCGAACCGAAGCGAATTACATTGCTGCCGACTCGGGCGTTTGCAGCGTTCGGATGAAATTGATCAGATTCCAGACGTCGTCTTGCTCAAATTCACCATCGACAAACGTGACTGCTGGCATCGGAGTCCCGTCGATGCCTTGGGTGATTCGGCGAAACAGTTCCTCGGACGACGCACCGCCCCGGAAGGTGCCTTCGGCAAAGTTTCGCGGCAACGCGTTACGAGGTTCGAAAGCTCCGCGAGCCATCATGGGGATCAACGCGTCGCGGTCTTCGGGTTTCAGCCCGGCACGGGTTGTCCAGTCTTTGGTCCAGTCGTCGTAGTCCGTCGTTTGCCCGTTGCCCAATCCATTGTCGCCGTGGCATTTGTTGCAAGCCGCCAACTTACCGACAAACAACTGCTGGCCTCGTTCGACCGACGCCTTAAACGCAGCGGCTTGATCGCCGTGTGACAAATCAACGACATCCTGATAGTTCTCGGCCAGCGGAAAACCGGTCGGCGGCTCAGGAACTTCCAACACTTCGTCGTCGGCTTCCAGCCACGCGTCCGCAATGTCGGCGACGTATTCTTCAGCATAGCCCCAGTCCTCGTCGTACTGCTCGTATAACTCCAACTGTGCTTTGACGTCGTCGGACAGCGATTCCTCGTCCGCGTCAGCAGCCTCTTCCAGCAATTTCTTCAGTGATTCGTCACTGCGGATTTTCTCGGCGAATTCAGCATTGATGATGCGGCCGCCGTCTTCAATGATTCCGTCAAACATCGCTCCATCGATGGCCTGGCGTTCCAGTTCGCCTCGCCATGAAAGGTAGATGACATAGTCCACGAGCGCGTCGATATCGTCATCGGTCAGTTCGGGAATCTTCACCATTGCTGTGCCGCCGATGCCATGGCGAATCAGCTTGGCGAGGTCGTTCTTGGTCGGCTTTACACCACGCGGAGTCGATTTGAACTTGAACACGCCCATGCGGTAATCGCGTGGGTACGGCACTTGGATCGCGCCGGTCGGTCCACGACCGTCACCCGAAACGCCGTGGCAAACCACACAGTGTTTTTGGAACAGCCCGCGACCTTCGGCGGTGGCCGGGCCCGATGCGCGAGTCAGGTTTTCCATCGACACCAGCGCCGCCAAGTCTTCGTCTTCGGCGACCATATCGGGAAGCTTGGGATCCATCGGTGTCCCGAACATCGTTGTCGCCAACCAGAACGCATCTTTCGACGCCTGATCCATCGAAACGTCTTTTTGGATTTGATACTTCATCGTGTGAACCAGATTGGGCTCAAACGCGAGTGGTATTTCCGTGCTCTTGCTGCAACCGAAAACTCCTAGGGCGGAAACAACAATGGTGGCCAGCGATGACCAACGTTTGCAAGATACGTTCATGGCTTTGACTTATTTAGGCGGGAAACAACCCTTCGATTCTAGGCGGATCAAGTGCTTCATGCACCAGCACAGATTGTCGCGGCGGCCTGGAGTGCCCGATCGATCCGTTCGGCCACTTTGTCGTGACCGATGATTGCCAGCGTTTCAAACATCCCGAATCCTGCGGGCGTTCCTGTCGCCGCGACGCGCAGTGCGTGGATGATGTCAGCCAATTCGACGCCTGCTGAATCGCAAAAATCGTGAACGGTCTTATCAGCTTCTTCGGCCGTCGACCAAGTCTCGCCGCCGCGGATCGCATCGCGGAAACCGGCAAGCAAATCACGAGCCTTTTCGGGTTTGCAAATTCGTTTGTTGAACGCTTTGTTATCGAAATCGAAAGCGTCCAGAAAACAGTAGTCAAAGTTCAAAATATCACCGGCCATTTTCAATCGATCGCCGGCCCCTTCGACAATCAGCCGTAGCTTCTCGTCGGCACCAGCGTCTTTCAACAAGCCGGCGGCTTCGGCGAACGGTCGGACGCGAGCCAAGCGGGTTTCAACCGGCAAAGCGGCGAAGTAGTCGCCTTGGAATGACGTTAACTTGCGAGGGTCGAAAGACGCAGGGGCTTTGTTGACGCGATCGAGCGTGAAGTGCTTGATCATTTCGTCGACGGTGAACTTTTCGGTCTCACCATCAAGCGACCAGCCAAGCAACATCAAATAATTCAAGATTGCCTCGGGATCAAATCCGATCTCGCGATAGAAATCGATGATGACGGGGCTAAACGTTTCGGCTTCGGCGGGAATGTTGCAACGCTCGGCGATCCTGCGGCCTTGGCCAAGCAATTGTGCAAAGTCTTTGTTCTTTTCGTATTTCGCGAGTTTTCGCTTGCTAAGTTTCGCAGATCCACCGGGCTCGGCGACGTACGGCAAGTGTGCGTATTCGGGTCGGGGATAGCCCAGCGATTCCAGGATGAAGATCTGTCGTGGCGTATTGGGCAAGTGTTCTTCGGCGCGGACGACGTGCGAGATTTGCAGATCGTGATCGTCCACCACGGTTGCCAAGTGGTACAGGCAACTGCCGTCGGCTCGCTGGATCACGTGATCCTGTTCGCTTGCCCATTCCACGACGACTTCGCCGCGGACCAAGTCGTTGATCACGCACTGGCCTTCGCGAGGCATTTTCAGACGCACGGTTGCGGTTCGGCCCTCGGCTTCGAAAGCTTTGGCCGCGGCATCGTCTTCGGCCATCCAGCGGCGGTCGTAGATGAAGTTGGTGCGGTTCTTTTCGGCTTCTTCTCGCAATGCCTGTAGTTCATCGGGCCGCGAATAATCACGATAGGCGTGGCCAGAGGCGAGCAGTTTTGCGGCGGCGGCTTTGTGCAGGTCGCCTCGCTGGGATTGGTAATACGGTTCGTGTGGCCCGCCGACTTCGGGGCCTTCGTCCCAGTCCATGCCCAGCCATTTGAAACCGTCCAAGATCGGCTGCAACGCATCGGCGACGTTACGTCCCGCGTCGGTATCATCGATCCGCAAGATGAATTTCCCGCCCGATTGGCGAGCCAGCAACCAGTTGAAAAGGGCCGATCGAACGCCGCCAATGTGCAGGTAACCAGTTGGCGAAGGGGCAAAGCGGGTACGGATCATCACGGTAGGGGTCAAGGATTAGGAGCCAGAGAACTGAAAGGAGCCATGGTTTTAACGCTGTGGCGGAACTCACGAAACCTGTCACGCAAAACCGGCTACGGGCGAAAACTAACCCAGTTGTTCTCTGAGCGTCTTCATGCCTCGGTGCATCAGTCCGGCGATCGCTCCGGTGGTCTTGTCCATCTGCTGTGCGACTTCGGACAACTTCATGCCTTCGAGATAATGCAACCGGATCGCTTCGGCTTGGGCCGCTGGCAATCGCTCGACGGCGTCCGAGAGTTTTAAAATGTGCTCGCCGATCATCACGTTTTGGCTGGGCGTGGGGGAATCGCCAGCGAGCAGTCCTTCGAGCCGCAGCGAGCTTTGGGCCAGCTTTTGTTCCATCGACTGCTCGCGACGGACATCGCGTTTGTCGCGGTGCATGTCACGATCGAGATGGCAAAGATGGTGGGCAAGAATCTGGCGCAGCCAGCCACGAAATTCGGCTTCGGTGCCGCCGCGAAAACCGCCGAGTCCCTGGACGGCCTGCATCATCACTTGCTGGACCATATCGGACGCACCAACTTTCGCTTGATAGGCTTTCCGCGCGCTGGTTCGCGCGAGCATCCGTAGGTACGGTTCGTACTTGGCGATGATCGCTGGGTCGCTGACGTCGATCGGCTCGGATTCGTTGTCGCTCATGGGCTCAGGCTCCGTCGTCGTCAAACGACTTGGTGGATCGATTCGATGATTGCGTCGGCCAAAATGTCGAGTTCGTCATGGGTCGCCACTAGCGGCGGCATGGCGACGATGACATCCGTTAGCGGCCGAATCCAGACGCCGCGTTCCATTGCCGCTTGGCAGACTTTGCGGCCGACTTGCTGACTCGGATCCAGCGACGCTTTCGTTTTGCGGTCGGCAACAATTTCGATGCCGACCATCAAACCGCGGCCGCGGATGTCACCGATGTTGGCGTGATCGGACAGCTCGCTGATGCGATTGCGCAGGTAATCACCTTTGGCTTCGGCGGACTCGACCAGATCGGTTTCTTCGAACAGGTCGATCGAAGCCAGTGCCGCGGCCGCAGCCAGCGGATTGCCGCCGAACGTGTGCCCATGAAAGAACTGTTTCGAATCTGTCGCTGGTGCCAAGAACGCGTCGAAGACATGAGGCCGTGCGGTCGTCGCGGCCATGGGCAAGTATCCGCCGGTCAGTCCTTTGCCCATGCACATGATGTCGGGCGTTACCGATTCGTGTTCGCTGGCAAACAGTCGCCCGGTGCGTCCGAAACCAACCGCCACTTCGTCGGCGATCATCAGCACGTTGTAGCGATCGCACATTTCACGGACCGCGGCCAGAAAACCGACTGGGTGCGTGATCATGCCGGCGGCCCCCTGGACCAGCGGTTCGATCACGACGGCGGCAAGCTGGTCGTGGTGCTGGTTGAGCAGTGTTTCAATCTGGCTGGCATAGTGCGTCAGCGGATCCACGTCGTCGGGCACCCGGTAGGTACACGGTATGGGGCCACGGATGGGCGAAAACAGGATCGGAGCGAACAACTGGTGAAAGTACTTGATGCCGCCCAGCGAGACCGCGCCGGTCGTATCGCCGTGGTAGGCCGACCCGAGGGCCAGAAACTGAGTCTTTTGGGGATACGGCATCTGGCACTGTTGCCAGTACTGGAACGCCATCTTCAGAGCCGCTTCGACGGCGGACGATCCGTCACTGCTAAAGAACGTGTGCCCGAGGTCGCCCGGAGTGATTTCGGCGAGCCGAATCGCCAGTTCTTCGGTCGTTTCGCACGACATTCCCAGCGTCGTCACGTGCGCGACCCGGTCGAGCTGGTCGCGAACCGCAGCGTCGATTTTCGGGTGACGGTGGCCGTGGACGTTGCACCACAGACTCGATACGCCATCGAAAATCCGGCGGCCATCGGTCGTCGTCAACCAGCACCCTTCGCCTTCGCGAGCAATGATCGGGTCAAAGTCGGCCATCGGCGTAAAACCACGCCAATGGGCGTCCGTTGTCGGCGGTGCTGTAATTTTCATCGCGTTTGAGGTTCGCGTAGACTGGGGAAGACGGTAAAACAAGGTGGCCCTGCGACCCCGTTCGCAGACGCTAAACAGTTAAGCTGAACAGTTAAGCTGTTCGGATGCCCGCGAGCGGAGTCGCGGCACCACGAGAACATGAACGGAGTGAGCACTCGATGGCACGCGAAGCAGTTTACCAACAATCCGATCCTGAAAAACTTGCCGACGATGGATCGGGATCGCCGCCCAGCGGCGGTCAGCCCGGGGCGGGGTCCGGCGATAATACGCCCGACACTTCGCTGCGCCCCAAACGCATGCACGAAATGGTCGGCCAGCGTGATGTCATGGAACGGCTGAAGATTGCGATCGAAGCAGCCCAGAAACGCGGCGAGTCTCTCGGCCATATTCTGTTCGATGGGCCGCCGGGACTGGGCAAGACGACGTTCGCGACCGTCATCCCAGCCGAAATGGGAACGGTGGTCCAGATGGCTAACGGAGCTGGGTTGAAAGCGCCCAAGGACTTGTTGCCATACCTGACGAATCTGTCCGAAGGCAGCGTGTTGTTCATCGACGAGATTCACCGCGTGCCGAAAGCGGTCGAAGAATACTTGTACACCGCGATGGAGGATTTTCGCATCGACATCGTCTTGGGCGAAGGCGTCAGCGCTCGAACGCTGAACTACGAACTGCGTCCGTTCACACTGATCGGTGCGACGACGCGCGCGGGCATGTTGAGCGCGCCGCTGCGTGATCGATTTCAAATTCGCGAACACCTTGGCTGGTACGCGGACAATGAATTGTGCGAAATCGTGCGGCGCAATTCGATCAAACTGAACATGCCGATCGACGACGAATCGGCTGCGGTGATTGCCGGGCGAAGTCGCCGGACGCCGCGATTGGCAAACAACCGATTGTTGTGGGTCCGCGATTACTCGCAAAGCAAAGCCGACGGTAAAGTGACCGGCCCGATCGCAACAGCGGCGCTCGACATGATCGGCATCGATGTGTTGGGTTTGGACAAGCAAGACCGCGGCTACTTGGACACGCTCATGCGAGTCTTCGTAGGTGGTCCGGCTGGCCTAGAAGCGATCGCGCACACGATGAACGTCAGCGGTGACACGTTGGAAGACGAAGTGGAACCGTTCCTGTTGCGCAGCGAGTTGATCGTGCGAACTCGCCGAGGCCGAATGATGACGGCCAAAGGTTATGCCCACATGAAGCAAACTCCGCCAAAGCGGCCAATGTAAGTCGCTGACACGACTTCACACCGAAGAGGTGTTTGATTCGGATGGAGTGGACGAGGCGACAAGTCCCTGAGCTGGGGGTTCGTTGCCTCATCCACTGCGGAATCAATATTCCGCTCGTTCCTAAATCAACCGTGACCGACGCTGTCATTCACGTCGGTCGCGTCACGTTATGCCGACCTCCGACATGCCGACCTACGACGCAGGGTCTTTGCCGTCGATCCACGGGCCGCCCAGCTTCATGTAGTCGGGTTCTTCCAGCGTGCTGCCCGCGTCGCCGGCCGTCCATCCGGGGATATGCTTCGCTGACATCCGTTTCTTGGAACGTTCTTCCCATCCGGTGGCCCACGACGAATCGGCTTCGTGGATTCGCAATTCATCAGGATCGATCATGAACACCTTGCCTTCGCGGTAACTCTTGGCACCCAAGATGACCGTTGCGATCGCGGCCGCACCGAGCAGCGGGTCGTTGTTGCACAGCGATGGGTCGTTGGCTTCCATCGCGTCGACCCAGTTCGAAAAGTGTGCGTACGTCGTGTCCTTTACTGATTCGGTTGTGATTCGTTCGTTGGTCAGTTTGCTGTTGCGAGTCACTTGTGATCGCTCGGGAACGAAATCGAACCCGTCAAACTGTTCGCCATTGCCGAAGACGAACGACCCATGGTGTCCGCGAATCGCTTGTTTGATCGGCGTTTCTTCGCAAGCCATCGTTGCGGTGACCAAGCCTTGAACACCTTCGTTAAAGTCCGCCACGACGGTGGCCACGTCCGGCACTTGGCGTCCGTCGTATTCCACGTAGATGCCGCCGGCACCAACGACTCGGCCGGGGAAACGCAGTCCGGTTGCCTTCAACATTGACGTTGTTCGGTGTACGAACAGGTCCGTGAACATGCCCGAACCGAACGGCCAGAATCGGCGCCATTGCTTGTAGACTTCGCGGTCAAAGTCTTGGTACTCGGCCAAGCCTTCTTCCACGCCCAGCCATTTTTTCCAGTTGATGTTCTTTGGCGTCATGCCGGGTTCAAGCTTGTAGTATCGCCATTGGCCTTGAGCCGAGTTGCGGAAGAACTCGGTTTGGTACATCAAGACTTTGCCAAGCTTGCCGCCGGTCAGCAGTGAATTGACTTCGTTCCAAACTGGCAGACTGGTCGATTGAACGCCGACCTGCATCACCTGTCCGGACTTTTTCCAGACACTCAAGACTTCGAGCGCTTCGTCAGCCGTCTTGGTCATCGGCTTTTCGCAATAAACATGCAAACCGGCGTTGAGCGAATCGATGGTTTGCTTGGCGTGCCAGTGATCCGGCGTACCGATGACAACCGCATCCAAGTCTTCCTTGGCGATCATGTCGAGGTAGTCTTCGTACTTCGTCGGCGCCGTTCCGGTAGCTTTTTCGATGTGTTTGGCGGCGCGATCGCGGTGTTCGTTGTAGACATCGCAAACGGCAACCAGATTGATTGGTCGTCCCTCGACTTGCAGCTTCGTCAGCGTCTTGACGTGAGCACCGAAACCGCGTCCACCGGGGCCGATAAAACCGATTCGAAACTTGCTGTTGGCGTCGGCGGCGCTCGTCGGTGCGGCTTCGGTGACGACAGAACCCACTGCGGCGACCGCGGCTCCGGTTTGAATGAATTGACGGCGTGAGGGTTTCGTTTCGGACATGGTGCGAGGTTCCTGGGATCAGTTGTGGGAGGGACGTTGATTGTAATCGAAACCGATGACAAATTCAGCCGCGCAATGGAGTACATTGGGAATCGTATGTGACTCGAACCGTCGTGAAATCGGTCCATTTATACTCCCCCGAACGGCCCCGCCATGAAATGTCTCTTTCGAACACTTGCGATCTTCACCATCGCAATCACTCAAGCTCAAGCTCAAGCTGCCCAGCGTCCCAATATTCTGTGGATCACCAGCGAAGATAATGGGCCCGAGATCGGTTGCTATGGCGACACTTATGCCGACACGCCCAACATCGATGCGCTGGCGGAAAAATCGCTTCGCTACCGAACCTGTTGGTCCAACGCACCCGTATGCGCACCGGCGCGGACGACGATCATCAGCGGAATGTATGCGCCGTCGCTGGGCGGTCAGCACATGCGCAGTGGGGTCAAGCTTCCGGACGGCATGAAGCTGTATCCGCAGGTCCTGCGTGAAGCGGGATATTACTGCACCAATAACAGCAAAACGGATTACAACTTCAACATCAAGGATGACACGGTTGGTTGGAATGATTCCAGCAAGAAAGCACACTGGCGCAACCGGCCCGACAAAGAAACGCCGTTCTTTTCGATCTTCAATTTCACGGTTAGCCACGAAAGCAAGATTCGCATCCGGCCTCACACGCCCGTTCACGATCCCGCCAAAGCACCGCTGCCGTCGTATCATCCGGATACTCCCGAAGTACGCCGCGACTGGGCACAGTATTACGACAAGGTCACCCAGATGGACGGCGACGTCGGCCGCGTGCTGCAGCAGTTAGAGAAAGACGGCTTGGCCGATTCGACGATCGTTTTCTACTACGGCGACCACGGATCCGGCATGCCTCGCAGCAAGCGTTGGCCATTCGATTCGGGCCTGCGAGTTCCGATGGTGCTACACGTCCCCGAGAAATTCAAAGACCTGGCTCCGGCTGACTATGTCCCCGGCGGATGGTCCGAGCGACTGGTCGCCTTTGTCGACCTAGCACCGACGGCGATCAGCTTGGCGGGCGGCGAAGTCCCTGCCAACATGCAGGGCGTCGCATTCGCGGGCCAGCAAATGGGCGAAGCAAAAGAATACCTGTTTGGATTTCGCGGGCGGATGGACGAGCGGATCGACATGGTCCGGTCATGCACCGACGGTCGGTACGTTTACATGCGTCACTTTTATCCCGAGCGGCCTTACCTGAAACACGTTTCGTACATGTTCGAAACGCCAACGACGCAAGTTTGGAAACGCATGTTTGATGCTGGCGAATTGAACGAGGTGCAAGCCAAGTTCTGGATGCGCAAGCCCGTCGAAGAATTGTTCGACCTGGAAAGCGACCCCGACGAAACGATCAACATTGCCGAACTTCCTGAAAACGCGGCTCGAGTCGAGAAAATGCGGTCGGCGATCAAGCAGCACATGATCGAAACCGGTGACATCGGTCTGGTTCCCGAAGCGGAAATGCATCGCTTGGCTGGCGAAGTGGCTCCGCGAACTTGGTCGCAACAGCATGTCGATTTTGCCAAGATTGCCGAACTGGCGTTCATGGCGATGGACGCGAAAAACGGTTGGTCAAACGAAGAACTGATCGGCTTGATCGCTGATGCGGACCCAATTGTGCGTTGGTGGGCGGTTCGCGGGCTGGCAATTCGGGATTCGAGCGAAGATCGAAACGCGGCTTTGACAGATGCGATGAACGACGATTCGCCAAGCGTCGCGATCGCCGCCTGTGACGGACTGCTCAATTCGCCAAGCGATCGCGATGCTGCGGTTGCTCGGCTATCGGAACTTGCCAACGCCGGCCAGTACGGTACCTACGCCCCGATTGCGGCGCTGAACTCGCTGGACATGAACGCAGGCTTGGACAAGGACGAAAAGTCGCAGTTGGTCGAGTTGCCGCGTAAGGCCAAGTCGTCGCCGGCACGCGGCGGTGAGTACGTCGGCCGATTGCTGGATGACCTGAAGTAAGGTTTGATAGTTAAGGTAGGTTCGCCCGAAACGGGCGAGCCGATTTTTCGATCCTAGGAACTGACATCGATGGAAATTCTTGGCGGGCCGTTCTACAGCGTCGCTGGCGCGGGCGAATCACACGGGCCGGCCGTGACGACAATCGTGATGGGGTGCCCACCCGGACAATACATCCGTCGGTCGGACGTGCAAGCGTTCCTGGATCGCCGTCGCCCCGGCGGCAACAAGCACGGCACTCCGCGAAACGAAAAAGACAAGGTGATCTTCCTGGCGGGGCTCTACCAGGACGATCACGACAAGCTGCTGGGCGGTTCAACCTTGTCGGCCACCGTCGATGGCGGCACGTTCGACACCGAAGGGTTCGAAGAGGGCTACACGACGGGCGAACCGATCGCGGCGATCGTGCTGTCGACCAGTAAGAAGTCGGGCGACTACACCCAGTTCACCGGTCCGACGGGCGAAGTGCGGCCGGGGCACACGGACTTGGTCAAGTTTCACAAATCAGCCGGTCATGTCGACGTTCGCGGTGGCGGGCGATCAAGTTACCGAGCCACGATCACGGACGTGATCGGCGGTTCGATTGCCCGCATCTTGCTGCAAGAAAAATTCGGTACGGTCCTTGTCTCGTCGATCTCGCAAGTCGGTCCGCTGAAGGCAAAGGTTAGTCTGGCCGATCGATTCAACCAGTCGCCGACGCCGCGGATCAGTCGCGAGATGATCGACGCGACGCTTGCCGAAATCGAGTCGGCCGAGATCCCGTCGGTCGACGCGGGCTTTGCCAGCGAAGCGGGCGAGCTGATCAAGGAGACTCGAAAACGTGGCGATTCGCTAGGCGCGGCCGTCGAAGTAGTCGCGGTCAACGTGCCGCCGCTGTTGGGCGATCCGCTGTACCAAAGTCTGAAAGTCCGGCTGATGGGCGCACTTGGTGGGCTCAATGCCGTCCAGTCCTGCGAAGTCGGCGCGGGCTTTGACGTGGTCGAGCGACTGGGCAGCCAGAACAACGACCCAATCCGCTCGGGCGGCTACACCAGCAACACGCACGGCGGATTGCTGGGCGGCGTGACCACCGGAATGCCGCTGGTCTTGCGAGTGGGATTCAAGCCGACGTCGACCATCAACATCGCACAGCAATCGGTGCGAAAGAACTTGGACGAGATCGATTTTGAACTTGAAAAAGGCCGCCACGATCCTTGCGTCGGTGTGCGAGCAGGCGTGACCCTGGAATCACGAGTCGCAATTGAATTGCTAAACGCCGCGCTCAGCCATCAAGCCGGCAAGCTGACCAGCGACCTGTCGAAACTGTTTTAACACGTACCGATTCCGCCGAACCTACAGAATTCCAAGCCCCAGTCGCTCGATTTCAAGCACTTGGTCCAGTCGGCGTTGGTGTCGTTCTTGCGGTTCGTACTTCGCCGCCAGAAAGCTGTCGATGATCGCGAATGCCAATTCGGATCCGATGATTCGGCCGCCAATGCAAAGCACGTTCATGTCATCGTGCTCGACGCCCTGGTGAGCCGAATAAGTATCGTGGCAAATCGCTGCTCGAATGCCGGGAATTTTATTCGCCGCGACGCTGACGCCGACCCCCGAACCACAGATCACGATGCCGCGGTCGGCTCGTCCCTGGATGATCTCGCGGGCCACGGCGATCGCGAAATCAGGGTAATCGCAGCTCGCAGCACTGTCGGTCCCACAGTCGAGCACCTGAGTAACTTGGCGTCCCAGCCGAGCAGCCACGACTTCTTTGAGCGGAAATCCAGCGTGGTCGCCGCCAAGGGCAATGCGAAGTGGAAAAGTTTGGGCCATCGAAGTTTTTCAGTCCAAGAGAGCGCGGCGAAACAGCCCAGCATCTTTTCACAACCACGCCGCCCGGTCTACGGGATAGGTCAGCAGACCGGTCACCGCCGGTCAAAACACGGCCATATCGCAGCCGGCTTGCACAAAGGTCGCATCCGAAACGCTCGACACTGAAACCGAATCCGCCCAAAAGCCCGCGTGAGACGGTGTCCGCAGGCGTGGTTCGTCGTGCGGTTTTTACCTCACCCTTCTTTCCAAAGTGGACCTGAGCCTAAGCGAGGGGAAGATTCAAGCACTGAACCCCCTCTCAGCGCTGACGCTCTGCTCTTCCGAGGGAGAGCGAAGTAAACGATTACGAAATAACGATTTAAAAACCGCAGGACATCGTCGAACAGGGGGAAGCCGACCAACTTTGCCGTGAAACTGCGTTGTTAGCTGTTGTGACGTTTTTTCCGCTTTGATACCTTACGCGACTAGGCGCTGGCACTGCTGCCAGGCGACGACCCGTTTTATTCCGCTCTCTAACCACCCCGAGCCGCTTCGGCGACCCTGGTCGTCCGTCTCAACCGAACCCGCTCAAACCACCGGAACGCACACAGAAATATGGTCAACCGCAACCTTATCCGAAACCTCGACGATGAAGATATCCTAGCCGAATTGGAGGTTCTCGCCCCCGAAGCAGAAGCTGAGGATTGGCTGCTTGAGTACCTGCAGCAAGATCAACAGGATTACGCGCAAGGCGAAATCGTCGACGGAAAGATCGTCGAAATCAATGACGAATGGGTCCTGATCGACGTCGGATTCAAGAGCGAAGGTACCGTCAACGTTAGCGAATGGGGCCCCGACGAAGAAACGCCTAAGGTCGGCGATATCGTCAAAGTCCTGATCGAAGAGATGGAGGACGAACTCGGTGCCGCCGACGATCCTTACGGCATGATCTCGCTCAGCAAGAATAAAGCTGAGAAGATCATCGAGTGGGAAAAGATCATTGGCGAGATCAGCGAAGGCCAAGTCGTCACCGGCACGGTCATCCGCAAGATCAAGGGCGGATTGCTGGTCGATATCGGCGTCAACGTCTTCCTGCCCGGTTCACAAGTCGACATCCGACGCCCCGGCGACATCGGCGATTTCATTGGCCGCGTGATTCAAGCCGAAGTGCTGAAGATCGACGACACGCGCCGAAACATCGTCATCAGCCGTCGCTCGCTGATCGAACGTCAACGCGAAGAAGATCGCGCGTACTTGATGAAAGAGCTGGAAGTCGGCCAAATCCGCAAGGGGATCGTCAAGAACATCGCCGACTTCGGTGCCTTCGTCGACCTGGGCGGCATCGACGGATTGCTGCACATCACCGACATGGCTTGGGAACGGATCGGTCACCCGACCGAAATGGTTTCGATCGACCAAGAAATCGAAGTCAAAGTCCTGCACATCGACCGCGAAAAGCAGAAAATTGCTTTGGGTCTGAAGCAAAAGGACCGCAATCCCTGGGAAAACATCGAAACGAAGTACCCTGTCAACGCCGACTTCAAGGGCGAAGTCGTCAACGTCATGTCGTACGGTGCCTTCGTCAAGCTGGAACCAGGCATCGAAGGCTTGGTCCACATTTCGGAAATGTCATGGACCAAACGGGTCAATCACCCCAGCGAATTGGTCAACATCGGCGACGCGATCGAAGTCCGAATCCTGGGCGTCGATCCCGAAGGCCAACAGTTGTCGCTGGGCATGAAGCAAACCCAGAAAAACCCTTGGGACGAAGTCATCTCGCGTTATCCCGAAGGCCAGGACGTCACCGGCAAGGTGCGAAACCTTACCAATTACGGTGCTTTCATCGAATTGGAAGAAGGCATCGACGGCTTGCTGCACGTTTCGGACATGTCGTGGACACGCAAGATTGGTCACCCCAGCGAAATGCTGGAAAAGGGCCAAGAGATCGCTTGCCGCGTGCTGAGCGTCGACGAACAACGTCGCCGAATTGCACTGGGTCTAAAGCAACTCGACAACGACCCGTGGGATGGCGACATTCCGGACAACTACCAACCTGGCCAATTGGTCAAGGGAACCGTCACCAAGATCACCAACTTCGGTGTCTTCATCGGTTTGGAAGATGGTCTGGAAGGCTTGCTGCACATCAGTGAATTGGCTGAGCACAAGGTCGAAGATCCCGAAGAAGTCGTCAAAGTTGGCGACCCCATCGAAGTCAAGGTTTTGCGAGTCGACACCGACGAACGCAAGATCGGCCTATCGCTCAAGCGAGTCGAATGGGGCGAAGAGCAAGAGAGGGCCGCTGCGGAAGCCGAAGCAGCCGGACTGCCAACCCCAATGGAAGCTGGCGACTTGAAGGGTGGACTCGGCAGCGGCGAAGGCCCGTTGTTCCCACCAAGCAACGACTGATCGCGAAAGCAGCGACCCAGCAGTAATTAAAAAAAAGAGGCCAGTCCGAAACGACTGGCCTCTTTTCGTTGAAGGGCAAAGTCGGGCACCCCAAGTGGACCCGCGACTCCGCTCGCGGGACGTGAACTGCAAAGCAGTTCACCGGCACACGGTACACCCTGCGAGCGGATTCGCAGGGCCACAAAGGGTGACCCCAAGTGGACCCGCGACTCCGCGCGCGGGACGTGAACTGCAAAGCAGTTCACCGGCGCACGGTACACCCTGCGAGCGGAGTCGCAGGGCCACGAAGGGTG
>JBAUHR010000201.1:0-2018 GCA_049680385.1 Rubripirellula sp. | reverse complement strand
CCAACAGGCTGACAACGAAACGCTGACGTCGGCTGCAGCAGATTCGGCGGTTAGGGCACCGAATCTGCATTCCGCAACGGCGGCAACGATCATCGGAACCAGCGACGACGGCTCCGAAAGCAAATCGGACTTCGGCTGGTGCCCAGACAACTACGAACTGTTGGGCGAGGTCGCTCGCGGGGGCATGGGCGTCGTTTATCGAGCTCGACAGATCAGTGCCGATCGCGTGGTTGCTCTCAAGGTCGTAAAGCACGGCAACCCGGATTCCGCTGAAGTCGAACGCTTTTTGGCGGAAGCGCGAGCGGCCGCGCGACTGCATCATCCGCACATCGTGCCCGTTTACGAAGTCGGCGAAGCGAACGGGCAACCTTTCTTCAGCATGCGACTTGTAGATGGACTCAGTCTTGCACGCCGCGTCGCAGATCAACCACTTGATCCGCGACTGGCAGCGACGCTGGTCCGAAAGGTGGCCGAAGCCATTCAATTTGCTCATGAGCATCAGATCATCCATCGCGACATCAAGCCTGGCAACATTCTGCTGAACGCGGCGGATGAACCATTCGTGACCGACTTTGGGCTGGCTCGAGTCATGGATCAGGCATCAGACCTGACGACCGAGGGTCAGGTGATGGGGACGCCATCCTACATGCCTCCCGAACAAGCGCTGGGTCGTCGAGATTTCGTCAACGAACGCAGTGACGTTTATTCGCTGGGAGCGGTTCTGTACTTTTGCATGACGGGCCGACCTCCGTTTCAGGCGGCTTCGTCGATGGCCACCGTCGTGCAGCTTTTAAACCAGGAAGTCGTTGCTCCACGTCAGTTGAACGCTGATGTGCCTGCCGATCTGGAAACGATTTGTCTGAAGTGTCTGCAGAAAGACGCGCCCCAGCGGTACGAATCCGCAGCAGCTTTCGCGGATGATCTGCGACGATTCCTGAACAATGAACCGATCGCCGCTCGGCCGGCCAGCACCACCGAAAAGTTCGTCAAGTGGGTGCGTCGACATCCGGCGTGGACAGCGTTGGGCGTCACGGGGGTGATTGCCATGGTGGCAACGGCTATCGCGTTCACCAGTGCCGCCTACACCGATGAATTACAAACGTCCCTTGAACAAACTCAGGCGGCAAAACGTATCGTCGAACTGCGAGAGAAAGAGACGTCCCAAGCATTGGATCTGGCGGAAGAGGCTAACGAACGTGCCAGAAAGGCCGAGTACTTCCGCCAGATTTCGCTCACCTCAAGTGCCGTTGACCGGGGCGATTTCCGTGCAGCGATGGAGACGTTTGTTCGCATTGACAAGAGCTTCGACAACTGGGAATTCCGTTACCTGCATCATGTGTTGTTCGAACCAAATCGCGGCGGTTTCAGGACAGCGTCGACCAAAGGTACGCTGACGATGCAAATCGCAAGCAACGGACAACGTGGTGCATATTTGGAAACGGGAGTCGAAAGCCACTTCGCAATCTTTGATCCTCGGACATCCGAGATTACCAGTAGAATTCCCCTTGGCCAGCATCTTCGAAATTTTGGCAGCATCAGCGAAGACATCTCGCACGGAACCATTATCCGTGATGTTCAGAATCGGCCACATGTTGAAATCTGGAACCTCGAATCTGGAAGCCTGAAAAAAAGTATCCCCGTGGATGGGGTTCACAGCGCAGTTGTTTCTGATTCGAACGGCCGATGGAGTGTGCTGTTGGAGACTCGGATGAACGAAACGAACGTATCGGGAATGATGATCGTTGACTGGGAGAATGAGTCGCTGTTGGATCTCACGAAGTACGAAGCACTTGCCCCAACGGCGGTATCGTTTAGAAAGGACGGCTCTCGCGCGTACGCTTCCACGATTGACGGCGGACGCTCGCCGGAATTGACTGAGTTTGAATTGCCGGAATGGAAGGTTTTGCAGAAACGTTCGCTGGACTATCGCGTGATTGATATGGCTCTGAGCAATGACGCGGAAGAGCTCATCATGATCGGTATAGACCGCCGGCTGCACCGATTCAGTATTCAGGAGT
>JBAUHR010000200.1:0-3893 GCA_049680385.1 Rubripirellula sp. | reverse complement strand
TGGTTGTGGTCATTGATAGCCATGACGAGTGGATTGAAACGAACGAAGCCAACAACGTTCAAGCAATCGCAGCGTCAGCGGTGCCACTGATTTCCGAAACGGTGACTCAGCCAGTCGTGCCTGCGGCAGAGCACGACAATCTGACCCCACCGGCCCGTTCACCCGCACCTTCATCGCCACGCGAGTCCCTGCCAACGGAAACGGACAACGTCGACGCATTGCGTAACGCGATGGACAAGTTGACCGCCCAAACGGTGGACGTTGCCGCGACGTCTCGGTGAGTCAAGCAAGCACGACTAGCAACATTCCTGACCGTCCGGCGTCATTCGATACCGGGCGGTTTTTCTAGATTGGGATCGTTGCGACCTTCGTCGACAGGACTTGTCCCATTTGCGTCCATGCCTTCACAACGCGCTGCTGGATCGACGTTGCGACCAGTAAACCTAGCATGCCTGCCACGACCGCGGTCAACATGAACCACCGCGATGATGATGGACTCGACATCATCAAAACGCCACCAACCAGCGGCAAGATCGCCGCGATCAACGTGTAGACTTCGCCGCGGGTCGTCATCCGCGCCGCCCTTGCGTCAAAGTTGGCGTCCTGCATCGTGTTTCGCAAACATAGCGGATAGAAAACGAACGTTGCCAACCATGCCATTCCAAAATACGGATACGCCATCGCAATGCCACCACAAATCAATGACGACAAGAACAGTTGCACCGAGGCCATCCAATGAAAGTCAGGGCTCAAGTAGTGGAAGATCAACGGAAATAAGATTCCCGACGACACCCACATTGAACCTCCGATCAGTGCAGCCCGTTGCCCCAATTCAAGCATGTTGCCGAGATCCCGACTGTCGACGCGTTGGCTCTGGCGAGCATTCTCGACGGCCCGCACCATGCTGCGAGTATGCAAAACGGCAAAGACCGTTGCTAGCGGAAAGTATGTCAGGTTAACGATCCACGAGACCGACTGAAGTGCTGACTTCAACTGATCCGTCTGCATGACTTCGTTCATGTTGTATTGGTAGTTCAACCCACCGGCAAAAGCGTGCGGCAACAGCAGAACCGCACACGCCATCACCCACGGCGATTGGCGTGACAACCAGGATCGCCACGAAGATTCGGGTGGGTCGAACAGAGTCGCCGCCTGCGGATACAACGACAATCGTAGTCGACCTGCCATTTCGGCTCCGTCGGCAAAACGATCCGACGGTTCGACCGACAACGCTCGGCACAACGTCTTTGCCAACACTCGTTCGGCCGCCGCATTGGCGTCATGTTCTTGGCAGTCGGGCACGACGATCAGTTGGTGACGAGCGGCCAATTGGTCGGCTGCGGCTTGTTTCCACGACGTGGCAACCGCAGGCGATGGGAATGGCCGTTGTCCTTGCCACAGTTCCCACAACAACACCGCAAGCGAATACAAGTCGGCCGTTTCGCGAATTTTGTCCTGAGCCGTCGCGTCGCTATCGATGATGGCACGCACATGCTCGGGTGACATGTATCCAAGCGAACCGCCCAGCGAAGCAGCTTGGCCAGCCTGTTCGGCGGATTCCGAAAAGCTAACATTGAAATCTGCTAGCTTCGGAATCCCTTCGGCCGAAAGCAGCACATTGGCCG
Organism: Rubripirellula sp.; assembly: GCA_049680385.1. Classification (GTDB taxonomy): domain Bacteria; phylum Planctomycetota; class Planctomycetia; order Pirellulales; family Pirellulaceae; genus Rubripirellula. The sequence goes on along the minus strand of JBAUHR010000200.1, from coordinate 2,268 downwards.
GCTTCACATCGCGGTGCAAGATGTTTTGCGAATGGGCTTCGTGCAGGGCTCGGCAAAGGTGAAAGCCAACCCACGCGACCACTTGTGGCCACTGTGAATCTGCAATCCACTCTCGTGTGCTTGACTGATCAGGAACCACTTGTGCGGCTTCGAGCAATTGTTCATCGACTGATCGCAACAGAATTTCGCCGCCGACTTCACTCGACTGACTGCGACACGAACGAAGCACCTTCACCACATCGGCCAGCGTTCCCCCAGGAACGAACTGCATGTACAGCAGATGCAGCGACGAATCGTCGATCAACCGCTGATCAAACACACGAACGATATTGGGATGATCAAACTGCGCCAACGATTGCGACTCGCCACCTTTGCCGCGAGAGACCTTCAGAGCAACCAACCGTCGCATCGAAATTTGCTGAGCCAAATAGACATGGGCGAACGCGCCGCGGCCAAGCTTTTGCAGTATCAAGAAATCGTCGATCTGGTCTCCCAGATTCGACTCCGGCGGGACCTTCGCTTCGACCGCCGCCGGGATCCCCGCAATCGATTGCTCCAACGGCGTCAGCATCGTTGCCAACTGCGGATAGCGAAGCTGATACTCGCTGGAATCGGGCGGATCGCCCATTTCCACTCGAAGCTGCATTTCCTCCATCACCAAATCGACCGGCACACTGTCCGCCGACAACAAGTCTTCGTCGATGTTCAGGTACTCGGCGATCAAGCGTATCTTTCCGGATTCGGCTGACATCGCCATGTCTAGCTTGACCAGTTCGATCAGCAGCGTACGGCGAACGTCGTGATCCATGTCCGGCAGATACGCACGCAACTGCACTGGATCGGCAACACATCCATGCTCGGCCAGTCGGTTCAAGCAATCATCCAGCCAATCGTCTGCGTCCATTGATTCGGTATCCATCGGAACGGGGCTGCCCGTGTTGCCGTCATTGGGCGCTGGATCAGAATCGATTGGAGTGTTCAAGGTTCACTCGAGTGTGATGAGCGGCGACAGATGCGTTATTCTAGCTGAAGTTACTTTCGCGGGTGATTGCCCGCGGACGGCGTACGCAGGAAGTACCGAGTTTCATTTTCCCAAGCAGCCACCATGACGTCGAACGAACCCGCAAATGACGCAGACGAACCACTCGATGCGATCGACGCGAAACTTATCGCTGAGATCAAACGGCATGACCCGGACTCGCTTGGCCATTACATCGAGCGTCATCGTAACCAGTTGATCGGATTCCTTAAATCGATCACGACGTCGCGTCTGCTGAGTGCCGTCGAGTTGGATGATCTGCTGCAAGAAGTTGCGACAACGGCTGTTTCAAGTTTGGCAACCGCTCCGCTAGACCAGTACGAGCCGATGCAGTGGTTGCAACAAGTTGCTCGCCGCCGAGTCGTTGATGCACATCGCTATCACTTCGGTGCCCAGCGACGTGATTCACGCCGCCAGCAATCGCTGCATGCGCCGGTCGGTGGTGGCGATCAAGAAATGGGACTCGAACAGTTGCTGGCCGCAAGCATGACGTCGCCCAGCGCGGCGTTCAGCCAAGACGTACGCCTAAACCGGATGCAAGTGGCCATCGCCAGTCTTAGTGAAGAGCAACGAGCGGTGATTCGCATGCGTTATGCCGAAGGCCTGGCGAGCAAACAAATTGCTGAACAGCTCGGAAAAACCGACGTCGCGATTCGCGTGCTGCTCTCACGCAGCATGCGTCAACTCGAAAAGCTTCTTGAAGACGTCAAACCAACACGCTGACCGGCGTTCTTGATGATTGCTGACGTCGCGGAAACAATCAATGAAACATTTAATGACACGTACAATCTAATCGCGAAAACCATGAGAATCAGAACATCATCACTGGCAACCGCTTTGTTGACGGGGTTGATTGCTGGGTTGGCCTGCGTTCACGCCATCGCCCAGACAACTGCGGCCGCCGACAGGCCAAACATCATCCTGGTTTTCTGCGACGACCTTGGGTACGCCGACGTTGGTTTCAACGCTGAACTGTTCGGCGTTCAAACGGATGTGGTGACGCCCAACATTGATGCGCTCGCTCGCGGTGGCACGATTTGTAAACAAGCCTACGTGACTCACCCGTTTTGTGGCCCCAGCCGAATGGGGCTGCTGTCCGGACGGATGCAGCATTGCTTTGGCGGACAAAAGAACCTGCCCGACGTTGCCAAGCATCTTGAAGATTACAACTCGAAAGGAATCCCGGAGAGCGAGACGATGATCAGCACCGTTTTGCAAGACGCTGGGTA
>JBAUHR010000199.1:0-2953 GCA_049680385.1 Rubripirellula sp. | reverse complement strand
GACGCTCGATACAAACTCAAGTCTGTCTACCCTAAAATTCAATGCTGACAATCCACTAGACGTTCGCGTCGGCCTGGTTTTTAGCGTGCCCGACAGGCGAATCTATTGAGCAGCAACCGGACTCCACGGAATCGCGTTGCCCTTCGGCTGCAAAAACTGTGCATCGACCGACTCGTACCACTGATGCAAACGGTTTCGCATCTCCGTCACGCGTTGGGGCATTTCGCTTGCCAAGTCACGAGTTTCGCCGATGTCGGCCGCCAGATCGTAAAGATGGACGCGACCATCCTCGTACCGCTCGAACAACTTGTAGTTGCCCATGCGAATCGCGCCGCCTGGGATTCCACCCTGATTGCTGTAGTGCGGGTAGTGCCAAAACAGTGCTTCACGGTCCAGTGATTTTCCGTCAAGCGCGGGCCGGACATCGATGCCGTCGATCGCGTGTTCAACTTTGATCTTGGCGGCGGATGCGATTGTCGGAAACAAATCGATGGAACAGATCGGTTCCGCCGAAACCGAACCAGGCGTCGTGACACCTGGGTATCGAATGATCCACGGCTCGCGAATCCCGCCCTCGTAAACCCAGCCCTTGCCACCACGCAGCGGCAAGTTGCTGGTCGGCGATCCTTCCGACGTGGACAGCCCACCGTTGTCGGAAGTGAAAATCACGACCGTGTTATCGGCGACGCCCGAATCATCGAGTTGTTTCAGTACCTTGCCGACCGCTTGATCCATTGCTTCGACCATCGCCGCATAAACCGCATGCTTTTGCAGCACGCGCACTTTCCGCGGCACAACGCCATTGACTTGCTCTTCTTCAGCAAACTCGATACCGTTGATTTTGGCCGCTTTGGCTTTGTACTTTGCCACCAAATCGGGGCGACCCATCAACGGAGTGTGAACGGAATAGAACGACAGATAGGCGAGAAACGGTCTGTCTTTGTTCGCATCGATGAACGACGCCGTATCGCGAGCCAAGCGGTCGGGCAAGTGATCGCCGGCCGGGCTTTCGACTTCCATCTGCGGATTCTCGAACGGTGCAAAGTACTTCTTGCCCGTGTAGGGGCCACCTCTGGTGTGACCGCCGATGTTGACGTCAAAGCCGCGGTTCTGAGGGTAATACTCTTCCGATTCACCAAGGTGCCACTTGCCAGCGAAGAAAGTTCCATAGCCGTTTGCTTGGAGCGCTTGCGCGATCGTAATCTCGTCCAACGGCATGTTGTCGCTCAGCGGTGCGGGATGGAACCGCCCGCTGCGTTTGCCCGAGAAAAAGTTCGTGGCACGAACACGTGTCGGATATCGGCCAGTCATCAGGCTGAATCGTGTCGGCGAGCAAACCGGATTCGCAGCGTATCCGTCGGTGAACCGCATGCCGGAATCCGACAAACGATCGATGTTCGGCGTCTCGTAAAAACAATCGGGATTGTTGGCACCGACGTCCATGTAACCGAGATCGTCGACTAGGAAGACGACAAAATTAGGTTGCGATTCTTGGTCGGCACCTAAGGCCGAATTGGGCGGAAGAACCGCAAATCCAACAAGCATGAATGCGAATGCTGAGAAAATCGATTTCATTGGGGAAAGTCGTCAGGTTCGAGATTGGGAGGCTGATGACGTTGAGTGTATCGGTTGCTGCGATTGAAGTGGAGCCTCGTCTTTTTGGCGTAGCCTTCTTGGACACCGTTTTACTTTGACGATGCTTTTTGCTTGTTCGAGACTTGCAGTTTTCGAGGCCCTTTCTCGAACAATCTCGCGCCACGACCAGTCCGGTCCAGGTCACCAAGCTCGGTTCGTGCCCAATCAATTCGCTTCATCATTTCCGCAACCGTCTGCGGATGTTGGTCGGCCACGTTGGTCGTCTCACCAGGATCGGCTTCCAGATCGAAAAGCAACGTTTCCGGAACCGCTTCAATCATCCGTCCCCACCATCCCAAACCCTGCGGCGATTTCACTCGCGGCAGCACCAACTTCCACTTTCCGCCACGGACTCCCGTCAGCAGGCATCCGGAATAGTAGAAGTACTCATCACGCGGACTGGTCGGCGATTTCTTCATCAAAAAATCACTCCCGTCCATGCCATCGATTGTCACGTCTGGTAATTCCGCGCTTGCGAGTTTCGCAAACGTCGGCATCAAATCCATCGTGCTGAGTAGTTCAGACGAAGTCCAGCCGGCCGGTATTTTTCCAGGCCACCGAGCGATGAACGGAACGCGGCAACCACCGTCCCAAGCCGACATTTTCCAACCACGCAGCGGATCCGCATTTCCGCTGTGGTCACGAGGAATAAACGCAGTCGCGCCGGGCTGCATCGCTCGCGTCGTTTCAACCCACGGTCCGTTGTCAGACGTGAAGATCACCAGAGTGTTGTCGTCAAGGTCAAGCCGTTTCAGTGTCGCAAAGATCTGACCGCAAGACCAATCAAGTTCTTCAATCGTATCGCCATAAAATCCACCGTCCGAATTGCCTTTGAAGTTCTCCGATGCACCCAGTGGTATGTGAGGCATGTTGTGAGCCAGGTACAGGAAGAACGGCTGATCGCGTTTGGATTCGATCCAATCGATTGCTTCGCGAGTGTAGTCCGCCGTGATGTGGTCCCAGTCCTGAACGGCTTCGACAACGACATCTTGGTTTCTCAGGATCGGACTGCGCTGTTTCGAGTCGGTTACGTTGACCGTGGCACCATTGAATCGCGGCGTACCGTAGAAATAGTCAAACCCTTGCCCGTTTGGCATCGTCGAAGCGTCGCCGGACGGTCCGTCCAAGCCCAGATGCCACTTGCCGATAATGCCTGTCGCATAGCCTGCGGATTTCAACATTTCGGCGATCGTGGTTTCGTCCGAATCAGGCACCGTATGCAACCGTTTCACGTTGCCCGGTTCACCGATGCGGATTGGATACGAACCCGTCATCAGCGCCGCACGCGAAACGCCACAAACGGGCTGAGCATAAAAGT
>JBAUHR010000198.1:0-4445 GCA_049680385.1 Rubripirellula sp. | reverse complement strand
GGCAATGCTCAACTCGCCATCGGTGACTTCAACGGGGACGGATTCCACGTATGCCTTTCGTGGACCGCCGGCCTTTTTCCAAATGTCAAAGTCTTTGCAATCCTTACCTTCAACGTTGAAGCTGAAGACTCGCTGCCCTTCATCCGTGATTCCGTTGTACGTTTCGGCGAAGTATAGCTTGGCGAGATACAATCCGTTGGGAACCTTCTGAGAGAAACCAGTCATCCCCCAGTGTTCGCTGACGAACAACTCCGGATTCTGCGTACCGGTGATTGTAGGTGCGGAGCGATCATTCGATTCGCGTGGTGGTGGTTCGCTACGAGGTGTATTTTCCGGACGACTTGCTTGGCCGCTTGCCGCGGTGGACGCCGTTGGCATGTTGGTTTTCCAAATCGTTTCTCCCGTTAGCTTGTTCAGGGCGACGAGCATCGCGTCGGAAGCGCCCGGTGTGCAAATGACTTTGTCGCCATCAACCAGCGGTGATTCGCGGAAATTCCACATCGGAGGTGTACCGCCGAAGTCATCAATCAGGCTTTTCTGCCAAACGATTTTCCCGTCCTCTGTATTCAGGCAGGCCACTCGTCCGCTCATGCCGATTGCGTACAGGCGATTGCCGTCGATAGATGGAGTACACCCCGGTCCTTCTTTCGACTGCGGCACTTGCTGGTCAATGGCGTCCCCCAGGGGCGAAGCCCAAATCTCCTTGCCGTCTTTTTCGGAGCGTGCCCAGACGATTTCTTGACCATCCCGATTGCTCATTCCGAAAAGACTGCCGCCCGCAACGGCAGGCGCACTGTCCCCGCCACCAAGTCCATCGACGCGCCATGCAAGCGGCGGTCCGGATTCGGGCCATTGTTGCAGCAATCCTGATTCTTGCGAGATTGCGTTTCGGTCCGGCCCCTGCCACTGAGGCCAGTCTTCAGCAAACAGCGATGGACTGAAAACCAGAAGAAACAAACAGCAAATGGAGAGTTTTGACATCGGGATCGTTTCCGTTCATGAAGGTAGGAGGGGTACTACTGAGTAATGCGAAATCCGCTCGCAACCGGGGCCAAAGTAGCCTGCGTCAATCAGCGATCGTTGCTTCGGAGAAATTCTGCATTTGCCGAAATCGCGGGTCGACTGCTGGCGTAAATCCTTTGACGACGATGCTCGCCTCGCGGTGGTTGATCAGAAACTCGACCCAGTCGATCCACGGGATTGACGGCGAGCCCTTGGACTGCGCGACGCTTTCATCAAGGATTCTGTCAAGGAACCCCTGCGATTGCTCGAAAGAACGCACGGCCTCTTCCGCATTTCCCATTCGATGGTGGGCAATCGCGATGAGCGGATGAGCGATACCGCGACCGAACCAATTCGCACCACTGGACTCTTTCAGCCGCACAAGTGCACGCTCATTGTTTCCTGCCGTCAAGTGTGCCCAACCAGCAACGTAAAGGTTCACGCCGTAAAACATCTTGGCGTAGCTATGGTGTTTCGTTTTGAGTTCGTGGGTTGCCTCTGGATGGTCCACGTCACTCATCGCGGCGAGCATCAGTTCGACGCGATCGGCCAACCTAGAAGCGTCTGGTGGCGAAAGCTCGCCTGCCAATTGCCCCCGAGCCGCGACGGCCATCGGATCGTTCTTGTCAGAGGTCGTCAGTTCTGCACTCAAGGCCTTATAAGCATCCAACTCTCCAGCATAAAACAAGAGTTGTGCAACTCCGGACAGTTCGGCCTGTTCGATCGGGAGTCCGATTTCGACCGCTTTGGCAAAATCGGTTGCAGCGGCATCCCAGCGACCCAGCTTCGCATTCAACCCACCTCGCTCCAACCAGACGAGGAAGTATTTCGGCAACACGTTCGTTGCTTCTGTGTACGATTCGTACGCGGCAGGCCAACGCTGGGCGTCGGCATTCGCTCGTCCCGATGCCAGCAGGACGGTCGTCGAATTGAGACGATCATTGAACTTTTCCAATTCCGTACGCGCTTCGTTCGCAGCGTGCTCGGCGGCACGTGCTTCTCCTAAAGCGACCTCTTTCTCGTCGCGTTCGCTGATTGCCTCACGAGCTTGCCAAACACTTACGGCAGTTCCGAGGACGAGCGCGATGGCGACTAACGATACCGTCGAGATGGCAACCTTGTTTCGCCGTGCAAACTTTGTGAATCGATACCAAGTCGATGGCGGACGAGCCTCAACGGGCTGGTCCATGAGGAATCGCGACACGTCCTCAGCCATCGCACCGGCAGTGGAGTAACGACGGTTTCGATCCTTGTCCAAAGCCTTCATCACAATCCAATCAAGATCGCGCCGCATGGCAGATGAAAGCGTTTCCGGAGCCAATCGACGATTAACGGCAACAGTGCTTGCCAATTCATTGTTCAGCGTACTGAGGCGTGTACTTGGGCGTGGCGGCACTTCTTCGCGAATGATCTGCCGCAGTTCGTCAAAGCCCACACTCTGCAGGCGGTCGGGTGCAAACGGCGTCGACCCCGTCAATACTTCGTAAAGCAATACGCCAAGTGAATAGATGTCACTTCGCGTATCAACATCGCCGGTACTCATCGCAGCCTGCTCCGGACTCATGTACGCGGGAGTACCAACCATCGAAGTGAACCGAGTGTAAATCGTCTTGACCGTCAAACTCTGGCCGATCGCTTTCGCCACACCAAAATCGATGACCTTCGCCAACGGATGCCCATCCTGTAGCGTCACGAGGATATTGGATGGCTTCAGGTCTCGGTGAATGATTCCCTTCTGATGAGCATGCTGCACGGCATGACAGATTGTCACGAACAGTTCGAGTCGCTCCGACATATCAAGCTGATGGCTGTCGCAAAACTCAGTTAGCGGAACACCTCGGACCAGTTCCATTACGAAATAGGGTTGGGCCGTCTCGGTTACACTTGCGTCAAAAACGCGAGCGATGTTGGGATGATCCATCAAGGCGATCGCCTGTCGCTCAGCCTCAAAACGAGCGACGACTTCGCGGGATTCCATTCCCGGTTTGATGATCTTCAGCGCCACACGTCGTCGCACGGGTGACTGCTGCTGGGCAACAAAAACCCACCCAAAGCCGCCTTCGCCGATTCGTTCCATCAGCTTATACGGACCGATCATCGTTCCCGGTATGAATCGTGAGTCTGTGTCCTCGTCGTCACTTGCTTGGCTCACCGTCGGAAGCAATGCCGCCACCAAGGGTCGGTCGACAGGGTTCACGTCCCGTTCGTTCTCACGAAGCAATGCACGAACTGCAGTCAGCAGGTCCTCGTTTCCCGCACACGCTTGCTGGACATACGCGGCCCGCTCGCTAGACGATTCAATATCGAGTGCGTGGAAAAAGATTGATTTTTCTGATGCTACGGTCATTGCCTCGTCCACTACGGTTACAGCCCCCATCACCTAGAGCAATGCGAATTTCAGGTACTACCGGGGCCAACGAATTCACAATTCCTCGTCGGAACTGAGTTCACGCCCGAGCAAACGCCCAGTTTCGTTTGACCGTACGCGGAGACACCCCAAGTGCCTTCGCGGACTCATCGACCGACAATCCGGCGAAGTATCGCAGCTCGACCAGCTTGGCCAATTCCGGTTCGCACAGAGCTAACTTTGTCAAAGCTGCATCCAAATCAAGCAGCTCGTCGACATTCCCAGAGTCAATGATGGCATCGCCTTCGGTCATTTCAAACCTCTCGCGATCCCCGCCACACTTGAGGCTCTGACGACGCCTGGCGTTGTCAATGAGAATCCGCCGCATCGCTTCAGCCGCTGCGGCAAAAAAGTGGCCACGACTATCCCATTGCGGCACATCCTCAGCACCCACGAGTCGCACATAGGCTTCATGCACAAGTGCCGTGGGCTGTAACGTCTGCCCCGCCGCTTCACTCTTCATCTTGTGCCCCGCCAGCCGACGTAACTCAGCGTAAACCAGCGGCAATAGATCAGCCGCAGCGGCAACGTCCCCCTGCTGAATCTGATTCAGAATCTGTGTTACCTCGGACACTCGTTTTGGGGCTCCAATAGAATGTTTGCCGTATAACTCAGACTGACCTAGTTATCACGCCACGCCATCCAGCATGCACGAAATCATAGCTCAAACGCCCCCTATGATACAAAGTGATGCCTGGAGAAATGAAACTCCCAAGGCGGCGCAATGGCGTCGCGCATTGCGACTGATAGCTCAGAGGGTGGCGCTGGACGATTGGACTAGCGTGACTCGTTGTTTAACTTGGTCGCGTTTCGGTCACGATGCTAAACGAAGAGGAGATCGCTGTGCGGACCCCCTCTTGTTGCAACGCAAATGTCCAATGAATCCAAATACGACCCGAGCGGCTTCGAGCGCCACTTATGACGCGTACTGATTGCAACGTTTTCCCACTTGATGTGCGGCCAACGTCGAAAGTGCTTTCACGGTCAATTGCGGATTGATTTCGCAGCCAGCGGGGAACAACGCGGCATCGGAAAC
>JBAUHR010000197.1:0-2446 GCA_049680385.1 Rubripirellula sp. | reverse complement strand
GTTGGGGTCCGTTCGCACCGGCTTGCCCGCTTCGACTTTCAGCGTCAGTGGTTCGAAGTGCGATGTGATCGCAACCAAACCACTTCCGGTCAGTCGCACATTGAACAAGCCACCCGACACGATCGCGGCCAACTTCTTCGTCATCTTGATTTCATACTTAATCGTCGGCTCGAAGGCCCGCAGGTCAGTACCGTTGACCACGATCGCTTCGCCCGAGAGCTTCAGGATTTGAATCGTCTTGCCGGAATCGGCCAAGTAGAGTCTTCCCGTGCCCTCGGCCTTCGTCAATTTGGCGCCTTCGCCCGATACGGTACGTTTCAGCAGGCTTCCGATCCCTTGCTCCAGAATTCCCTCGCGCGTGAACTTGATCCTGCCGACATAGGCAACCATCGCGCCCGCCTTCATCCAAACCATCGAATCGAGATTGACCTCCAGCATCCGGGGGTTTTCCAATTGGAAGTAGTCGTGCGCTGTATCGTCCTGAGCGGTTGAGCGGATGAATTCTTCGATCGTAAGTGCCATGCCATGCCCTTCAAGGTTCAAGTGCTTTTCGAGTTCTTTCGGCCGCACCACTCGGCACGCAACCGCTTATTCCCACGTGAATCCATCACGCCGGGTTTCAACTTCGCGGTCAGTTTAACAAAACCGACGCAGGATTGTGCCGCCCTCTCGAAGAACCGCTGCTATCGCCAATGCAACTTATTGTTTTCCGCCAGTAGGTGCGTGCATGTCAAGAATTGTTGGCAGCGATCGAGGAGTTGTTCGATGGGTGCGTCGAACTGCCGACGCTCGACGACGAGCCACTCAATCCACTGCATCGCCGACAGAAGCATGGCGACGCGTTGGAGGATTGCGAAGCGGCGGCGATCGACGACAACTCCTCGAAAACCTTCGTAGGCAGCCAAGCCGATTTCTTGACGCTTCATGTCCATGGGTTCCATTGTACTCAACAGACGTACAAGATCCGTCGTGGGTTCGTCGATCCGAACGGCGCCGAAATCGACGATGCCGGTAACCGTTTCATCTGTGAACAGTACATGGTCGGACCAAATGTCACGCAAGGCATAGTGCACAATCGCGCTGGATTCCAACTGCGACAATTCAACCGATAGATTGGGCCCGTGACGCCGCAACGCCTGGCAAGTTTCCCGCGCCAACCATCGCAGTCGATCATTGCCATGGATGCCGTGAGCGACATTTTCAACTTCACTGACACTGCTCAAGCTATCGCTGAGTCGCTGCTTTCGATCCTGTAGCGTGGGACTAATCGCCCGGTGGGCAGCGATCGCCCAGGCTGTGTGCACGGTGGCTAACGCACGCATCGCGGACAGCAATTTGGTGTCGCTAGGTTGCTGCAAATAGTCGGCGCGGCCCGGCAACCAAGTCGTCAACTCCCAGAATCGCCTTCCGTCGGATGCAACGTTCTCTTGACGACTGGTACAATACAATCGCGGCGTGAAACCCACCTGGGCCTCAGACAACTGTTGCATCGCTTGGTGAATTACCGACAGCCGATCGAGCCCAAAGTGGTTTGGCGGTATGTGGTTTGGCGGCCAAGCTCGCAAGCACGCCAGGCCAACAGGCGTTTGGCATTTCCAGATCATCGCTTCCGACAATCCAGTTTGAATGCTTTCCGTTGGCTGTGCTTGGTTGAACTCAAGCAACTCGGTGCGGATCACTGGCGGAATGATGGCTGGGTTCACTGCAAACTACAAAGCTAGTGTGACGAACAACCAATAAACACGACGTGATTGCATCATGATATTGATCGGTACATTTCAGTGGGCGAGCACTCGACTCAAGGGCGTTTTCGCTTGCCCCCGATGTGAATCGACGGAGCAATTTCGGCTTCGCGCTTCGCGTCCTTTTCTAACACTCTACTTTATACCCATACTGCCGATCGGTGGATTGAGTGAATATGTGGAATGTCGGCGTTGCAAAACTTCGTTCGAGCCGATTATCCTCAGCAATCATATGCTACCGCCTGATGCGGCCAAGTAGAACGACGAACCCGACTCGATCGCCAGTTTTGAAGATGATCTGTTGAATGTTCTCGCTTTGATGATGGTCGAGGATGGGCAAGTCACCGAGGAAGAGATCCGCGTAGCTAGGCGGTTGTACGAGAATATGATCGAAGACAATTTGTCGCGCGAAAACCTCGGCCAAGCCTGCTCGGTCGTGCGTCTCCAGCGATTGAACACGCTGAGTTTTCTTGCAACGAGCGCGCAACGCCGAAGCCACGACGAGAAACTTCTCCTGGTCCAAGCCATGTTCGGAGTTGCGGGTGCCGACGGCCAAATTTCTCCCGGCCGCTTGCAGGCCTTGCTTCAAGCTCGCGAGCGGTTGGGAATCGATGAGCATGAGTTTCAGCGGGCGATCGAATCCACGAGCCAATGGTTGAGCTGAATGTGGTGTGTTCGCGCTGGTTGAACGACAAACTCTAACG
>JBAUHR010000196.1:0-14128 GCA_049680385.1 Rubripirellula sp. | reverse complement strand
CTTTTAGCCCAGCGGCTCTGTTGAACCGTGCATGGGGAATTCGAAACCTTAAACCACGACTTGAATCATGAAGAAGCGAATCTTGCTCTCGGCCGCTGCGATGTCTGTTGTTTGTGCGAGTACTGTTGTTGCCCAGCCGCCGGGCGGTGGCGAAGGACGTCGGGGTGCTGCACCGATCGAACGATTGATGGCGTTGGATACGAACAGCGATGGAAAACTGACTAGCGACGAAGTCGCTGACAGCCGGCTGAAGCCCATGCTTGAACGGGCTGATGCAAATAAGGATGGTGTCGTGACTCGCGAAGAGTTAACAGCGTTGGTGGGACAGGCCCCCGAAGAGGGTGAGCGAAACGGGATGCGAGGCGGCCCCGAAGGCCGCGGCGGCCCGGGTGGAGCGGAAGGTCGTGGTGGTCCAGGCGGACGTGAAGGCCGTGGTGGTCCAGGCGGTGCTGAAGGTCGTGGCGGCCCTGGTGGACCAGGCGGTCCCGGTGGCCCCGAAGGTCGTGGTGCGCATGGCGAGGGTGGTCAGCCACCGATTGGACAGGTGCTTCCCGAATTCGTGCAAAAGGAACTCGGTTTGACGGCAGAGCAAACAGAAGCGATCGCAAAGTTGCAGGCCGAAGTGGACTCGCAGTTGGCAAAGATCCTGACTGCTGAACAACTGCAAAAGATGAAGCAAGGTCCAGCAGGCCGCGGTGGCCAGGGTGGTCGTGGCGAAGGTGGTCGCGGAGCCGGTGGTCGTGGTCCGGGCGGTCGCGGTGCCGAAGGTGAACAGGGAGCCGGCGGTCGTGGTCAAGGTCGGCCATCGTCGGGTCGTCCATCGGCCGAGTGAGCGGCAGGTAGCGATTCGATAGATTTTAGATTTTCAGTTCGAAGGGAGCCAAGTCCGTCCAGGGCTTGGCTCCCTTCATTTGTTTTAAGTCGATTGTATGTGACATCTTCCGCAGTGTTTCTCCCTATTAAAGCAGGACAGTCTTTTCTCTCTTCAAAAATCAGCAGAGGTGTATCGTGCGTTACAAACGACACTACTTACGACACTACGTATTGGGGTCCGCTGGCTTGGCAGCCCTCCTGGTGTGCTCACCTGACGAAGCGATGGCGCAGTGCAGTCGCGGGGGACGTGGTGGCACGCCAACGGGCAGCAACAGCACGTTCAGTCCCGTGAATCCGTACTCGTCTGGCTCGCTGGTTTCGAATTCTCAGTCGGTTTACCCGACGTCGACTGCTTTGATTGGCCAACGTTACCAGCAGCAAATCCAGTCGATCGCTTACCAAAACAGTCAGCAGCAACGACTGTCGACATTGGCCCGAGACGAGCAAGCGAGACCGTACCGATTGGCACGCGCGGAAGCCAAGCGAGCGGAACGCGCCGAACGGATCGCCGCCAGGCTTGCCGAGCGTGATCGGGCGAGCTCGAAAAATCGCTATGAGTTGACGTCGGTTCAAGTGGATCCATAGGGACCGGGAAAGGCCTTTTGCGAAACCCTCGCCGGCCGTTACTGCGTCCGACTCTCGCAATGGGAAAGTGAAATCCGGCGCCTACTTCCGCTCGATCGTTTAGGACTCTGTAAGCTGAAACTGAAAAGGCATGTCGATGCACGCTTCCTCGCAATCTGCCGTCCTGATACCCGTGGCGGTTGCTCCACCGCCGGTGTCGGTTAGTCCGCGATGGAGCGGATCGGCCTCGCCCGATGGGGCAACGACGTCTCGCGCAAAAACCCGTCCTGTACCGCAGATTCGGCGTGCGCCAGCGCCGCCAAAATCGCCCGTTCCGTGTACGGTTGATCTCGAGATCTCGGAACGCAAGACGGTGCCGCCGTGGTTGATCAGTTTGGTTGCGCATCTGGTCTTTCTGATGGTGCTTGCTTTGATCACAACGCCCACCGGTGGGATCGGTCGCTTGGTGCTAACGATCACTCAAGGCACCGGCGACGCCAGCCCTGAACTAACCGATTTTGTGATTGAGTCGGTCGTAATCGAAGAGATTTCGGATCAGGAAACACTGGACGTCGAGCTAGTGAATTTTGAAATGCATGACGTTCTGGTGGCGGTGCCAGTGGCGATTCAGCCATCTGACATCTCTGTTTCGCAGGCTAGTCCCGGCGGTCCAATTTCAGCGCGCATGTTCAGCGGTCGCACCGGAGCGATGAAGCAAAAGTTGCTGCGTGAAACGGGCGGAACCGAAGCCACCGAAGATGCCGTGTCGCTTGGTTTGAAATGGCTGAAACGACAACAGCAGAAGCGAGGCAACTGGAGCCTGGTCGGTCCTTACGAAAATGGCGCAAGAACCGAGAACGACATCAGTGCGACGTCGATGGCGATGCTGGCGATGATGGGAGCCGGCAGCACGCATCGTGGTGGCGAGTACAAGAAAGAACTCTTGCGAGCGGTTCATTGGCTCGTCAAGCAACAAGACCGTCAGGGTTTCATGGCCATTCGGTCGCCCGAACACGAAAAGATGTACTCGCAAGCACAGGCGACAATCGTATTGTGCGAACTGTACGCGATGACAGGCGATTCGTGGATTCGTCCCTACGCTCAAGCAGCCTGTGATTTTGCCTGCAATTCTCAGTCGTACGAAGGTGGCTGGCGTTACCGACCAAAATTCGACAGCGATACATCCGTGACGGGTTGGTTCGTGATGGCGTTGAAGAGTGGCGACGCAGGCGGGCTGAAAATCCAGTCTCAGGTCTGGCCGCGAGTCGAATCGTACCTTGACTCGGTCACAAGCGGTTACACCGGAGGCTATTCATATCAGATCGGTGGTGTCGCATCGCCGTCGATGACGGCCGAAGGTTTGTTGTGTCGCCAATACATGGGCTGGCATCGCAACATGCCCGGCATGACTCAGGGGTGCGGAGCATTGGTGGCCAACCATCCGATCGATTTCAATGCACCGGACGTCTACTACTGGTACTACGCAACCCAGACGTTGCACCACTACGGCGGGGCGATGTGGCGGCAGTGGAACGACAAGTTGAAAGTTGCATTGCCCGCTCGTCAGGAACGCCAGGGCCGGGAAAGCGGAAGCTGGTCGCCACGTAATGATGCTTGGGGTCGCCGCGCTGGGCGTCTGTATACGACCTGCTTTTCGCTGTACTGCTTGGAAGTCTATTACCGGCACATGCCGCTGTATGAAACTGAACACGACGACGTGAACGATAGCGATCGTTCAGTGGTGGTCAGCCAGTAGACCGACCGCGAGTGTTTTTGGTCTTTTTGGAAAAACCGAGTGACAAACGTCATCGGGATTGCCCCTAAGACGTTGGGGATCCAATCAGGACTCCTGATAAATCGCCAAACACGGCTCTTTTCTGA
The DNA here is from genome assembly GCA_049680385.1 of Rubripirellula sp. Classification (GTDB taxonomy): domain Bacteria; phylum Planctomycetota; class Planctomycetia; order Pirellulales; family Pirellulaceae; genus Rubripirellula. Next base: position 10,810 of record JBAUHR010000196.1, on the reverse strand, counting down.
TTCAAGCAAGGATATTTTGATGGTACGTCGCTCAACCAAGAAACGCCGTCTAACGCTACAGCCACTTGAAACCCGCCGCGTCTTAGCGGCCAGCATGGGTTGGGATGGCCCCGGTTTGGGGGGCGCAGATTTGACGTACCACATCGCCAATTCGCCGGATTCGCTGACGCAAGCGGAAACCAATGCCGCGATTGAAACAGCGCTGGCGGCTTGGGCCAGTGCCGCCGACATCACGTTCACGCCAACCAGCCAAGCGGGACAGCGGGATTCGATCGATATCTCGTTCGTCAACATCGACGGCGTGGCCGGAACGCTCGCCCAGGCCTATTTTCCCGATGACGTGAATCCCGCTCGGATTGCCGGTGACATTCAGTTCGACATTTCGGAAGCATGGGAAGTTGGCAACTCGCTTGGCAACAGTGCGTTTGACCTTGTCTATGTCGCCGTTCACGAACTTGGTCACTCGTTGGGCCTCGATCATGCTGAATCGGCCGCTAGCGTGCTGGCGCCTTACGTCACGCCAAACCAGTTCTTTACTTCGCTAAGCAGCGACGATGCGGCGGCAATCGCGTCGCTGTATTCGGTGTCAGGCGGATCCGAAGCGACACCGGATGACGATACGACGGTGGTTGATGATACGGTCGACAACACCGTCGATGAGGATACGACGACGGACGATACGAATGCGGATCGGGGTGATTCTGATGACGCTCCGTTCCCTCGCAATCGATGGCGACGCGGTGGGAATTGGCACCGATTCGGCGGTCGCTTGGACGCCGGGTTGGTCAACTTTAACTACATCAATCCCACCGATGTCAATGGCGACAGCAACACGTCGGCACTTGATGCTTTGATGATCATCAATCAACTCAGTCGCACGTCGACGATTGATTTGACGGAAGTCGAAACAGCAGGCCTTGGCGATTGCAACGGCGACGGATCGGTAACCGCGCTAGACGCGTTGACCGTCATCAATGCAATGAGCGGCAACTCGTCGCTAAATACGATCACGGTCGATACCGAAACGGACACCAACGTCGTCGACGATACCGAAACGACGGATGTTGTCGAGGTTGTGAATGACACGGCTGACGACACCACGGACGACACCACGGATGAAACCGTTGACGACACTGACGATACGGTTACCGATGACACAGACCCCGTCGACGAAGTCGTTGACAACGATGACGAGATGGTTGATGACGATATGGTTGAAGACACTGTCGACGACACAACAGACGAAACCGTTGATCCCATTGATGACGGTGGCCTGCTGGACGACTCTGACGAAACTGACACCGACGAAACCGACGACACCGACACCGATGACACGGGTACCGACGACGGTCACTGTGACGATGGGCGGTCCAGTCACTTTGTTGGCATGGCGTTTAACCTCGGTCGGTTTGGTGGCGACGCCGAAGCACTGGTAACTCGCTTGGACGCCAACGACGATGCATCGTTGTCCGAGGACGAGGTTTCTAGCCGGTTGTGGGCGAAGCTAACCGAATTGAACGTTGATGCCGACGCGGACGGTTTGGTTACGGTTACCGAACTTGAGGCCGCGGCGGATGCGGCGAAACAAGAGGCGTTTACGGCTCGGGACACCGACGCCGACGGATTGCTGACCGAATCCGAAGTCAGTGATCGGTTCTGGTCCAAAATTTCGGCGGCTGATTCGGATGCCGATGGAGGTGTTTCGCTGGACGAGCTGGACGCGTTCTTGAGCTCAAACGAATCGACCGAAGTCGAGTCATCCGGTCGTTCGCATGGTCACCGCGGGTCACACCATGGTTCGTCTTCACGCGACAGTGTGTTCGCTTCGATTGGTCGACGCGGACGCCGTTAACCCCGTAAAACACGGGGTTAGGGAAAGATCCAAGAAAATGCCGGCGGTTTTGGGAATCGCCGGCAACTATCCTAGGATGACCGAGTGGTCATTGGGCCGTCCGGCAACGGAATCGAATCTGGGTTGTCCAGCCTACCTCTACGAGGAAACCTAATCATGCAATTGACTCAACCCGCTGACTCGTCGACATCGGACGTCTCAAGCGATGACGTCGATTTTCTGCCGCTGCTGACACAAGCACGTGCAGGGAACCGCGAATCGTTAGGGCAATTGTTGCAGTGGTACGGAAACTATCTGACGATCCTGGCAACCACCCAACTCGATCGTCGGCTGCGTCGACGGCTAAATCCGTCCGACATCGTTCAAGAAGCGATGTTGGCTGCGCACAAGGATTTCGAGGACTTTCGCGGCAACAGTCAAGGCGAACTGCTGTGTTGGTTGCGAACAATTTTGATCCATACTTTGCATCGCAGTTTCAAGACGCACCTTAAGGTCGAGAAGCGAGACATTCGCCGCGAGGTTTCTCTTGAATCGGTCAGCAATCGGTTGGAGCAATCTGCGTGCAACTTAGCGGCCTTGCTGCCGGGCAGCGGTCCGTCGCCAAGTGCACCGATGCAAGCACGCGAGCGGTCGGTGTTTTTGGCGGACCAACTTAGCAAGCTGAAACCGTCGTACCGCGAAGTGATCGTGTTTCGGGTGCTGCAGGGTTTGTCGTTTGATGAAATCGCCGAAAGGATGGATCGCAAGAGTGGTGCGGTTCGGATGTTGTGGCTGCGCGCACTGGAAAGTTTCAAGACGACCAACGAGGCGACGTGATGGTCGCGCTGAATCAATCAGTGATCGACATTAGCAACGCGGAACCTTCGTTGCTGCATGGTTTGACGAACGATCAGCAAACACGGTTGACCGATTTGCTTGATCTTTATCTGCGCAGTCTCGAAGATGGCGAGCGTTTAGACGCCGGGCAACTGACGCAGGCGAATCCAGATCTTGCCGACGTGTTCAATGCTTACTTAGAAAAGCTTGATGCGTTGTACGGCGTTGCGGTTGGCTTTCAAGATCCGGCCGAAACGGAGGCGTCGGTGCTGAGCCGCAGCATGACGCTAGGCGATTTCACGATTCACCGCGAGATCGGTCGCGGAGGAATGGGCGTCGTGTATGAAGCGAGCCAAAAGTCGCTTGACCGCCGCGTCGCCATCAAATTGCTACCGCTTGCATCGCTGCTAGATTCACGCCAGATCGCTCGTTTCAAGAACGAAGCCCACGCGGCTGGCCTGCTGCAGCACCCCAATATCGTGCCGATCTACAGCGTCGGCAGTGAACGCGGCGTCCATTACTATGCCATGCAGTTCATCGAAGGAATATCGATGGATGCGTGGTGCGCGGATCAGCGAACGGAAACGAACGGAACACAAAACATTCGTTCCCAATCCTGGGCAGATGTGATTGGTTGGTCGATCGACATTGCCGGTGCTCTTCAAGTCGCGCACGAAAACGGTGTTGTGCATCGCGACGTTAAACCGTCGAACTTGATGTTAGACACGGCAGGCAAAATCTGGATCACGGATTTTGGGCTTGCGCGGTGCCAGACGGATGTTTCGCTGACGCGATCCGGTGATGTCATTGGAACGATGCGGTACATGAGTCCCGAGCAGGCTCGCGGCGAGTCGGCGTTGATTGATGGTCGAGCGGACGTGTATTCGCTGGCGGCGACGGTGTACGAGATGTTGACATTGCAGCCTGCGACGCCGGGTGACGACGCGCCGACGATCTTGAAGATGATTGACACGCACGAGGTCACGCCGCTGCGTGTTTTACGGCCTGATCTGCCGCGCGACCTTGAAACCGTGATTGCCAAAGCCATGTCCAAAAGCCGCGACAGACGGTACGAAACGGCCGAGGGTTTCTCGGCTGATTTGCAGCGTGTGCTCGCCGGCGAACCAACTCTGGCTCGACCTGCCACGATCGCCGATCGGATCAGCCGAATGGCGTCGAAACATCGCAGCGCGGTGCTGACCGGTGCCGCGATCGTCGCACTCGGTTTTGTCGGTTCGGCCATCGCAACGGCGAAGCTAGCCGCGGCCAAACAGGTCTCGGATGCCAGCGGTGCACGGGCATTGCGTGGCGAGAAATTAGCGAAGGATGCGGTGGATCGGCTCGGTTCGCAAATGGCTGAATTATTGTCTGACATTCCCGCGGCTGACGCGGTGCGACGTCAATTGCTGATTGAAACACTGGACTACTACGAACGATTTGCTGCCGAGGTGAAGAACGATCCGGCGCTGCGCGAAGATTTGGCGATCACGTTCGGCAAAACGGGCGCGTTGCAGTCCGAACTTGGTGATCATGAAAGTGCGATCGCGACGCTCGGTCGCAGCGAAACAATCTACGCCGAACTCGCCAAGCAACCGACGGCAAGTGATGCGACACTGTTGGAATGGTCAAAGAGCCAAAACAACCTCGCCCAAACTTTGGTTCGAAGTGGCCGGTTCGAAGACGCGGCCAAATACTTTGCTCGCGCGATCGTAACGCAAAAGAGTTTGGCCAAGCGATCCTCGACTCGTGGGCTAAGCACAACCGTGGTGATGGCGACGACGCTGAACAATCTCGGTTTGCTGCTGTCGCAGACCGGGGCCAATGAGCAAGCCGAAACGACGTTTCTAGAAGCAATCGATTTACTGCGCGGTTTGACGCCGGATCTCGATGTCCCGGCGTCCGAGCGTCCCACGACGATCCTGGCGAATGTCCAGGCAAACCTAAGCGGATTGCTAACCGAACAGTCGCCAGAGCGAGCGATCCAGTACGCACGCGAGGCGCTCGACGGCCAACTTGATGCGTTGGAAGCTGATCGTGGAAACGCCAAACTTGCGACACAAACGGTCGTCATGCTGAACACGCTTGGTGCGGCTCAGTTTGCGGCAGAGGACATCGATGACGCGATCGACACGTTTAGCCGTGCGGTCGAAATTGGCAAGCAACTGCTGGCTCGCTGGCCGGATCAACCCACGTACAGTCGCGACCTTGTCCTAAGCTATAACCATCTTGGGCTAGCGTTTTCGAAAACTCACCAGGTCGCCAAAGCCACCGATGCGCTCGATGAAGCAATCTCGCTCGGCCGCCCGCTCGCTCAAGCGTTCGCCAGCGATGCGGAAATGCAAAGCATGGTTGGCCGGGTTCTAAACAACCTTGGGTTTCTAAATCAGCAAAAAGGCGATCGGCAATCTGCGGCGAGTGCTTACAATGAGGCTATCGAACATCAGTCGGCCGCCGCTCGGTTGGCCCCCGAAGTTCAGCAGTATTTGGAATTTCTTCGCAAACATCGAGCGAACCTCCGTTCGGTCGATGGCGCCGATGACGCTTTCTTTGTACCGGCACGACGAGATTCGATCAGCCCGCAGCATCTCGGGGAAACAGCATCATGAACGGACAAAACGATTCCCGAGCACTATTGCTAGAACAACTCGAGTCTCGCTGCATGTTAGCCGCGGGACTGATTTCGTTTTCGACCGGAAATGCCCGCCACGAATCAGTCCGCCACGAAACAGTCGACGCGGCCAGCGGTCGTCCGGCAATGGTTGACCTTCACTCTGTCAGTCGAATGGACAATCACCGTGATCACGGCCGCGACGCTGGGAACGAAAACGGTTTCCCCCAACACTCGCGCCGGGCACCACTCAGTGGATCGTCACCACAGAACGGATCACTTTTCGGTGGTGTCCCGTCCAGTCATTCGCAATCCACTTCACCGCAAATCGCACTTTCGCAGAACCAATCAGCTCAGCCGTTCAACTCGGTCTCTCGTTCCTCGTCGAAGTTGACGGTTCAAACGGTTCTGGTTTTGACTCCGCTTGCGTCGAACCTTTCGAACCTCGAATTAGGTCGCGAAGCCGATTCGAAGTCGAGTTCGGCTCAAGAGGCCGCACCGCGAGAAACCATGACTGCGTTGGTTGCGGCAGCGGCACGCTCTGAGGTGAAAGCGACGCCTGATTCGCAAGCAGCGAAGTCTGACAAGCTCAACCCGAGTGCGTCGGCACCTGTTTCAGCACCAATTTCGCCAGACGGTTTGGTTGCTCCGGTTTTGGCGGATGGCGTAGTCGCAGAAGCAACTTTTGATCCAACGGCAGCCGATCAATCTTCGCTTCAAACAAATCCGAACACCATCAGCTCAGTTGGGTTCGACACTGTTGAACTTGGATTCGTTGATCTCGATCCAACCAGCCGAGATCAGGCCGGCGGCAGTATCGATACGGTTCCATTGTTGCGTCACGAGTTTGACCAGGACCGAACTGCGTCAGCCGACGAAGCATGGGAAGTCGACGCCGAATTGCTGGACGAGCTTCGTGAGATTGCTCGCGATACGAGCCGTTACGAACGCATTGCGGAAGACCCGGTCTCGATCGACATTGCCATCGCCCAGTGGTTCGGGCAATCCACGGGTTTGATCGACGACATTCAACTTGGCAGCGACTTGCCCTCAATTTCTGGTCCGGCCATGCCGTCGATGGTTGATGTCGTTCTTGACGCCACACTGGGTTTGCATCGAAGCGTCAGCTTGATTGCCAATGCTCAGCCCGAATCAGTGCCCAATAATGTTCGCGATGCGATACTTGCTGCGATTGCGGCACAGCAACCGGTGCTGATTGATTCAGTTGCCGAACCCGGCCAATCAAGAGTCGCCGGGATGGCCTATCCCGGCGTTGCAATCGTCGCCAGCACACTTGCCGTTGCTAGCCGACGTCAAAAGAATGCCAAACTAGAATCGAGTCGGTAAGTCAGTTACGGCAGTCGGCTGATCATGTTGCGGCCGCTCAGTTGCTCGGCCGCCTTCTGCAACACAGCGTCTTCGGTGTCGAGCGTCAGTCGGCCTTCGTCATCGGGGCGAGCCGCGATTCGAGTCGATGGAACCGGGACGGTTGGAACGACACCGTTGTGGCTGATCGCTCGGCCGCTTGGCGAGTAGAACTTTGCCGTCGTCAGGCACAAGCCGAACTTCGCCGACTGCATCCGAAAGATGCCTTGCACGCTGCCTTTGCCGTAGCTGGTTTCACCCACGATCACACCACGACCACTGTCAGCGATCGCACCGGCGAAGATTTCGCTAGCACTAGCACTGTCACCGTCGATCAGAACTGCCAAAGGCACGTTCCAAGTGTTGGGACGGTGAGCCGCGTAGTCGAAGTTTTCGCGAACGTTTCGGCCACGAGTGGTCAGGATACGACCATCGCTCATGAATCGGTCAGCAACTTCGACCGCGGCTGACAACAATCCACCTGGGTTGCCGCGAACATCGATGATCAGCGAACGCATCTTTTGTCGTTGCAGATCCCACAGAGCACGTTCGACGTCACGAGTGGTTGTCTTTTGAAAGTTGGTCAGTCGCAGGTATCCGACGCGGTTGACCGGGTCGACGAAGTGAACGTTTTCGACGCATGGCACTTCGACACGGCGACGCTGAACATTGATGGTTCGTTCGGTCCCATCCAGCCCGACGATCGTAACCGCTGCGTAACTGTGTTCGGGGCCTCGCAACAAGTCAGCGACATAACCGGGTTCTTGTTCGTCCGTGCGGACACCTTCAACGGCGATGATTTTCTCGCCACCTCGGATGCCCATTTCTTCGGCTGGACCTTTTTCGATCACCGACAGAATCTGTAGACAGTCCGACTTGGCTTTCAGTTCAAGTCCAAGACCGACGAAGTTGCCTTCGATGTTCGAGAACATTTCGTCCAACTGCATCGGCGAAAGCAAACGTGTGTAGGGGTCAAGCGTCGACACCGCACCGCTTAGGAATTCCAACACAACGGCGGTGCCTGACAAACCCAGCTCGGCTTCGGCCTCGGCGGCGACAAACGCCGCACTGGCTCGCAAGTCGAATCGCGTTGCCGTGCTGCGGCCTTGCAGTTTGTGGTGAATCGTTTGACGAAAGTTCTCGACTCGGGCCGGGTCGGCATTGGCCAACAAGCGATCAACGAACTTTTCTTCGGACAAAGCAACTTCAAGCGCCGCAGTGCCGTGAACTTGGACACGAGCCCAGTCGACGTCTTCGACGTAGTGCGTTTGCAGGTTGGCCAGGATCTCCGAGTACACGTCCAACGTTTGAGCCGTGCTCATTTCACGGATCGACGCCAAGTAGCTTTGGTCTTGGTATCGACGGTTCACATCGTGATGCAAACGGCTGATCACCATCCGTTGGTACAGAGTTGTACTCTCGGGATAGTCACGAGACGCTTTCTCGTAGTGGCGAATGGCTTCGCCCCACATGCGATTGGTTTCGAGTTCACGGCCTTTGACGATCGCGGCCTGTTCGCCATCAACCTGGATCGGCACAGCTTCGGAGATCGCAACTGGGGTGGCGACCTGGCTGGTGAGATTGCCTGGCGATTGGAAATCCGTCGCTGGGAAATCTTGTGCTGTTGCCGTGCCCGTCGCAAAGAAGGACTGAATGAGAATGACCGCCGAAGCGGGCAATGAAATGTGGGTGCGACAACGCGACAGGTTGTTTAGGCGAGCGACAAGATCCATGCGCAAAAAATCCATCGGCATCGTTTGGGGAAGCTCATAAGTGCACGGCTGAACGCACTCATTTCATGGCCCGGCAGTTGATGCAGGGGGCAGGGCCACGGAAACATAGGTCACAAAGAGTGCTTGGTCAAAAAACCAATCAGGTGGTTATCCAGAAAATTCAGAGCGACCGACAAAGACTGAAAAGTCGCTGCCTAGTTGCTCAGGTTGTTCCGGTGATCCGTGCAAATCGAAGGAGAATAATTTGCGGGAATCCCTCGAGTTTCACGGCGGTTGGTTTCACCGCTCGTTCACTCGAACCACATGCGCTTCCCAGCGCGGATCACGACTCGCATCACAGCAAGTCGCGGCGTCACAACCACGATACGCATTGTCCAGTTGGCGGGCAAATCAAAGACTTGCCGGCGACGCCATCGAGAGGCCCCAAGTTGCTGTTTCGCCGTCGCTCGGCCGGAAATGAATTGAACTTGAGCGGAAGTTGGAATTTTTCTAAGGTCGGCTCATCGATTCCACCTTCGGTTCAAAGGAGTGACCGACGATGCCACTGCAAACCGCCCGCATGCGAACATTCATGACCCATTTCATCCGCCCGCTCTGTCGTTGTTTTCCAGCACTGACGCTGGCCGCCGTTTTGGTCGCCACGCTGACATCGTCGGCGACGGCACAAGAAACGGCACCAAGACAAAGCAATGTGGTGGCGGTCGTCAACGCAGACCCGATCACTCGCAAAACGCTGTCCGATCAAGCGATCCAGCGATACGGTACCGAAGTGATCGACAACATGATCAACCGGCACCTGATCATGCAAGCATGCCAGCACAATGGCATCGAGGTCAGCAAACAAGAAGTGACGGACGAAATTCGTCGCTTGTCGGCTAAGTTTGGTTTGTCGATGGAAAGCTATCTGCAGCTTCTCGAAGAAGAACGCAACATCGATCCCAACCAGTACAGCCGCGAGATCATTTGGCCGATGCTGGCACTTCGCCGCTTGGTCGCCGATCAAGTCGAAGTTACTCAAGAAGAATTCAACCGTTCGTTTGTTGCTCAATACGGTGAAGCCGCCAAGTGCCGCTTGATCATGTGCGATAACGAAGCGAAAGCGAACAAGCTGCACGCCCAAGTCGCAGCCGATCCAGACAAGTTCGCTAACTTGGCAAAGCAGTTCAGCGAAGACGAAGCCAGCGCAAGCGTTGGTGGTTTGATTCCGCCAATCCGTCGCCACAGCGGTGACACTCGACTAGAAGAAGTTGCGTTCGGGTTGAAGGACGGCGAAGTTTCGCAAGTCTTACAGTTGGGCGACCAGTGGATCATGCTGCAAGCGGTCCGACGCATCCCTGCTAGCTCGCCAAGTCCGCAGGCCCTGCCCGCCATCCGCGAACAAATCACTGACCGGATTCGCGACGAAAAAATGCGTTCGGCAGCAACCGAACTGTTTTCCAAGTTGCAACAAGAAGCCAACGTCATCAAGGTGCTTGGCAACGAAGAACTGCAACAACAATACCCGGGTGCCGGTGCAGTCATCAATGGTCAGCAAATCACGCTGGCTTTGGTCGGCGAAGAGTGCATCAAGCGTCATGGCGAAGAAGTCTTGGAAGGCGAGATCAATCGCAAACTGTTGACTCAAGCACTGCGTCAAATGAACAAACAAGTCACCGACGCTGACCTGCATGCTGAAATTTCGCGTGCAGCGGTTAGCTACGGCATCGTCAATGCAGATGGGACACCAGACACCGAAGCGTGGATGGAACAAGTTTTGTCGACCGGCGACGTGACACGCGGTGTCTACATGGCTGATTCGGTTTGGCCAAGCGTCGCGCTAACGAAGTTGGTCGAAGACGACATGGTGTTGACCGATGCCGACATGAAAGAAGGCTTCGAGGCTGCCTACGGACCTCGCGTCGAAGTGTTGGCGTGTGTGTTGTCGGATCAACGCAGTGCTCAAAAGATCTGGGAAATGGCTCGCGACAATCCAACCGACGAGTTCTTCGGCCGTTTGGCTGCCCAGTACAGCGTCGAACCAGTTTCGTCGGGCAACATGGGCAAGGTTCCGCCGATTCGAAAGCATGGCGGTCAACCGTCGGTCGAAAAGGAAGCGTTTGCACTTAAGGCTGGCGAGCTGAGCGGCATCATCGCGACCGGCGGCAAGTACATCATCCTGCGTTGCCAAGGGTTCACTGAACCTGTCGTGACCGATCCTGCGGCCGTTCAAGGTGAACTGGTTCGCGATCTGACCGAACGCAAAATGCGTCGGCTGATGGCCGAACGGATCGAAGATCTGCGTGAAAAGGCCGAAATCGACAACTTCTTGGCCGCATCCAAGGAAACTCCCCGCGTCGCTAACGCTCGGCAATAACTCGCCGAAGTTTCGATGATCACCGAACCCCGTCATGCCCTGGCGAGGATCGAAATTCAAGAACGCCGCAAAGCCCTCTGCTT
>JBAUHR010000195.1:0-2619 GCA_049680385.1 Rubripirellula sp. | reverse complement strand
GGTGGTACATCGTCGGCCGACGATCGCCGGACTCATAAGCAAGCTCTTCGTCAATCATTCCGAAGCCGCAAACTTGCCTTATTCCAGCCTCGCCATGCTCATTTTTGAGAAGCTTGGTGACTGGTGGTGGGATCTCCGCTGAAGCAGCAAGAATAGCACGAACAAGATTCGCTTGAGGATCAGAGCCAAGCTCATCGCGTAGGTTCCTCCATAGAATGGAAGCAATCCTGGAAACTTTAGGCGCGGCCATGCTGGTACCATTGTCGAATGCGAAAAGCTGATTCGTCGGATCATTGCTGAACGACATAACCGACATGCCACGATCGGCATTGACTTCTCGATTATTGCCAAAGCCTTGAAAACTCAAATTTCCTGCGAAGTCAACAAACTCTGGCTTGATCGCATCGTTTATACCTGGACCGATACGAGTTAACGGTGAAGGCTGGAACGGCTTCGCAATCCCACGATTGATGTCCCCGCTTGCTGCTCCTACTCGCACTTGGGGAGCATCGGACTCTGCGATGCCTCCAACGGTGATGGGAATCGCAGCCGTCGCCGGCTCACATAAGCCACATTCTTCGCGAAACAAGTACTCGGGATACGACGAAATGATGTGCTCGGATTCGTCGGCAGAGTATCCAAATGCAAGATCCTGGTTCCCTGCCGATACGACCAACAGGACATTGAACTCGCGAGCGAGAATGTCCAACGATTCCGCCCAAATGCTCTGTCGGTTATTGTTTCGGAGCCACGCATCACGAGCTCCTAACGACATGTTGAATACATGACATCCGTACGGTGCTTGCATGAATACTTCGATTGCTCGGCGCATCTGATGAATTATCAATTCTTCATCATCAAAGCTATTGTCGGCATTCAATACCCGAGCACTGTATAGGGTTATTGGGGAAGCAAAAGTCCCATCTGCATAACAGCCTCGCACGCTACCAAATACTGCAAGTCCGCCCACCATTGTCCCATGACCATTTTCATCTGCTGCGGAATCCGTCTTTGTTAGAATCGACTCTGCATGCCCTATATTGTTGGCAATCAGAGGATGATTGGTCGTTGCGCCACTATCTACCACGCAAACACTTGGGCCATCAACCGGAGGTTGCGGCGGTTCGGGGAACTCACGTTCGGTAGTACGGCGAACTTGCCGAACGTCGAGACTTGGCTGAGACGGTAACTCAATCTCTCCAACGATATCGAGCTCAAGTAATTTATTGAGTGTTGATCCCCTAACAATGATTCTGGCAAGACAAAGAAGTTGACCGACGAATGTGTCGCAAACTCGTTCGTCGGCATTGCCGGTAGATTGAATGGCGATTTTAAGCTCAGCAATCGCAGCGCGTGCTAGTTCGCTGGTGCCTCGATGCCAGAGTTCAACATCAACACTGTATAGCTTGTTTTTAGTGATTGATTCCCCTGAGGTGCCAATCTCATCGGCAAGACGTGAACCGACACGATCTACACGACCCCAAAGGCGCATTTGACCAACTTCAATATTTTCGATGACGTCATACTGAGTAGATTTGTACGGTTCGCCAGTCTTTTTGTTGATCAATGGTCCGCGTTCGTAGTTGTCGACCACTTCGCGGAAACTGGTCAAATCCGCTTCATCACGGAACGCGATGATTGCGTTGTCTGATTCAATGGAAACCACAGAGATACCGATTTTCTGCAACAAATCGATCATCTGCATTGGAGTTGCAGAACTTACCAATGGAACCCGAAAGACAAGATGTGGTTGGATCCCGGCCGGCGGTGCCGGCCGGGTTTCTAGCTCCTCTTCGATATCTTCGATTCGATCTCGGACTGACCCACTAAAATTGGATCGTCCGCCTCGATTTGGTGGAGGCGTGGGCGGAGCTGGTTGTTTGCGACGATCAGGATTCACTTGCTCCGCAATCAACGGAAGATGAGGATACCGCTGATCGCTAGGTTCGTGAGGCATGTTAATTGGTTTTTCGAGATCGTTTATTTCCTGTCGAGTTGCTTGGAGCCCCGTCAATCTGCGTCACACTGATTCGCTTTTCTTGACGCTCGATGGCGATGTTTAAAACGGTCGGTGTTACTTGTCCGCGTTCATTCATCACAACGTCCTTGATGGCATCGAACGCTAGACGTTCGATATCAGCGTGAGACATGCCCACAAGTCGCTTCGACACAGTTTTGATGCGAACTGATTTGCTGAGCGTCACTTGTCGGAAATAGCGACAAAGCAAAGATTCGATTTCATCTGCATCCGGCTTTTCAAACAATAGTATATCGTCGAAACGGCGCCACAAGGCAGGGTCAAGTAAGCCTTGGTGATTCGTTGCGGCAAGCGTCAGCGTTTCAGAATGAAAGCTATCCAACATTTGCAAAAATGAATTGACAACACGTTTTAGTTCTCCGTGTTCGTCCATCGCCGTTCGTTGTTTGCCAATCGCATCAAACTCGTCGAAAAAAAGCAAAACCGGACGCACCCGAGCGTAATCGAAAACTTTGCGAAGGTTTCCAGCGGTCTCTCCCAAGTAGGACGACACAACAGCGTCAAATCGCACGGTTGCAAGCGGAAGATAAAGAGCGTTTGCAAGCGCTGCGGCTGCCATTGTCTTGCCGCAACCGGGAGGT
>JBAUHR010000194.1:0-4175 GCA_049680385.1 Rubripirellula sp. | reverse complement strand
GCCCCAACGTTGGCAGCGAGTCAACGAAGATACGATCGAATGCATCGCCTTCGATGTCGTTGAAACCGAAGTCGCTGGCCGCAAACGTGTACTCGCCGTCTTCGAGCATTGCAAGCGTATTGTCGGTACCACTTGGTGCGTCATTGACGTTTGCAATCGTCATGTCGACAGTTTCCGTGGCCGACGAAAAAGCGCTCGTTCCGCCGTTGGTGCTGGCATCTTGAAGCGATCCATTCGAGCCAACGGAGCGATCCCATGCACGGAAAGTGATTGCGTCACTGACTGTGCCATTGAAATTAGCGTTGGACTGAAAATAGATTCTTGTGGTGCTGCTGGCGTTGAGCACCCGTGCCGAAGATTCACTGACGCTGCCCAACGCATTCCAAGTTGCACCGCTGTCGGTCGTGTACCACCATGTTCCGTTGGTCGTGTCGGCTGCCGTGATTGCCACGCCCGTTTGAGCACTCGCATCCACGTCGGTGACATTACCGCCGACTTGAACCAGACTGGTGATCACGGTACCGACGGAACCGGCCGGAGCGCCAGCGTCTTCGTTTTGCGTGGTCAGCGTGACTGTGCCGCTGTTATCCAGGACCGGAGCATCGTTGACGTCGGTCGTCGTGATCGCAACGGTTTCAACACCCGTACTGAATGCGGTCGATCCGCCGTTGGTCGTCGTATCCACCTTAGTGCCCGCCGTACCGCTGGTCTGATCCCACGCTCGGAATTCAAATGTGCGATCCGTTACGTTGCAATTCTGTCCGTCCGGCGAGAAACGAACCAAGTCAGTCGCCCGCAGCAGCAGCGCTTCCGATTCGGAAACGGTTCCAACTACACTCCAGTTTGATCCACCGTCGATCGAGTACTCCCACAGTCCTCGTCCGTTGTTACGCGTCGTGATCGCGATGCCTTCGACGGAACCGGAATCAGCATCCGAAATCGGCGTTCCTCCCCCGCTGGCGAGAATTTGGGCGACCGTTCGACCGCCGTTATTCACTTCGTCTTCGGTAATCGTTGGCAATCGCAGGTCGTCAGACGTATCAAGCACCGGGGCGTCGTTGGCACTGTTGACCGTGATCGTGACCGTCGCAATCTCGGAATCATTCGTCCCGTCGTTCGCTCGATACGTGAACGTGTCGGTTCCGTTGAAGTTGGCGTTGCCGGTGTAGTTGAACGAACCGTCGGCGTTGAGCGTGAAGCTGGACGCGTTCGACGGACCCGTCACCAAAACAGCGGTCAGCGAGTCGCCCTCGATGTCGCTATCGTTGGCAAGGACTCCGTTTGCCGCCGAGACAGTGAGCGTTGTGTCTTCATTGACGCTGTAGTCAGCGGGCGTGAAGTCGGCCAGGGCAGCGATTTCGCTGGTTGACAGTTCGCGTTGCAGGATCGCGACTTCGTCGATCCGGCCGTCGAACGTACGAACCGCGTCAGGAGATGACGTCGGTGCCGCACCGATCCAGACTTCCTGTGCGTTGGTGTCGACCGCGCCACCAACGCTGTGGGTCGCTTGCCCGACGATGTTTCCATCGAGATAGATCGTCATCAGACCGGTGGCCGCGTCATAGGTTGCTGCCGTGTGATGCCAGGCTCCGGTTTGCAGGTCACCCGTGGTGGCAATCAGCGTGTCAACGTGACCGCCAGCCGAAATGCGAAGACGCAGGTGCGATTGCCCGCCATCGTCGAACGTGCTGAGCATCCACGTGTGTTCGCTCTCTTGAATCCCGGATGCCTTGCTGACGATCCGTCCTTCATCCAGGCTGTCGGCGTTCACCCATGCCGCGATGGTCAGTCCAGTTCCAGAGACATTCAGTCCACCGAGATTGACGTAGCTATCATTTCCGTTGAAGTCGGCTGCCGTGCCGCTGCCGCCGGGAACGCCCGTTGCGCCCAAAGTGACGTTGTTGTACGTGCCGTTGTTGCTTCCCGAAGAATCCGTTGCGGTTGTGCCGGACGATTCGCCCAGGGAATAAACGCCGATCGAGTCCGCATCCGCATCAAGGTCAATCGCGGAACCCGGATCGTCGGCCGCCACAGGCGCGTCGTTAACGGAGTTGATCGTAACCACGAAATTCGCGATCGCATCGCCGGCACCGTTTTCATCGCCATCGGTGAGGATCAGCCGAATCGGATCGGAACCGCGTTCCGTCCCCGAATGCGTGTAGGTGACGCGGCCGTTGTCGATGTCGTCTTGAGTGAACGTGTCCCCGCCATCGAGCGCCGTTCCGCTCAGATAGACACGTCCGTACTTGGGCGATGGACTGACTCGGTAGGTCAGCCCCGTGCCCGAATCGTCCGGATCGCCTTCGTTGAGCATCGCGTTGGTGAACGTGAACGATCCACCTTCATTGATGGTGATTCCGGTATTGGTCGCAAACGTTGGTGCGTCGTTGACTTCGGTGGTATTCAGATTCAGCACGGCCGTGTCGGAGCTGTATGCCGTGGATCCACCATTGGTCGTCACATCTGTCAGTGAACCGACGGTGCCGGTGGTTTGATCCCAACCGCGATAGTTGATCGAAAGCGTGCCGCCGTTTGTGGTGCTGGGGGTGAATCGCACTAGATCTGTCAAACGCAGCAGTCGTGCGTTGGTGTCACTGACGCCAACGAAGGAGTTCCAAGTGCTTCCCCCATTGATGCTGTACTCGAACGTTCCGCTGGTCGTGGTGTATCCGGTCACGGCAACGCCCAAAACGGTATTGTCGACGTCGGTCAATCCACCGCCGGGAATGGCTGAGATCGCCGTGATGACAACCGCATCGCCCTCGGTGTAGGTGACGTCCGTGGGTGTGGTACTGACCGTCGGCGCGTCGTTGACCGCGTGGACTTTCACCACCAGCGTCTCCGTCGCCGAATCGACATCGCCGTCGTTGACGACGAAGGTGATTGTTCGGTCGGTTGTGTCGGGATCTTGGTCGTCGCTATCGAACGTGATCGTCGCGATCGCGTCTTGGTAATCCTGGAACGTGACCGAGTTCGCCGTGTCGCTGGTCAGCGTCAGCGTAATGCTGCCGTCGGCGGTCAGGTTGCCGGCAGGGATGCCGGTAACCGAGATGCCGAGTGCGTTGATCGCGGTTTCATTGACATTCAAAATGTCGCCGATGCGTCCATTGGTCAGCGTGATCGTGACTGACTCGGTATGCGTATCGTCCGGATCGCTGATCGCAAAGTCCGCGTCACTGATCGCGATCGGGCCGCCGTCTTCGATGAAGACGGTTGTGCCTTGCGATGCCTGAATCGTGAAGTCGCTGATGTTCAGTTGGTTGCTGGTGCTGGTGAAGTTAGCCAGCGTCAACGGCGAGATGAACGCGGTACCGTGTCGGAACAGTGTTTGGCTGGTCGCGCCCGAGTCCAGACCGCCGCCGAGCGTGGTTGTAAAAGTGCCGCCAGTTTCGTTGACCGTAATTCCGGAGCCCAACGGATACTGATACGTTCCGCCGGTGGGTGACATGTTGCGAACGGCGTCACCAGCCAAGATGGTCGGCCCCGCCCAGGCGGTCCGCAATGTGATAACGTTACCGACGATCGCGTTCTGGTCCCACAGGTCAGTCTCCGTATTGCGAGTGTACGTGTAATCGT
Source organism: Rubripirellula sp. (assembly GCA_049680385.1). Lineage (GTDB taxonomy): Bacteria > Planctomycetota > Planctomycetia > Pirellulales > Pirellulaceae > Rubripirellula. Next base: position 599 of record JBAUHR010000194.1, on the reverse strand, counting down.
CGTAAGTTTCTCCCAGGCTGTTCGTGTATCCGTACCAAGCCAACGACCGATTCTGTGAGCTTGTTCCGTTGTGCCAGCCGGTTGCGTCATTCAAAACGATCTGCGTCGCACCGGCGACCAAGTCCACGGCCAGTGTCGTGTCAACGGCTCCGGCGACCTTGCCCGTGTGCTGCGAGGTGATCAGATTTCCGTCGATGTCATAGCTAAAGAAACCGAAGTAGTGGATCTCGCCGGGAACGTAATTTCCGCCCGCTCCATCCCCTGAAAATGCGGTGACCGAAATGTCATACGTTTGACTGGGGTCGATCGCGATCCGGTTGTCCGAAGCAATGGTCGCTTTACCGTTGACGACCAACGAGCTGGATCCACCAAAGTCGCCCACAAAATCATCAAAGCCGGTCGAGATTGTCGCGGCATCGTTCACCGCCGTGATATTGACCGTGGTGCTGCCGGTCGCTTGGAGAGCCGAGCCGCCTTGAGTTTGAACCGTGTCGCCACCATCGTTGAACGTCCAGTCAATTTGTACGTTTGGGTCAGGATCATCGCTGCTGTTGCTGTAGGCAATCGCCTGCATCGCTCCATCCACGCGGGCCTGGGTG
>JBAUHR010000193.1:0-1731 GCA_049680385.1 Rubripirellula sp. | reverse complement strand
ATCCGCAACAAGCTGATTGACGCTGGGCCGGTGCGTGACGTCATACGACGCGGCGACGCCCATTACGCCAGAACGAACGATGGCGAATCCTTCCCCGTGACGGGGCCGGACTCGCACGTTCTGGTACCGATCGGCTTGTAGCCGGCCGGTTGATCCCTCTCGGCGAAGCTTCGCCGACAACGCCCGACGTTTGCAACGTGCGGGCGTTTTGTCGTGACGGGAAACACTACGCCGTGCTTCCAAACGACGCGACACGAGGCCACGTCGCGGCTTATTAGGCGTGCCAAAAAGTATGCGAAATCTGACGCGTGTTTCGCAGACTTCGCTTGATGTGTTTGGAAAGTCATGGCTCATGTGTGGTTGTACGAACGGTTTTTCTAACACGAACGGAAAAACGAAATGGCAAAGATTGAAACGCTCGCCGCGCGGCCGGTCGAACCGGCAGCGGCCTACGACAACGCTCACCAAATTTCACGCGACCTGCTGCAACACATCGAATTGCAACTCGATCGCATGTTGAAACCCGACAACAAGGCGTTGCGATGGACGCACGTCCGGGCTTTGAATTTGATCAACGCCCAGCTTTCCGAAGTCGCCGCCCTGGTCGACGAAACCAACAACGCTCGCAACTAAGGCGACTGCTATGCCAACCATCCCCAAGGTGGGCGACCGGGTCCGCCTGGTTTCGATGACCGACGACCCCGACCCGATTCCCGCCGGCACCGCCGGAACGGTCGCCGGCGTGAATCCACAAACCGGTTGGACACAAGTCGATGTCGATTGGGACACCGGCCGGTCATTGATGCTTTCCATTCCACCGGATGTTGTCGCCACGATCGACGACACGCCGACAACTCAACCCCACGGAGATTGAACCATGTCCACAAGAGCCATCCTCGCCATCCGATTGCCGGACGAAACCATCCTGGCAACGTACCTGCATTTCGACGGCTACCCTGACCACGTGATGCCGATTCTGACAACCGGCTACGTCGACCCCGACGAAGCCATCGAATTGATCCAGGCCGGCGAGATTCGATCGCTTTCGCCTCGGCCGGCGTTGCCGGAGTATTTTGAGACCAGCCGGCAAACCAACGAACTGAAATCCGCTGCGGAACTACCGGCGCTGGCTCGATATTTGAACGCCGAGCATGTTTACCTGATGAACGAAAAGGGTTGGACGCACCAGGAAGTTTGACGCGACCGCTCATCGCATGTTCTCCTCGCGAGCACCGACCGGGATCGGTGACTCGCCGGTTCGTTCGAGAACCGCTTTCTTGCCGGTGAAGCGTTGGAAGCGGTCGACGATCACGTCGCAGTACGGTGGGTCGAGTTCCATCAAGAACGCTTTGCGACCAGTTTGTTCCGCTCCAATCAACGTCGAACCGCTGCCGCCGAACAGGTCGAGGACGTTCTCGCCGCGGCGTGACGAATACTGCATCGCCAAGACCGCGAGTTCGGCCGGCTTGCCGGTGAGGTGTTCGAGTTTCTGCGGCGCGATCTTCTTAACGTGCCAAAGGTCAGTGGCGTTGTTCGGCCCGAAGTACTTGTGGCCGGCCCCTTCTTTCCAACCGTAGAACGCCCATTCGTGTGCCCCCATGAAATCTTTTCGCGTCATCACAGGATGTTGTTTGTCCCAAATGATCGCTTGCGAAAAATACAAACTGGCCGCGGCGAGGACCGGCGGATAGTTCGCAATGTTCGAGAAGCCTCCCCAAATGTAAAAGCTGC
>JBAUHR010000192.1:0-11774 GCA_049680385.1 Rubripirellula sp. | reverse complement strand
ATAAACCTGAATCCAGACTTGCATTCCCCTTCGGCAACGGTGTGTTGTGAGCTTGGCTCCGGCGGCAGCATCTACCAAATCGGCAGCCTGCGAATTTGGCGAGCCCAGTCCCTGTCCCTGTCCCTGTCCCCGTCCCAGGACGAAACACCGCCGAGTCGAATTGATGCGGGCAGTTCGCCGGGCTTGCGAAAGCCAAATTTAGTCGCCCCCGCCCGCCCACCCGGCTCTCGCAATTCTGTTGCAATTGATTTGCCCGAGCTGCAGCGACAGCCAGGGACGCGGACGCAAGGGCCGTCGCCCGAATCGATCACCTCGCGAGTGACTGACCGGCTTGTTTCGATCGACAGCACTAGGTTTTCGAAGAGACGAATCCTGCAAATGGCTGTCTATGTCGCCGTTTTTATGTGCTCGGCGGCCTTGCTGGCAGCCCTCGCGATGCGTTTAGCGATTCTCGTCGGCAACTAGCTTGACACTCGATTTTTGCGAACGATGCTAAGTTGCCTAGTTTGACATTGGCCGGCTGGTCGAGATGGGCTCCTGGGCCAGTTTGCGGTCTAGGGTGAGCTTTGGGGTGGTAGGGATTGACGGGGTGGTAGGGATTAATCCGCTGTCCCGGGGCTGACCAATCGGTATGCGTCTCATTCCGATGGCTCGCGGATCGTTCCTCGGCCGATGCGACAACTACAGGGATTTCGAGTTCGCAGGGTTGCCGTTTTGCATCCAATTCCAAAGTTGGGGCAGATAGTGCCCCCGTGCAAAAAGACTGGCTAAACATCATGAGTGCTTTCCTAACGTTCGCTGCGATCGCCCTGGTGATCTGTGGAATTTGCACGCTGGTCGTCGTCGCATTGATTCGTCGTGCACCACTGATCGAATCGCCATGCGAAGACGGCTCGTACGCGAGAGGCTTTGACGGAGAATCGAGTTCCGCACGGCCAGCCCAACGCCGTCTTCAATTGCAGAACGAAAATCGCAGTCCCGTTGTTTTCGTTCCCGCGATGTCGCCGGCGACTGGCGGGCAGCTCACGGAAGAAGCCGATACCTATGGTGAGCGGTCGTCCGCCTGGAATCAGCCGATCCCTCGCTGAACTTGGCTTTACCGAGCCAGTGCCGACTGAATTGCCGAGGCGGGCGTGACGGAAGCTCGTTTCCGCCAACGGTCAGTTCTGATGCCTATGGGGCCGGCGAAGCGTCGACGCGAGAAACGAACTGGCCTGTCAGTGCAGCGCATGCTAGTTGGCCACTGACTTGATCGTCCTTGCGTTCTTGGTCGGTTTGCAGGTGGCTCTTGAAGTATTCGCGTGTTTCTTTGGACCAGTGCCGTAGCGTCGTGTCGAAACCGCTTGCCATGACACCAAAGAATCGTTCGTAAAGTGACGAGCCTAGGTGATCGTCAAAGACCAATTGGACCATGACCGCTGGGTTGCCGTTCGCGTAAGGGCATTCGATGACTTCGCCGATTTGCTCGAAAGGCAGAATTCGTTGATAAAGTCGTGCGTGGCGAGGGTGGACCGCAGCGACAAGTCCATCGTATCCACGGACTTTCGCGACTCGAGCCAGCATTCGGCCCATCGTGGCGAACAGTTCGATGAACCGAACCGGAGAGTTTCGTCGGTCGGCGAGGCAGCCGATTTCGGCCATTCGGCAGCCACGGTCCCGCAGTTGCTTGATTTCCTTGGCGTAAATGCCTTCCATCGGAAGCCCAAGGTACCCGTCGCCAATCAACGAAACGGTGGAAACGGTGCTGCCCTGGTAGCGGGCTGAGAACACTTCGGTTGTCGGCAAGAGATGAAACGGCGTCAGGCGAATTTCTTTGTCGTTTACTTCGGTCAGTCCCGCCCGGATATAGGACTCGTAGACCAACCCGAACGCAGCTTCCAAATCGCTTTGTTCGTGAATGATCCCGAACTCTAGGTGCGAAGTCAGTGAACTTCGCTTCTTGAGGCCAAGGGCCGGATTCGACGCGCCGGTCGGCGGAGTCGATTCAGGAAGGTGCGGAGTCGGGGCGTGGGATGACGGGATTTGAAGAGACATCGGGGCTCGGTTTTTGATAAGGCTTCAGCCGTCTCTGGCAGCCTAAGTTGGCGGCCTTGACGCTGAGGTGTTTCCCGGACGAACACCAAAACCTATGTCACGAATTGCTAGCTTGGCGCCGCAGAAGCCGGCCGACATGTGAAAGTTTGTCAACCGATGCGGATCTGCCGGCTGAACCGGTTGTGACGGCCAGCAAAGAGCTGCGGCCGGTCGAGCGAAGAGCTGCGGGCGATCGAGAGTCCCTTGAAAACCAAGCTTTACCTTGGCGGCGTTTTTTCCCTAGACTCGGACGTGTGCCGTCAAACGACGACGGCGATCGATTTCCGCCGAAGGAACGGCATATGTATCGCTGGCTACTTTGTTTCCGCTACCTGCGCACCCGCTACATCGCGCTGGCTTCGATCATCAGCGTGACGTTGGGCGTGGCGACGTTGATCGTCGTCAACAGCGTCATGGCTGGTTTCTCTGCCGAAATGCACGACCGGCTTCATGGATTGGCTTCCGACATTCTGATCGAATGTCACACCAGCGGCGGCATGCCTGACCCGGACGCGAGGATGACTGAAATCATGGACGTCTGTGGCGACCAGATCGCCGGCTCGTCCGTCAGTGTTCATGTCCCGGCAATGCTCGGCATCGACTTCAACGGCCAACTGGTCACTCGCCACGTCAACTTGGTTGGCGTCGAAGCTGATACCTATGACACCGTCAGTCATTTCGGTCGCTATCTGCTGCACCCGGAAAATAAGACTCACGCAAACTTCGAATTGCGAGCCGACGGTTACGCGCCTGACCGCGACAGCTTTCCTCCCTCGGGCTGGAACTATCGCCAAGCGCGAGCTCGGTACGAGAAGGCTCTTGAGATTGAACGAAAGCGATTCAACGCAATGCAGGAGCCCGTCGAAACCGGCGCTGCTGCGACGGATGCGACCACGACGGATGCGGTGGCTGGCGATACGGCAAACGCCGGTCCGACCATGGGGTTCGCCGCGCCGGGCGAATTCTTGACGGCGCCGAACGGCGAAGAAGTTGCTACCGAATTCGATCCTATGGTCGACCAGTACCCGGGCTTGATCCTGGGCATTTCAACTTGCAGCGTTCGATATCGCGACGAGGAAAACAACGTCGCCGACCGATTCTATTGTCGTCCTGGCGACGACGTGCGGATGATGTTCCCCAATGCGGCTGATAACACAAAGGTCGTCAACCAAAAGTTCACCGTCGTCGACATGTACGAATCCGGCATGAGTGAATACGACAGCACGTTTGCGTTTTGCCGACTTGATCAACTGCAAGATTTTCGCGGCATGATCAATCCTGAGTCGGGCGTTCGCAGTATCACAACCATCCAATTGAAATTGGTCGAAGGCGCTGATCTGAACGAAGTCCGTGACGCACTGCGTCGTCGCTTTCCACCACATATCTTCGCTTACGACATTCAAACTTGGCGTGACATGCAAGGACCACTGCTGGCCGCAGTGCGTTTGGAAACAACGATCCTGAACATTCTGTTGTTCTTGATCATTGCCGTAGCCGGCTTCGGCATTCTGGCGACGTTCTTCATGATCGTGGTCGAAAAGACGCGTGACATCGGAACACTCAAAGCACTTGGTGCATCGGGTGGCGGTGTGATGAGCATCTTCCTTAGCTACGGTCTGTTGCTTGGCTTCCTGGGCAGCGGCACCGGTTTGGTCGGTGGGCTGCTGTTTGTGCGTCACATCAATTCCGTTGCCGGAGTGATCGAGAAAATCACAGGGCAAGAAGTCTTTGACCCAACGGTGTACTACTTCACCGAAATCCCAACGATCATCCATCCGTTCACGTTGGTGTGGGTGATGTTGGGGGCGGTTGGGATCGCGGCGATGGCCAGCGTGCTGCCAGCCCTGCGAGCCGCTCGCATGCACCCGGTTCGCGCTTTGCGATTCGAGTAATTTGCGATTCGAAAAAACAGTGGGTCGGGACTTGTCCGGGCCTTTGGATATTGCCAACTCTCCCTTGCCGACGAACACTCAACTGACACAGCCCACCGTTTTGTCCGCTCGCGGTATCTACAAGTCGTACCACAAAGACAAAATCGAAGTCCCCGTGCTACGCGGCGTCGATGTGGACATGACCGCAGGCCTAGTGACGGCGCTTGTCGGGCGTAGCGGCAGCGGCAAGAGCACGCTGATGCACTTGTTGGCAACGCTTGATCGCCCGGATGCTGGCGAAGTGCATTTCTGTGGCGAGCGCATTGATAACGCGACCCGATCTCGCCGAGACGCGTACCGCAACCACGACATCGGCATCATCTTTCAGTTCTATCACTTGCTGCCCGAACTGTCGGCGCTCGAAAATGTGCTCGCCCCCACCATGATCAGCCGCAGTGTGTGGAACTATTTCACGCACCGCAAAGAGGTTCGGTTGCGGGCCGAAGCGATGCTAGACCGAGTTGGTTTGCTCCATCGCGCCAAGCATAAGCCGTGTGAAATGAGCGGCGGCGAAATGCAGCGTACCGCCATCGCCCGAGCGTTGATGACGGACCCGAAGCTGTTGCTGGCGGACGAACCAACGGGGAATCTGGATACCGAAACAGGGCAAGAGATTTTGAAGCTGTTGGCTCAGCTTAACCAGGACGACAATTTGACCATCGTGATGATCACGCACGATGACTCAATCGCCGCTGGCGCCGACATCTGTCATCGAATGCAGGACGGCATGCTGGAATCAGCAGCAAATTTTAGCGATGAGCGGCCACTCGTGGCCGCTTAGCAGTCCGTGTCCGCTCATCAGTCCTCTTGGCTTACACCAATCGCGATCTGATTGTCTAGCCGTTAGCCGCAGGCGTACGCGACAGGAATCAGGTGCGTCTGCGTCCGGCGGTTAAGCGCTTGAACCGACGACGAGTTCCGCTGTCCCGAATTCCGAATTGCGACGGAGTGAAATCTCTTAGCGTCGCCGTGTGACTTTCCGGTGCATTGGGTTGAGTACTTTGCGGAGTGGCTTTTCTTCCACTTTTTCAACCACTTCGACTGGCACTTCGACCGTTGCGAATCCGTCCATCGTGTCGCGTTTGAGTTCTTTGTTGATCCGCTGTTCGATGCTGGTCAGCACCTCGCCTTCGCCAGGTACCACGAACGTGTACGCCACGCCGTCACGCCCCATTCGGCCGGTTCGTCCGACGCGGTGAACGTAGTCATCACAGTCTTGCGGCACGTCATAGTTGATGATGTGCGAAATGGTGCTGATGTCGATGCCGCGTCCGACCACATCGGTTGCGACCAAGACCTTTAGTTTCCGGTCACGCAGGCTTTGCAATACTCGGTCTCGCTCGCGCTGCTGCATGTCGCCGTGCATGGCTCCACAATTGTCAAACGAGCGAGCCAGTTGACGGTACAACCGATCGGTACCGCGTTTGGTCCGACAAAAGACGATTGCCTGCTCTGGCTTTTCTCGCTCGAGTAACCGTTCGAGCAACTCGCCCTTTTTGTTTTGTGCGACGGTGAAGTAACGCTGCTCGATCGTCTCGACGGACATTTCGTCCTTGCAGCAATCAATCACTTCGGGGTCCACCATGTACGATTCCGCTAGGCGTCGAACGGTAGGTGGCAGCGTGGCGGAAAGCAGCAAGGTTTGACGCTCGCGAGGGCACTTCCGCAGAATGCGTTCGATTTGGGGGCGGAACCCAATGTCCAGCATCCGGTCGGCTTCGTCCAAAACGACGCACCAGACTTTGTCGGTTCGCAGTGACCGTCGCTGCAAGTGGTCGTGCAGTCGTCCGGGAGTGCCGACAACGATTTGCACGCCGTTTTCAAGTTGGCGAAGTTGGCCGGTGATATTCTTGCCGCCGGCCAGCACTGCAATCTCGGTCGGTTCGCCCCAAGCGAGACGTTTCGCTTCGCGACCAACCTGATCGGCCAATTCGCGGGTGGGAACGACAATGATCACCTGTGGATCACGGCAATCCTCTAGCGGATCAAGTTGCTCGAGGATTGGAATCGAAAAGGCGGCTGTTTTACCGGTTCCGGTTCGCGCTTGGCCGATCACATCGAGGCCATCAAGGGCCAACGGGATCAAGGCAGATTGGATTGGCGACGGAGTTTCAAACCCCGCTTTTTTCAACGCCCGACGCATCACGGGCGAGAGATCGAGGTCGTCGAAGGATGCGTCTTTGGACCTTTGCGATTGATTCATCCCGCAAGTGTAACGCGAACGAGCCAAATGGACTACGCGGTGGATTGGCTTCTAGCCCTGTTTTGCTAGGCCAATCGACTGGCTTTGATTCGCCGGTCGTTTACTTCGATTTGGCCGATCGTCGCCGGGCCGCGTACCGTTTGACCCCCTCGTCAGCGATCACGCCACCCAGAATTACTGCACCAATGACCGCGAACTCGATATTTGTAGGTATCCAGTCAACCAGCGTGATCGTATTTTTAAGCACCTGCATCACGGCCGAACCAATCACGACGCCGATGATCGTGCCCTGACCACCTCGCAGACTGCACCCCCCTAAAACAGCACCGGCGATCGCGTAGAGCTCATAGAAATTGCCAAAATCCACCGGCAACGCGCTGCCCACATCCAGCACGAACAACATCCCCCCCAAACCGCTCAAACAGCCACAGATCACATAAGCCAACAGGATCATGCGGTCCGTGTTGACGCCGCTCAACCGCGTCGCCGTCTCGTTTCGCCCCAGCGCCAGCATGTACCGCCCGTAAACGGTGAAGTTCAGAAACACGATGGCAACCACCGCGACCACAAACAAGATTAGGCACGGCATGGGCAGCCCAAAATCAGTGCCGGGCAACGAGATTTGCCCCTGCGAGATCGCTCGCAGCGTCTTGAACTCGCCCTGAAACCCTTGGGTTTGGTCCTGCACGATTCCTCGTGTCAATCCGCGATAAAAAAGCAAGCCGCACAGCGTGACCACAAACGGCTGCAGCCTGATCTTTGTGATCAACAGTCCATGTGTCATGCCAATCCCTAACGACATCGTCGCCACGATCGCCAGCGCCACAGGTACCGACAAACCTTGGTCGACCATCATCCATGGCAACAAACATCCCACCAAGCAAACGACTGATCCGATCGACAGATCGATGCCACCGGTGATGATCACGAATGCCGCACCGATGGACAGGATCCCAAACAGGGCGCTACGCCGCAGCAGGTTTTCGATGTTGTACTGAGTCAAGAAGCGATCGCTCATCAGCGCCGTCATGACACAGATGAAAACGAGTAAACCAAGGATGCCAAGTATCTTTTTCATCTAATTGCCACCTGTGGCCAACTGCATGATCGTTTCTTCGTCGAACTGGTCACGGGCCAGTTCGCCAGCAATACGGCCTTCGTGCATCACTAGCATCCGGTCCGACATCGAAATCACTTCTTCCATCTCGCTAGACACGAACAGAACCGCGACACCGCGACAAGCCAACTCTTCCATCAGTCGGTAAATCTCTTGCTTGGCACCGATGTCGACGCCGCGCGTCGGTTCGTCCATCAGCAATACTTTTGGATCCATCGCCAACCACTTGCCGATGACGACTTTCTGCTGGTTGCCGCCCGACAAGCACTCTACCGCTTGATCGTCGTCGGCAACCTTGATGTTCATTTCGGCCGTCATCCGATCCGAATCGGCTCGTTCCTGCTGTTGGTTCAGGAACCCCAAGGCCTTCTTGTGACGTTCCAAGCCCGGCAATCCGATGTTCAAACGCACGCCTGACTCTAATATCAAGCCTTCCTTCTTTCGATCTTCGGGCACCAACGCCATACCAGCCGCAATCGCTGATCGGCAATTCTGAGAACGAACGGCGACTCCGTTGACACAGACCGTGCCCGAAATTGGCGCGTCGACGCCAAAGATCGCACGCAGAACTTCGGTGCGTCCCGCGCCTACCAGACCCGCAACACCAACGATTTCACCGGAGCGAACTTCGAAGGTCGCCGAGTGGCCTGGCCACATGCGGGTTTGCAGATCGGTGACCGACAAGACCGGATCACCGATCGGGTGTGTCGTCCGCGCATAGAACTGTGAGATGTCTCGTCCGACCATCCGAGTGACCATCGCATCATGCGAGATCTCATCGCGTGCAAGACTGCCCGCGTTTTCGCCATCGCGCAGCACGCTGACCCGGTCCGCCAATCGCTCGATCTCTCGTAATCGATGCGAAATGTAAATCACCGTAACGCCCTGGGACCGCAGATGCTCGATCACCGTGAACAACGCGTCGACTTCGTGTTGGGACAAACTGCTGGTCGGTTCGTCCATGATTAACACGCGTGCGTTGACGGACAGCGCCTTGGCGATCTCGACCAACTGTTGCACACCAATCGTCAGTGTTTCGACGATGGTATTGGGATCAAGGTCCAGTCCCACCATCGCCAAGTACTTTCGCGACTCGGATTCAATTCGGCGAAAGTCGATCAAACCCATTCGGGTCGGTTCACGACCCAAAAAGATGTTCGCACCGACATTCAAGTTGTCCGCAAGGTTCAGTTCTTGGTGGATCAGCGCGATACCAAGGTCGAGTGCCTTTTCGACATCATTGATGATGACAGGATTTCCGTTCATCAAGATCTCGCCATCGTCGGGCGGTTGAACACCCGCCAAGATCTTCATCATCGTGCTCTTGCCAGCACCGTTTTCGCCGATGACGGCATGGACTTCACCGGCAACAAAGTCAAGGGAAACGTCCGACAGCGCTCGCACGCCGGTGAAGCGTTTGCCAATTCCACGAACTTCAAGAAGGGGAGCAGATGACGAAGACACCGGCTTCACTTTTCACCCAAGATCTGTTTTTTCTTTGCCCAAAATTCGTCAACGTTATCGCGGCGAATTTGAGTCGCTGGGATGTTTAGAAATCCGCTTTCAGGAATTTCCAATTCGGCCAATGTTTGGCCGCGTGACAAGCCTGCCAAGACGCGAACTGACTGGTATCCGTACTCGTACGGGTTTTGCACAACGGTGCCATAGACGTGCCCGTCAATGATACCCTGCAGAGTCTCGTCGGCTTCGTCGAAACCGATCACCTTAATCTCACCCAGCTTGCCGGCTTGTGAGATCGCTTCCAACATTAGCGGCGGATTGTATTCGAACAGACCGACCATCCCAGCAAGGTCGCTGTGCCGTGACATTGCGTCCTCGGCGTTGGCTTTTCCTTTCACGCGATCGAATTGGTCTGTGTACGTCCCGACGATGTGCCATTTTCCTTCTTTGATTTCGGCGTCCGGCGGGTCGAAGCGTGACGAGTCTTCGCTGCGTCCGAGCAACTCGTCGATCAAGCCTTGGCGACGGCGGCGTGCGTTGTCCTGTTCAACTCGGCCGATGAATAGGGCAATCTTGCCGCCCTCCGGTAACGCCTCGGCGACCAGTTCGCCACACATCCGGCCGGCCAAATAGTTGTCCATGCCGATGTAACACTCGCGGTCCGAGTTGGGCGCGTCGCCGTCGTGTGTGATCACGTGAGCGAACTTGGCGGCTTTGTTAATCAATTCGTTCTGGTTGTCTGGATCAATCGGGCTGACCGCGAATCCGTCCGCGCCTTTGGTAATCAAGTCCTCGATCATGCGTTTCTGATCGCTGATGTCACTTGGCATCAATACAGAGACATCCGCGTCAAGGTCTTCGCCGGCCTGGTTCACTCCTGATTTAGCGATCACCCAAAACGCGGCCACGCCGTTGGTGACATACGCGACCGAAGGGCGTTTCTCGGCCGATGAAGATTTGGACTGGCTCGAGGATCCACAGCCGGCCGTCATCAGCACCGATCCAACAAAGGCAAGCAAGACTAAGAGCGGTGATCGTTTCATTATCAGTGTCGGTAGGGAGGGCTGCCCGGATTTAAGTGAGACGAAAGAGTTTAGGCGGCGAAGGTTGAAGTCGCAAGCTTTACGAGGGGATCCTTTGGGGCGACTTTACCGATTAGCAAGACAGCGACACCAGATTGGTCATCCGGGCGAACCACATCGCCAAACTAGAATGCCGAAACAGGATGCCAAACTAGGATGCCAAACCAGGATGCCAAACCAGGATGCCAAACTAGGATCTCGTTGAACCAATTCACCGCTGGCCGTACGACCGGACTATTTGGCGCCGGTAACGTCGATTCGATGTCACGATGGCTGGCAAGCTGGCATTTCGTGTCGATGCGGTCTCTTGCTGGCCGAGTCAAAGACCAAGGACGATATTCGTCAGAGCTTGCATCGCAGGAGATCCACAGTTGAATACCTCTCATCCAAACACTTCACATTCAACGGCTCATCGTGCGTCCCGACGATCGGTCGGTTCAGTCGCTGGACCGTCGTCGGCGGCGTTTAGTACTGCTTCGGCTACCGATGCGGCAGCGCGGATGATTAGCGAGACGGCCCACGACCTGCGTTCACCACTTTCGTCGGTCCGCGAATCGATCCAATTGATTCACAACGGTGATCTCGGTTCGATCAACGAAGAACAGCGTGGCTATCTGTCGTCGGCGATCGATCAATGCAACTGCATCGACCAAATGGTCGGTGAAATGGTGCAATTGGAACGACTTCGAACGGGCACGCCGCGCGCCCTGCGTGGCTGGACTCCGGTCGCAAACATTCGACGCCAAGTTGACGATGCGATCCGGTCATGGGCAGTGCCGCGCGGGATCGATGTGTTGTGGGATTCGGCCGATAACGACGATGCAGCGATTTTTGCTGACGAAGCCATGATCCGCCGCTTGGTCGTTAACTTGGCCACCAATGCGATCCGCGCAAGCCGCGAAGGCAGTTCTGTCTTGATTCGCCTAATGCGCACTGATTCTGATGAAATGATTCAGTGGTCCGTCATCGATCAGGGCGCCGGAATCAGCGAGCGGGATATCTACCGAATCGCCGATCGGCAAGTTTCCTTTGATGGCGGCGAAGGGCTTGGCTTGTCGATTTGCCGTCAACTTTCGGCCGTCCATTTCTCGTCGCTGCACATCCGTTCGCGACTGGGCGAGGGGACCGAAGTCAGTTTTTCGACACCCGCAATGGGGCCACGTTCGGTTGCTGGCGCATGGTCTCGATGGCGAGTCGCTGCAAGAGTTGCCGAACGAGGCCCGCTACAGAAACCGGGGCATCGGCGACTGTCGCAGTCATCCGCACGAAAGCTAGCAGATACCGAAAATCGAGTTCGCTTGGACCCGCCGTCGGTCGCGATTGAAATCACCAGCGAAACCGCAAAGCCGCGCTGCGAAGATCGAATTGCCGCTGGTGTGGTGACGCTGGGAGCGGCTGTTTCTCGCGAGAATGCAGATGCGTTCGATCGATTGCTGCAAACGCAAATGCAAATGTTCGAACTTGCCTACCGAACTGACACTCGGCGGTGGGTTTGGGTCTTCGACGTCGACGCGCACGGCGTGGACGATCGCATTGCGATGATCAACGATATGGCGACGAATCAAATCGGTGGCGTTCGCATGGCGTGGACTCCGCCGCAAATGATCCCTGTCGATGAGCGAAGAACGGAATCGAGGCTCAGTGACCTGATGGTTCGTGAATCGCTAGCCGCGTCCAAGTCGTCAACGGTGACCGACCAAAACGAGGTCCGACTGGGATCGTCGCCGTTGGTCCATTCCGACGCCGCAGCGGCTCGGCTTGACGCTGAACTGAGGCGTCTGAGCAGCCAGATGCGAAGCCAAACGTCGCGTCTGCGTCAACAGGCGCGAAACCTGCGTCCGTTAAGCTAGCAGGTCGCCCGATGGCGAATCGCGTCGACCCTTTGGCGGCAACGATTCGCTATGATC
>JBAUHR010000191.1:0-1672 GCA_049680385.1 Rubripirellula sp. | reverse complement strand
CTGCAAGAATGTCACCGTTGGCTCCGTCGTTGCTATCCCATTCGATCATGCGCTCCCAAGTCGCACCGTTATCGAACGAGACTTCGCAAACGCCCAACTGCTGGTTTTCAATTCGAAACTCATGTTCGAAGGAAAACTTCAACGTGCAATTGTCGTAGCCACTGACATCGTAGGTTCGCACCGCGAATGTGTTGAAACTGTTGGCGGGTGCGGGCAGGGATGGGTCGGTCAAATCGTAGTCGTAGTCGTAGAACGCATCGCCGTCAGCAACCATCACGGTGTTGTTTGGGTCAACGATGTTGAACAGCGTACGGCCTTGACCGCCTTGTTCATCGGCCCAAGAAAAGACGTCCATCGCGGCCCAACCATCAAACGCCAGTTCGGTGCTCGCACCGAGGCTCAAGCTGTTGTCGATCGTCCAACCAGGGATGTCGCGAGTGTAGTCGGTCAAGTCGCCGATCGTTCCCGCTTCCGTGAATTGGACCAGCGTCAATCCTTCAAAGTCTTCGAAGTCGACGAAGCCGTCGGTTGTTTCTACATTGACATCGTCAACGATAAACCACCAGTTGTTGCCTGCATCAAAACAACCCAATCGCACGGTCATCGTGTCCGAAGTGCGTGTGAAGTCTGTGCCTTCAACCCATGTTCCGGGACCCGTTAGGATGGTTCCGTTGGCAAAGGCGGTGGAATCGAAAGAGGCAAGTGTTTGGTAGGTTGTTCCACCATCAAAGGAAACTTCGATGCTGCCCATCTGGTTGTTTTCGGTGCGGAACTCGTACTCCATGGCAACGGTAATCGCTCCCGTGAAACCGGTTAGGTCGTAGTTTCGCGAAATGTAAGACGTGTACCCGTTCTCGTCGGCTCCCGTTGTGAAGTCATCCCAAGCATCGGGGTCAGCCACCAATGCGGTGTTGTTGACACCCAAGGTGCCCACCGAAGTCCGCTGTTGACCGCCTTGCTCGTCGACCCAAGAATCCACGTCCATTGCGGTCCAGCCTTCATAGGCTTTCTCGGTGGTGGTTCCCGTCAGCAGCGAGTTATCGATCGTCCACTCGCGAGCGGTCCCGGTGCGGATTTGATTAGTCCAGTCCGTGCCATCGCCTGCTCCCGAAGCCTCGGTGAACGGCAATAACGTCAGGCCTTCAAAGTCGTCTTCTGCGACAACGTCAGCGCGGCATACCGCTTGATAGTTGGCGACGATCACGGTCGACGCGATCGCGATGGCGCCCAAAGCGACAACGCGAATCGGTGCCATAAAATTTCTCAGTCTCATGTAGTCTCTCCAGAAAAAATGGGTAGTGTGATGTGCCTCCTGAGGAGTTCACATCGAAAGCAAGTTGGTGGGTTAGTGATCTTTCGAGTCGACAAATTTTCCGCCTCGTCCCGGTGAACGTCCTTCGAAGTCAAAGAGTTTGCCAACGAGCTGTTCAAGTTTGCTGCGGTCGTCCGCGTCGAGGACAGAGAGCACATTGGTTTGCGCTTCGGCCTTAATCCGCTCGATTTCCATCGCGACGCGTTTGTTCTCTTCGAGCATCTTTTGGCGGATTTGGGCGATCTTGGAAGCCGGCAAGGAAAGTTGTTTTTGAACAACGGGGTTGCCGATCAGGTTGCCAAGATCAACATCACCGGTAAGCGGCGATACACCAAAGGACTGCAGTGAGAGCTGCAAGAG
>JBAUHR010000190.1:0-22813 GCA_049680385.1 Rubripirellula sp. | reverse complement strand
CGGCCACCCACCGAGCCAGTTTACCACCTAATGCACCGGAGCAACTCGATTAAGTTCAACGGTGCCGATCACCCGGTCGCCGCGAGAAATTTTCCATTGTCAAAACGCCCGAATCGGCGACTCGGGTGCATCGGATGGTTCCCTCATTCTCCTAAGTACTTCAGCGTGAGACGGGCCACCACTCAAGGTAGCCGGTAATCGTACCTAGCACCACCAGTACGGCCCAACCGACTGCATACGATTCAACAGCCTTGGTCGGCGCAGAAACCCACGTCGGAAGGTTCGCGATTGCCTTGTGAAACGCGATAAGACATAGCGGAATCGGGACGAGGAAGAGGTGAAGCAGGGGAATGCTTCGGAAACCATCCGAGGCAATCCCAATAATGCCAAGCCCGACAACAAACGCAAAGAGGATGTCGATGCGAAACGCGAACGAGCGGTCATTCGACGGATGGTGATCCGGTGGTTGGTAAGGGTTGTCCACGAGTCCACGACTACGAATGAGTGCTATTCCATTGAGGGAACGCGACGGATCACCAAGTCGGCGAGGTGATCTGTCCATTACCAAAACGCACCTTTCGCCGACTTTGGTGCATCCGATGGTTCGCACTCTTATTCTGCTGCGAGTTGACTCATGATTGTAGCGACGAGAGCGGCTTCGGTCTCGGGGTTTTCGCCAATCATCAGCGCCAAGTAGTCGTGAAAATCATGAGCGTCAAAATTCGTGTTCGTCAGCGCAAACCACACAACGTCTTGAATTGTCTCGTTATCGTGCCAAGTAGTCATCACCAAACGATCATCAGGCGGATCGAAATTTGGATCAGTGCTAATGAAAGCAATGTCAACGGAATCATCCCATGAATTTGCGTTGGCGCCCCATGCAAGCATGTATCGACAATCTACTGCGACGAGTTGTGCACTTAAGTTGGCCTGTTGCTCCGGCGTGAGTGATGAATCACACGCAACAACAATTGCGACAAACGGTGCCCCGAAGCGTGGAAGCCGTGTTTCATAGGGTGGCTCCAATCGCAGAAGCCAAAATCGCCGATCTCCTTGTTGTGAAACGAGTTTCATCTTGTGTGCGAACTTATTCTTTACCGGCGGGTGAGGGTGAGAATAGCTCGTTTTAGCGTATTCTCACCGCTTCTGCCGACTTATTCTTACCACTTGGCACCTTCGGTGACTGGACTTATTCTCGCCCGTCTGCTGGGTGGGAGTCTAGCTTATTCTCACGGGCGTCCCGCTTCGAGAACCGCGTGGGATGGGAGGCCGGGGAGAGCTAAGTATCCGCGACCTCTCCTCGCTGACGCTCGGCTTTTCCAAGGGAGAGTGAATTGAACGCTTGCGAGATGATGACTTAAAAACCGTACGACCTTCGACGCCTCGAGGACGCCAACGCGAGTTCTTGCAAACGATCAGAGAGGCTCGTGAAATCTTGTTGCTTGCTGGTTAGGAAGGTTTTTTCCGATCGGCAGAAGACGCCGGACTTCGTTTACAAACTGACTGGGTCGAACAGATCTTCGACGGTTCCGTCGCTGTCGGCGAAGGATTCTAGTGGGACGCCGGCCTTGTTTAGGATGGTCAGGTGTAGGTTTGCCAGGGGCGTGGGCTGGTCATAGCGGATGTGTCGACCGCCACGCATGTTGCCGGCCGCGCCGCCGGCGACCAGGATCGGCAAGTTTGTATGGTCGTGGGCGTCCGAGTCGCCCATACCGCTGCCGTAGAGATACAGCGTGTGATCGAGCAGCGTGCCGCCGGCCTCGGGTGTCGCTTTCAGCTTCGCTAGGAATTCGGCGAACAGCGAAACATGGAACTGGTTTACTTTTGCGATCTTGGCGAGTTTTTCGGGATCGTTGCCGTGGTGTGTGATCGGGTGGTGAGGATCCGGCACGCCGATTTCGGGGTAGGTTCGCGTGCTGGCTTCGCGCGCCAGTTGGAACGAGACGACTCGCGTGATGTCGCCTTGGAACGCTAGCAGTTGCAGGTCGAACATCAGTCGTGCGTGATCGGCGTATTGTGCCGGTACACCAACGGGGCGATCCAAATCAGGCAGCGGATTGTCCTTGGCTGTCGCTTCGGCGCTGGCGATTCGGCGTTCGACTTCGCGGACGCTTTCCAAGTACCCGTCGATGCGGTTGCGGTCGGCTGGGCCAACGACGTTCTTGAGTCGCTTGATTTCTTCGGTCACCGAATCCAGCAAACTGGCGCGGCGGCGCAGCGCTGCTTGTCGTTGCTCGGGTGTTCCGCCGTCGCCAAAGAGAGTCTCGAACACAATTCGCGGATGGGCTTCGCTGGGCAGCGGCGTCGTCGGCGAAGACCATGACAAATTGTTTTGGTAAACGCACGCGTAACCGTTGTCGCACTGGCCGACGGTCGACAACAAATCCATCGACAATTCCAATGACGGCAATTGCGTCTGTCCACCGATGTGTTTGGCAGCGATCTGGTCGACGGTGGTTCCAAGCCGGTAATCGGTACTCTCGGTTCGTTTTGCTCTTGCCGCACTTAGGAATGCCGCGTTCGACGTTGCGTGAGATCCGGGGTAGGCGTTCTGCAGATCCATGCCAGTTAACACCGTGACTTGATCTTTGACGGGATCAAGCGGCATCAAGGTCGGCGAGAGTGTTTCCAGCGTGTCGCCTTTGGGGATCCATTGCGCCGGATTGAATCCCATCGGGATATAGATGTATCCGAGTCGCCGAAGTCGTTCCGGTGCAGCCGCGGTCGCTGCGGTTGCTTTCATCGACGGGATCATCGCATCGAGCAGGGGCAGCGCGAACGCCGCACCAGCGCCTTGCAGGACCGTGCGACGCGAAAGAGCTTTTCGTGGGATCATCATCGCGGGCTCCGGTGAGTGAATGCGTTACTGGTAACGATCTGGGTGATCAGTGAACTGAATTGAAAGTCCGATTCAGCGGCGGAAGCGACGATCTTGCGAATCGTTGGTCCATCATCTGGGTCGATGCCACGGCCAAGTGCGAACGTCATCAGTTTTTCGGTCATCGTGGTCACGAACATTTCGGGACGCGCCAGTATACCTGTCTCGAGGGCGTCGATTCCATTGATCCTTTGCCCATCGGGCATCATTCCGTCCGAATCGATCGCCAGTTCGCCATCAAAATCGCGCCAACGCCCAACCGCATCGAAGTTTTCGAGCGAAAAGCCGACCGGATCCATCAAGTCATGGCAACTGGCACAAGCCGGATCCGCACGGTGCTGGGCCAATCGATCGCGAACACTGGTCGCTGCCAGTGTCGACTTTTCCTTCAGATTCGGAACGTTGGCCGGCGGCGGTGGCGGAGCCGTACCGAGAATATTTTTCAGAATCCAGTGGCCGCGGATCGTCGGCGAGGTTCGCGTTGCATACGACGTCACGGTCAGGATGCTGCCATGACGAAGGATGCCGCCTCGCAGACTATCGGCCGGCAAATCGACTCGGCGAAACTGACTGCCGAAAACGTGTCCGATGCCATAGTGTTTGGCCAGTCGCTGGTTCAAGAATGTGTAATCGGAATCGATCAGCCCCAGCACACTGCGATCGTTGCGAACCATGTCGCGGAACAGTTCTTCGGTTTCGCGGCGAAACGCTTCTCGCAGATTATCGTCAAAGTCAGGGAACAGTCGCAGGTCGGGAGTGATCGAATCGAGGTTGCGAAGGTACAGCCACTGTGACGCGAAGTTCGTTGTCAGCGAGTCGGACCGGTCGTCCGCCAACATTCGCGTGACCTGCGTTGCCAACACGTTAGCGTCGTGCAACTTGTTCGCTTCGGCCAGCGCCAACAGTTCATCGTCCGGAATACTGCTCCATAAAAAGAACGACAACCGCGACGCCAGTTCCAAGTTGCTGATCGGAACCGATTTAGGTTTGGCATCGGTATCGGCATCGGCTTGATCAGATTCGATCCGGAACAGAAAGTTCGGGTTCACCAAGATTGACGTCAGTGCGGACTCGACGCCTGCATCGAAACCGCCTTCTCGTTCGCCTTCGGCAAAGAAGAACATCGGCGACTGCAGGTCTTCGTCGGTCACCGGACGGCGGTACGCGCGACGGGCCAGAGTTCGCACAATCTGCTCGCCACATTCCAGTCGCTGTTGTGCCGTCGCGTTTTCGTCGGGCCGACAAACAAAGATTCGCTCGTCGCTAGCCGAGCGTTGGTTGGCGTCTGCGTGATTTGTCGCCGTCGGCGCGAGCGGCCCGATGATCGAGACTTGAAAAATCGCCGGTTCGCTGCGCGGGTGTCGGTGGCGGTTGTAGCTGGCGTCGAACGGTTGACGTTTGGTTTGTGCCAGCGACGCGCCCTTGCTGGGGAACGTGACGCCGACGCGGTGCGAGCCTCGGACGACGTCGATGCGAGTTCGCAAGTTGGAGTCGACGTGAGTGAAGTCCTTGCGGCCTGGCGGCGGCTTGACGGTGAACTGGTGTTGTCGTTGGTCATCGATCAAAACGTCGATCTGGTGAGGCTCGGTCAAGCCTTCGACCATCTCGTCGCGATCTCGCGTCAGCCGCAGTTCGATTTCGTATTGTCCCGACGCCGCAAAATGGTGCTCGAACACCGTCCCGCCTCGCGTTCCGAGTGGCAGTCCGTCGACGTGATCCGATTGAGTTCGGTCGGCAGGAACACGAACGGTCAAACCGATCGGTCCTGAATCCGCACGCCCGATCGCCGAGCGAGCGATGGCCTGGGCCGCCGAGACATAGCGGCTGAGCAGCATCGGTGAGAGTTCGCCGACCGTGATGTTGTCGAAACCGTGGCTTGACTCATCCGGCGGCAACATTTCGGCTGCGTCGATGGGCACGCCCAGCAAATCACGGATCGAGTTTTGGTATTCCGTTCGAGTCAGCCGGCGAAGCGACTCGGTGCGGCCCGGATTCGGATGGTCAGCCGCTCGCCGATCCAGCAATTCTGTCATCGCTTGTGTCACCGCCTGATACGACTGCTCGCTCGGCCGATTTGGGTCAAAGCCGTTTTCGTCCGGACTGAATTCGCTGGCCGGCGGCATCTGGCGGGTGCTGGTTCGCCGCAGGATCGCTTCCCAAACACGGCTGTCGAAGTTCGTCGCCGCAAACGTTTCGGCGGAAAAATCGAACGATTCCAAGTCCAATCCGCCGCTCGCATCGCCGCCGCTGTGGCACCCGATGCAGTTGTCCGAGACGAACGACGTGACGGTCGCTAGTTGTTGCTCGTTCGCGGGCGGTGCGTCGGCCATGGCGGGACGCGTCGATAGCCCCGATATTCCCAGCAGCCCCGACAGCCCCGACAGCCCCGACAGCCCCGATGCGGCGGCGAAAACACAAGCTGACAACGAGATTGAGAATGCGAGAGGTTTCGTCACAGTTTTCATTTGCAGCGGAATGGGGCGAGACTGACTGGCTTCCATTCTAACATCCAACGCGCCGCAAGTGGGGGATCTTTGCCGTAAACGGGCTCGGCAAGTTGGCTGCGAAATCATGTGGTCTCGGAAAGAATGCCACGTTCGTTACCATACGCGTTATGGAACCCATCACTGAACATCACTCGTCGGACAAAGCCGTGACAGTCGATTCCAAAGTTTCATTGGTACTGCTTCGGTTTACCGGTGAAGACAGGCCAGGGTTGACGGCGTCGTTGTCGGAATTGTTGGCGTCTTTTGGCTGCTTGATCATCGACATCAACCAAGCGGTGATCCACCAATCGCTGCTGTTGGGCGTGTTGGTCCAGATTCCGGCTGACCAGGATCCGGACCAAGTCATCGCAGCGATGCAGGATCGAGGCGAGACGTTGGGGCTGCGTTGTAAGCCGCGGCACATTCAAGACGGCGACTACGACGCGTGGGTCGACCGGCAAGGGAAGTCGCGGTTCATTCTGACGCTGCTGTCGCGGGCCGTCACTGCGGAACAGTTCAGCGCCGTCAGCAGCATGTTGGCGGAACAGGGATTGAACATCGACGTCATCACGCGGTTGTCTGGCCGTCCGCCTCGCATCGCGACCAGCAAGCTGACCCGCGCTTGTGTCGAGTTTTCGATCCGCGGCGAGCCTCGTGACAAGAACCAACTGAAAGCCAGTCTGCTGGAACTTTCAAGCAGCTTGAATCTCGACTTGGCTTGGCAACGCGATGACGCGTTTCGCCGAAACCGCCGCGTTGTCGCGTTCGACATGGATTCAACGCTGCTGCAAGCCGAGGTGATCGACGAGTTGGCGAAGGAGGCGGGAGTTGGTGACGAGGTCATCGCGATCACCGAAGCGGCGATGCGCGGCGAAATCGATTTTGACGAATCGCTGCGTCAACGTGTCAGCAAGTTGGCAGGCTTGTCTGAGTCCGTGTTGCCGATTATCGCCGAGCGTTTAGAACTGACCGAGGGTGCCGAACGGCTGCTGTCATCGCTGCGCCGGTTTGGTTATCGCACCGCCATTTTGTCGGGCGGATTTTCGTACTTTGGCGAGTACTTGAAAAAGCGTTTGAAGATCGACTATGTCTACGCGAACCAGTTAGAAATCGTCGACGGCAAATTGACTGGCCGTGTGGTCGGTGACATCGTCAACGCGCAGCGGAAGGCCGAGTTGTTGCAGTCGCTTGCTGATGCCGAGGGCGTCGATCGTAAACAGTTGATCGCGATCGGTGACGGTGCAAACGATCTGCCCATGTTGGCACGCGCGGGACTGGGCATCGCGTTCCATGCCAAGCCGATCGTCCGACAATCGGCCGAACACCAAATGTCGACGTTGGGGCTGGATGCGGTGCTGTACCTGCTAGGCGTACGAGACCGCGACCTCGAGTGAATCGCGGGCGGCCGTCCAATCGAGCCGAGTCGCTCGAGCCGATGTTCAGTCACCTTTGCGCAGGCGCGGGATCGCGAGATACTTTCGCCAAACTGATACTGACTTACTTAAATTCTCGAGACTTAGGAAACGACCAAGCGATGCAACGTACTTTGGTGCTGCTAAAGCCGGATTGTGTGCAACGAGCCCTGATGGGAAAAATCATCAGCCGATTCGAAGAAAAGGGACTCAGCATTGTCGCCATGAAGATGCTGCATGTGACGCCTGAGATGTCACGCGAGCACTATGCCGAACATGTCGAAAAGCCGTTCTATCCTAGCTTGGAAGAATTCATCACTTCGGCGCCAGTCGTTGCGATGGCAATCGACGGTTTGGACGTGATCTCGGTCGTTCGCGAACTGTTGGGCGCGACGAGCGGTTTGAAGGCGGCGGCGGGCACGATCCGTGGCGACTTCAGCGGAAGCCGTCAAATGAATCTGGTCCACGCCAGCGACAGCCCGGAATCGGCGGCGAGAGAGCTGAAGATCTACTTCCCCGAAGGCGCGTGCTCGTACGAGCAATCGGCGAAAGCGTTCTTGCGAGCAAGCGACGAGTAGTCGCTGATTAATCAGCGAGTAGTCGGCGAGTAATCGCCGCTGGCACGATCTAACGTGGCGCCGGGGTTACCGGCGGTTCAGTTTTTCTTCGGCCTTAGCTGCTTTCAAAGCTGCGGCTTCACGCGGCAGCTTGAATTCTGGCCCTGACGGGAAGTACTGGACGTCGTCTTGCAGGTAATACGGGCTCGGCAGGGTTTGGCCGTTCATCGAAACCTGACACCCGGTCGAGCTCAGCAGAGAGAAACCGGTGACTGCCATCAGTGCGAGGGTGGTCACGGTTCGTCGAATATTAGCGGTGCGATTCATCTTTGTTGCCTTCGCTGTCTAATCTAAATCTGGGTCGATCAGGCCACACTGGCATCGTCCGCCGATACCCGTGTGATTCTCAGTACAACTGTCATCGACCGGACAACCCACACATCTTTACTCGCGGGATGATTATTCACAGAAAAACATTCAGCCCACGTCACGACCGCCATTTATCAGCGTTTTCGTGATCCAGCGGTCATCCCAAGCGAACATCAACATCGACAGTGGCGGCGACATGCCCGTTTGCCAAGGAATCGTGGGCTCGATCACGACTAGGTCTGCACTGGCGCCGACCTTGATTCGCCCCACATCTGGCCACGACAACGCATCGGCGTTCCCTGCGGTGATCGCGTACCAGGCCTGGGCCGCTGTCGGATAGGTGTCGCCCAATCCAGCGGCGGTTTCGATCATGGACCGAGCAACCCGCACCATGCTGCGTTCGTATCCAGCACCGATGTCGCTGCCCAACGCCAGTTTCACGCCATCGCGTTTCAGTTCGGCCCACGACATCGATCCGCTGCGCAAGAACGAGTTGGCGGTCGGGCAATGAGCAATCACGGCGCCCGACTGATGCAGCTTACGCCGGTCGGACTGCGTCAAATGGATGCCGTGTCCTAAAACGCTGCGGTCGGTCAGTAGTCCAGCGTCGCGATACACATCGACGTAGTCGGCTTGGCCGAACAGTTTCCTGACGAGTTCACATTCTTGTTGAGTTTCGGCCAGATGGGTTTGCACAGTCGCGCCGGTTTCCGCCGCCAATTTGCCAGCCGATTCCAGCAGCGGGCCGCTGCATGAGATCGCGAATCGAGGCGTCACGGCTGCCGAAAAGCGATTGCCGGCCGGATACTGCGACTGCAACGTGGCTGCTTCGTCGATCAGTTGTCCGGCACTGCGGCAAAGTTCGGCAGGAGCCTGTCGGTCCATCAAGACTTGGCCAACAACGCCGCGCATTCCGCGGTGAGTCAACGTGTCGATCGCAGCGGCGGCTGATTCGTGATGAACAGTCGCATACGCAGCAATGCCAGTCGTGCCCACCGAAATCAACTGATCCGCGACACGATTGGTCATGTCACGGGCAAAGTCGACGTCCGCCCACTTCATTTCGCTTGGGAAAGTCACGTCGCCTAGCCACTGCAACAGCGGCATGCCGTGAGCACCGATCAGACAAAATTGCGGCAGGTGCAGATGAGCGTCGATGAAGCCCGGTGAAATCAACGCATCGGTGCCGCCAAAGTCAAAGTGCTTTGGCGAGTCGCCTAAGTTGACTTCCGAGATCACGCCGTCGTCGACACGGACGGTGCCGGGCTGCGTGATGCATTCCCCCGAATCGTTCGCCAGCAGCAGATGCCCAAACAGAATCATAAATCACGGGCCTTTCGGCGGCGGGCATTGAAGTTCGGCGTTTCAATCGCGGCAACAGTTCGCTATTTGGTCGCGATGATCGCGTCGAGTTCGGCTTTCAAACGTGGCAGGATTTCGTCGTACCCGAACGCCCCCAGCGCCTCGGTGCCGCGTTTCAAGTTGACCTTGGCCGGGCCACACCACAGTCCCAAGTCTGCATCGTCGGTTTCGCCGGGGCCGTTCACTCGGCATCCCATCACTGCGATGGTGATGTCATAGTCTTTCGCATAGGTCGACATCTCTTTGACGCTTTGCGCCAAGTCAATGAACGCTTCGTTTTCAACTCGCGAACAACTAGGGCAACTGATGATGTTCAGCGCCTTGTCGTCAAACTTGACCACACTGCGGACGCGACCGGCGTAGATGTCGTCGATGATTTGGCGACCGGCGTCGATTTCTTCGGGCTTGCGATCGTTCGGCAGCGTCAACGAAACTCGAACCGTGTCGCCGATGCCATGACCGATCAGTTGCTCGAAAGCAACGCGAGTTTTGATGACGCCTTCGGGCGGCATGCCGGCTTCGGTAACCCCCAAGTGCAACGGCACGTCGGGACGTTCTTTGGCGAATCGCTGGTTGACCTCGACCACCTTCGCTGGGTCGCTGTCTTTGAGCGAAACGACATAGCGAGTGAACCCGAGCGAGTCGACGAACTCGCAGTGTTCGAGTGCGCTTTCGATCATCGGTGTGATTGAATCTTCCGCGTCGTATTTCGCCTTCTTCGCCGGATCGACGCTGCCACAGTTCACACCGATACGAATCGCGCAATCGTTCGCGGCCGCTTGATCGATGATGAACCGGACCTTGTCCTGCCACGGGGTGTCACGGCCATGGTGATACAGGTGGCCAGGGTTGTAGCGAATCTTGTCAACGTACGGCGCGACCAGTTCGGCCAACTTGAAGTTCTCTTGCAAATCGACGGCAAGGTTCGCAGTTGTGCCTTGGCGAATTTCGCCAAGAGCTTGGGCGTCCTTGTCGCTGTCGACGGCGATCCGAACGACGCCGGCGCCGGCCAAGCGATAGGCTTCGGCCTGGGCCACGGTGGCTTCGATATTCTGAGTCTTGGTTGCCGTCATGCTTTGGACAGCAATCGGATTCCCGTCGCCGACGACGATGTTTCCGATCTGAACGGCACGAGTTGGGTTGCGAGTGATTTTCATGATTAATTTTGGATGGGAGGCAAGCGTAGAGCTTGTCATGATTTGTCGAGAATCGCCAGTACCATTAGCGACCCAGCAGTGCCGCGACAATTTCGGCGACGGCGGGGGCCATTTCTGCGTGTGCGCGTTGCAAGTTTCCTGCTCGCGACCCGGACAAGCCTCGTTGTTCCAGTTGGCTGACGATTTGCGTTAGTTCTTGCCAACCATCGAGCAAGTGGTCTGCTTCGGGTTGCAACGCGGCCAAGTCAGCACGTCCGGCCAACATCGCGTGAATTTCTTTGGCGTGTCGATAGACTTCGTTCGCTGATGAAACGAAAGACTGTCCAAACGAAGCCGGTTGCAGATAACGTTGGTACCGCCGAGTATCGGCCAAAAAGTACTCGCTCGAACCCTCCAGCGCGGCCGCGGCCCGCATCAGCGACGCTGGATCGAAAAACCCGCTTCCGCTGCTGACCCCGAGTGCCTCGCGAAGCGCCCCGAGTTCGTGGTCGATGCCAGCCAGCAAGGCAGGGTCGAGACGCTGGATCTTGGTGTAGATGCCGCGCAAGTAACCCCAGTCCTTGTCGATCGGAATCAGTGCGGCGGCCAGCGGTTCGCGGCGAGCACCAGCAGCGGCGGCTTCTTCCAATTCGCGAGCTTGGCGGAACATGCGGCGACTGCGTTCCATCACGGCTGACTGTTCGCGAGGATCGAGGTTCACCATCGATCGGATCGTCAGTTGATCCAGCAAATCGCCGAGACTGTGTTCCAGGCGGTGCGCCGAAGCGACCAACGACTTGGTGTTCTGCGGCGGTGGCATCCAAAGCAAGGCATAAGTTTGGTCGCCACACTCGCGAATTCGATCGAGTCGCCGAGCCAAGTGCGGATTGTTGATCGCATCGATGGATTCGCCAATCGGACTCCATCGGCTGACAAATTCAGTGAACGACGTCATCACTTCTTCGTACGTGACGGTATCGATCCGGTCCGCTTCCTTCATCAACTGGCCGCGAATCAGTCGGATGTCATGGCTGATGCGTTCCGCCACCGCAGGCGAAACACGCACGATGGTCAGGTCATCGATCAATGTGTCCATATGGGTAGCGACAATGATCATCAGATCATGCAATCCATGGCGATCGAATTGCGGCTGCAGATTCAGCATCCGGCACATCGACGACACAAGCTGGTCGCACGACCGAACCGCTCCGGTGCATTGGCTTGACATCCCATCTTGAGACCTCAGTCCGAACGAAAGCTGTCGCCAGCGAGCGTCGATTTCCGCGTAGGGTGCCGAGATTGCGTCGAGTGAAGCCAGGCCGTCGCATCGCGCGATCAGGGCGCGAGTGTCGGCCGAAACACGGTAGGCTTCGGGGATCAGAGTGCGTATCGCAGGGTTGTTTGTTGACGCACTGCGCAGTTCGCCAACCACGGGATCAAGGCTGCGGCTAAAACTGACCAGTGCTTCCACGAATTCAGCGGCTTCGCGTGACCGAACGTTAATCGCCGGTGCTGGCTGACGACGCCCGGTTTCGATTCGCCCTGTTTCGATTCGGCCTGTCTCAATTCGGCTTGGGCGTTGCGGGCCAGTGAACGGCGGATTGGCAGCGCGTGGGTCAGGTCGCGGCCGGGCTTTGTCGTTTTGTTGTGAAGCTTCGGAGATTGCCCTGAACAAGTCTTCGATCAACGCGCCGCGTTGGGCGGCGGCGGGGGATGCCAACAGCAACAGAATGAAAAGCGGCGTGAAATTTCGCATAGCGTTGGGTCTTGATCGAAAGAGAAGAACAGGGCGGCTATCAATCGTTGGCCGACGGCATCGAGGTGAGAGTGTCGATCAGTCGGTGCAGCACGATTTGCGTCGCTTCGATTTGCCTCGCCTGGCGGCCGACCGACGTCAGTCTAAACGATCGCGCATCACAGCGGACCGGCCCATCGTTCGTTCGAATGCAGGCGCCGACAAATACCAGTCCGTCGAAACCATCCGGTGCGCCAGGCCCAAAGTGTCCGGTGATCGAGATCGCCACATCCGCTTCGGGCGTCACGCCCAAAACGCCCGCAGCCATTTGCCGAGCCACCGGATCGCTGACCGCGGTGTACCGATCGATGTCCGCCGAGTTGACGCTGACCCAGCGAACCTTGGTGTCGTTTCGATACGTGACCGCAGATCCGCACAGCCACTCAGAAACGCCCGGGACTTTGCCCAGTTCGCATGCCACCATTCCGCACGTGCAGCTTTCGGCAAACACGACGCGGATTCTGGCCTGCGCAAGCTGACCGGCGGTCTCGGTCGCCAACTCGCGCAGCGATTCCGCAAGCGATGCTAAATCATCCATCGACGATGACTACCAGCCGATGCCGATCGACACGCCGCCACCACGATACGCGGGATAACCGTAGCCGTATCCACGGTAACCACTGCCGTAATAACCGCCGTAGGGACGGTACCCGCTTGTGCCAATGTTGACCGAAACGCCGGGCCGATAGGTGCGGACGGGATAGACCGGCGCGACCACGGGAACGCGGCGGACGACAACGGGAACCGGTGCGCGGTAAACGCTGCGTACTTGCCGGCGAGCGTATCCGCGGCCACCAAACGCGTCAGCATCCGCAGCCAAAGAGACGGATGTGATCACAGCACATGCTGCCAAAAGATATTTCAACATTCGGAAACTCCTAGTTTTGAGGAGCATCCATTGTCTATCCCGAGTCAAATTTCAACAACCGCCCGGCCTGACAGGGCCGCGAATGCGATCCATTTGACGTCTGATGGGCTGAGTCAACGTGCCAACAGGCGACGATCGCAGCGTTTGACGCCTATCGCAGAGCTTATCGCAGGTTATGGCTGGGTGTCGCTGTGGACGCGAACGCTTGCAGGCTTGGCAGGATGACGCCTCGTTTGCGGGCCTCGTATTGCAGAGCCCTTTCGAAGTACGGAAACGGGAACGCAGCATTGCGTTTCATCGCATATTGCTGGACCGCAATCACCAATCGGGCCTCAAGTTCCTTGTTTTCAACCTTTTTGATCACCAGCGCTAGGTAGTCGCGTTGGTCTTGGCGGGTCGCCCGCAGTTGGTTGATCAGCCGGTCCGACAGGTTCGCCGTTGGGTTGAACGACGAAATCGCACCCGACGGAGTAACAATCTGGGCCTCGGCCGACGTTTGTGCTCCCACGGTCAGAAAAACGGCAATCGCCGCACTGATTCCGATCCGGCGTGCTTTGTTGGTTGTCGTGTCCATCGCTGATGTCCCCAAAATTGATCCGTTGTGGCGGCGTTCAAGCTCGATTGAATGTCCGTGAACTACCAAGCGACGGGCCGAGAATGCAAGACGAGACCCTACAGATGGAAGTTTAGGTAGTTTGGCGAAATGGTGCGGTCGCCTTTTGATTCTGTCTGGTCTGGTCAGGCCGATTGTGTGCACCGCAGCGAATGGGAAGCCGAAAGAACGAGGGTGAGCGAGGTCGCGAACGGATCGCACCGAAGCACTCAAATGAAACAACCATTTCCGCCCCACCGGGCGGGCATAAAATCGGAAGGATTCCGCAATGTATCGTTGGCTATTGATGGGGTCGCTCGCGGCTCTTCTTGTCGGATCGACCGGATGCCTGCACCACAATGTGCGAGGCGGCGGGTGTCAGTCAGGCAGTTGCAACACGGGCGGTTGCAACACAGGTTCGTGTGGCGACACTTCGTGTGGCGGTTGCAATGACTGCGGCAGCAACACGTCGGCGGGCGTGCTGACTCGAATGAAACAGAAACGTGCTTCGAAAAGCTGCAACAGTTGCAATGGCAACTGCGGCAACAGCGGTTTGCTTGGCCGTTTAAGTTCGATGACGGGCATGGGTTGCAACGACGGTTGCCGTACCGGATGCCAAGCTGGACCTTTGGGCTGGCAACAAGGCGGACTCGATTACAGCTCGCACTTGAACCCAGGTCTGTTGGGACACAACGCGGGCAACGCGATCAACAGCCAACCATTCACCGCCGGACCGCCAACCGGACAAGTCGCCTACCCGTACTACAGCGTACGTGGACCACGTGACTTCTTCATGGACAACCCGCCGACCATCGGCAACTGATCCGATCGGTCGGAAATCAGATAGCAGATAAGCGAACCGAATTCGGTTCCAAACACTCTAGCGACCAGCGGGACCAGTTCCCGACTGGTCGTTGTTTGTAAAATCAGACAACTTCATGCCCGTTTCGACGCGGGCAACCAGTACCAACGCAAAATTCAAAGCACACTCGCACCCAGAGTAGCATCGTGGCATCTGACTTTCGGCTGAAAGAACAGCTTCCCAACCTTACCGAAGAAATCGTGGCGACCTACACGCCCGAAGACTCGATCAACCATCTCGGCCACTGTGCGCTGCCAAGCTACACCGGCGTTGTCGAGATCCTGTGTAACATCAAGGACATCCTGTACCCGGGATACCGCCGCAAAGTCGGTTTGCACAAAGGCAACATTCGCTACCACGTCGGTGGTTTGGTCGACACACTTCACGATCAACTGACGACCGAGATCGCACGCGCACTGCGACACGAAGACCGAGTGACGCAAAAGCACGATGACTGCGAAAGCGACATTGACTTCGAAGCCAAGGGGCAAGCGATGGCGATCGAGTTGCTCAAGTGCTTGCCAAAACTTCGCCGCACTCTGGCCACCGATGTCCAGTCGGCCTACGACGGTGACCCCGCCTGCCAAACGACCGACGAAGTCGTATTTTGCTATCCCGGATTCGAAGCAATCACCGTTTATCGAATTGCCCACGAATTGGTGCGGCTAGACGTGCCCTTCATTCCACGGATGATGACCGAGTGGGCGCATAAAGAAACGGGGATCGACATTCACCCCGGTGCAACGATTGGTGACTACTTCTTCATCGACCACGGCACCGGTGTCGTGATCGGCGAGACTTGCGAAATCGGCCAACACGTCAAACTGTATCAGGGCGTGACGTTGGGCGCGCTTAGTTTCCCAACCGATAACGAAGGTGCGTTGATTCGCGGCCAAAAACGCCACCCCACGATCGAAGATCGTGTCGTTGTTTACGCCAATGCAACGATTCTTGGCGGACGAACGATCGTGGGCCACGATTCGGTGATCGGTTCAAGTGTCTGGATCACCAAGTCCGTTTCGCCGTACACCACGGTGGTGCTAGAAAAACCACAACTTAAAGTCCGTGGCGCTTCGTCGGACAACGACATGCTGGAACACCAATCCAACTTTCAAATCTGAAAGTCGGAGCATCGTTCTGGATCGTGGAAAGTTAAACCTCGATCGGCACCCGAGGCTCGGCGACAAAAGCGTTCAGGCGCGACACCTGGACGTTTTCGACCATGAACGTCAAGCGATGGTGAGGCTGAATTTCGCCACGGATATAGTCCAGGATGTCGGTGCATACCGCAGCCGTCGCCATGACTTCGATGCGGACCTGCGGGACCGTCGTAACGGGGTCTCCGTTAATTTGTTGCTTTCCTGCACCACGGCAATCGACGGACGTGTATCCGGTGGCGCCACGCCTCGCGAACTCGGCCGCCAATAACGGTTCGTTCTCGGGATTCGTCATCAACGTAATCCGTTTGATCGAGCACAAGCCTTTGCGGCGAGCCGAGTCCTGGTGGGCGGTCAGCGGTTGGTGTTCGTCCAATCCGATAACACGAAACGCCAGTCCGGCTTGATCGAAGTCCTCGGTCACTTCATGAAGCTTGTCCATCACCGAGTGGTCGACGAATTCGGTTTCCGACAAATCGAACTCGATGTTTTTGCGTTCCAACAAACCTTCGGTTTCGATCAACCGTCGAATCGGGATCCAGTTGCTGAAGACCGCCGACTTGTAGGCAACGATGCGTACCGTTTGGCCGTCGTCTTCAGCAACTTCAACGTTTGGTTTAAATAGCGATCGCAGAGGGACGCCGTTGGACAAGTGAATGATCGCCTTGGATGCGATTCCGATGGCGATACCAATCAACAAGTCGGTGGCCAGTACCGCGACTAAGGTAACCACAAAAACAATCAACTGCTCGCGGCCGATTCGCCATGCATTCATGAACTCGTTGGGGTGAGCCAAACGGAATCCCGTATAGATCAGCATCGACGCCAGCGCAGCCATCGGAATGCGGTGCAAAATCATCGGTATGATCGCAACGCAAACGAGCAAGAACATGCCGTGCCAAAAATCAGCAAACCGAGTCTTCGCGCCGTTGTCGATGTTCGCTTTGCTACGAACAATTTCCGAAATCATCGGCAGGCCACCGATCATCGATGCACAAAGATTGCCAGCACCGACGGCGATCATGTCACGGTCCATGTTGGTCTTCCGGCGCCACGGGTCAATCAAATCGACCGCTTTCGCCGACAGCAATGATTCCAAGCTGCCAATCACGAAAAACATGAACACCCACGTCCACGCCTTGGGTTGACGGAGTGCCGAAAAGTCGGGCGTGGTGATTTGTTCAAACATTCCGAACACGCGGTCCGGCATCGCAACCAGATACTGTTCACCAAGTTGGTAGTCATGCTGCTGAAGTGTATAGCTATGTGCGTGCATCAAGTCAAAAATCATTCCCATCGGAACGGCGACCAGCAACACGATCAGCGGCGACGGAAAGAGCTTGGCGATCGAGAACTTCTGGCCAACTCGGGGCCACAAAAACATGATCAAGATGCTGACCATACCAATCGATGCGATTGCCGGGTTCGCCTCGGCAACATAGTTCGGAATATTCCGCAGCATTTCCAGCGGACCGCCTGATGCCGTGACACCAAGCGCGACGGGAATCTGTTTTGAGATGATGATCACACCGATCGCCGCCAACATCCCGTGGACCGCCGTAACCGGAAAGAACTCACCTAGTATCCCAGCGCGAAAGAACCCAAAACAGATTTGCAGCACCGCCGCCGCGACGCCGACCGCTAGCGCCGCTCGATAGGCACTGACGTCCGTTTCGGTCCATCCGCCCGCCATACCGTCGCCACCAAAAGCTTCGATGCATCCGATTGCGATGACAATCAAACCCGCGGCGGGGCCCTTGATCGTCAGTTCGGAATTACTGATCACCGTCGCGACAATCGAGCCCACGATTGCCGTAAAGATGCCTGCGATGGGCGGGTAACCGCTGGCAATCGAGATCCCTAAACACAGGGGAAGCGCGATCAAGAAGACCAAGAAGCCTGACACAATGTCAGCCTTGAAGTGCTTGGTAAATCCCGCTGCATTTCCCTTGGGAACTTCTCGATCAGGTGACGGGGATACGTTCATGGTTGTGGCGTTTCGATTTGGCCGGGTGGACTAAGAATGAACGAATCATCGTCGGACTCGTTCGAAAGAGTATTTTGTTCTTGGTGATCCGATTCAACCGCTTCGTCAACGGCGTCATCAACGGCTTCGACAGTTTCCTCGACATCGATCGTCATCGGGTTCTGCTGTCGTTGTTCGGACAGCTCGTTCGCCGCGTGGTACCGCGACGCGACGCCCGGTTGAGGAACCAAGCCGCCACCGATGATCAAAACGCTCAGCACCATCACGGCGATTCGTTCGGACAACCTGGCGTGCATCGGAATCAAGGTTGCGTTGGACCGTCCGGTAAAGATCCGGAAGTACGCCAGCATCACCGTGATTCCACAAAACGCCGCCGCGATCACGACCATCGTGCCGACCAGCGGATAGACTTCGACGGCGCCTTCGATCAGCAATTCCATGCCGACAAATCCGACAGTAAACGGGAATCCGATGGCGGCTAATCCGGTCAGCAGGAAGAAACCCGCCAACGTCGGCATTTGACGATTGAGTCCGTGAAAGTCAGCGAGCGAAATACGAGAGATCCGTGCTTCGATTGAACGCAGCGTGATGCCAAATCCGGTCAACGACATGCCAACCGACAACCAAACGCACAGTGCACCTGTCAATCCAATGGGGGTGACTAGTTCCAGCCCAACTAGCACCAACGAAGCTTGGCTGAGAAAAAGGAAACAAAACATCCGCCGCGCTTCTTTTTGCACCAGCGACA
Source organism: Rubripirellula sp. (assembly GCA_049680385.1). Lineage (GTDB taxonomy): Bacteria > Planctomycetota > Planctomycetia > Pirellulales > Pirellulaceae > Rubripirellula. The sequence continues at coordinate 4,604 of JBAUHR010000190.1, read as the reverse complement.
TGGCGCCGCCATAGACCGCCGTCGAAAGCGACAAGATCGCGATGCTTTGCAGCGCCCAAGATGGCGCGATCGGAAGCACAAAACGCATGACAGCGTAAGCGCCGGTCAGCGGCGTCACAAACAGAATGGCCGTACCAAAAGTGGCTTTTTCAAAGAGGTCGGTCATCCACAAATGCAGCGGCGCGATCCCGCTGCGGATCAGCGCAGCGGCGGTCAGCAGAGCACCGGGAATCAATACCGACTCGGACGAATCGCCCGTAAATTGAAGCGAGGTCCAACCCAACACTAACAAAACAACAAACGCGAACATGTGCAGCGCGTAGATCCGTGTGCAACGGCCGCGGCGCTCCAGTTCGATATAGACCGGAATCGTGGCCGCCGCCATCAACGCAACCAGAGTCCACGAGGCACGACAACTGAAGGTCGCCAGTAGGATCGATTCGGAAACCAGCGTCGACGTCAACGAGAACCGCGGCGCTTTGGTCCGAAGCGTCGACATCACAACTACCAAGTGAATCAAAGCCCCCAGTGGCAGCAGGAACGCACTGAGTTCGTCGACGACAAACACTTCTTGGTGAAACAGCCAATCAATGAACGCCCAGTGATCGTGTGCTTCAAAGGTTCCCAGCGTGACGAAGTCAATCAACTCGCCCACCGTCAACGCGAACGTCAACGCGCAAAAGGCGACCGCTTGGCGAAGCGAGTTTTCAGGGTTCGCAAAGAAGCGAATCCAAATCGCGCCCAACAGTGGAATCAGAATCGACGATTCCATCCACGGAAAATGCAACTCACCCATCTTAGGTTTTCCTCCCGGTTGATTCCGGATGCAATTCAGCTCTATCGGATTCACGCGACTCTTCGTGCGAAATCCAATCGGTCGTCGCACGCTCCCATGAATCGAAACGCTGGAAAATGGAAACAAACGGCGATACGATCCATTGATCCAGCGCCGTGTCCATGAACCCGCGGCCAAACCCATATCGATAGCACCACCGTTCCAGCCAGACCGGCATCCATTGATCGATTCGCGATCGGGACGCCGGCAAAAGACTGCCCAGCGCGTTTTCCATCGATTGATAATCACGCATCAACGTTGGTGCTCGCAACAACTGCATCGTTCGCATGCACGCGTGGCCGACGATGTGAATCAGTGCCAAATAGTGGAAACCCATTCCGATTTCGACCACGATGATGCCCACCTGGGTTAGTGACGCATAAGCAAGCGAGACTTTCACGTCGTGTTGAACTCGCGACATCAACGCACCACTGGCGGCTGACAAAACGCCTAACGTGATCACCATCACGCGCAGGGTCATCGAGACATCAAACAGCGGACTGACTCGCAGTAACAGATAGGCACCCAAGTGGACCGACAAAGCGCCATAGAAAATGGCACTCGACGGCGTCGGGCCTTCCATCGCGCGAGGCAACCAACCCGAGAACGGAAACAAGGCTGACTTTCCGGCCGCGGCGACTAATAACAACGTGCCCACAAACAGGGCTTGCTGAGACGTGACGGCTGCCGTGCCTTCGGGCCAAACGCCACTGCTCATCAATCCACCAAAGTCGCCTTGCCCGGTCATGTGGTGAATTGATAGAGCGGCGATCAAGAACGCGGCATCCGACAATCGATAGATCGACCAGACTCGTTGTCCGCTGCGAACCGGAGTCTCGCGTTCGTCAAAGTAGGCGACCAGCAGCGCCGACGACAAACCGACCATTTCCCAGCCAACAAACAGCGTTTCAATGGTCCCGGCTAACGATGACGTCACCATGCCAGTAAAAAACATCGCATAGTACAAGAAGAACCGTGCGTAGCCAGTTTCGCGGTGCAAGTATCGACGTGTGAATGAACCGACCACGCCGCACAGAACGCACGACAAAATCACAAACGGAACACTTAACCGGTCAAACACGAACTTCAAGTGAAAGTGAAAATCGTGTTGCGGAATGGTCACCCAGTCGCCCCACTCAATCGGAACATAGCGGGTGCCGAGTATCAGCATCATCGCCAAAATCCCAATCGCCGGAATCAACGAAAACAGAACGGATGCTTGCGTCAAACGAGAAATCGAACTCTCGTTTAGCGGTCGTCCCGACAGCGCCGACAGTCCCAGAATGGCCAGCAAAATGGCTGGGCTTGCGACAACCGCGGTCCCTAACAATTGGAAGACAATTTCAGTGGTGTTCATTTGCCACCTCGATTCGACGTTAGGTCATCAGAGAATTCGCTGCCGATCGAAGCAAAGCTTCGGTGATCTCGGCGATTGCCGTACCACTCGGCAGATGACGCCGCCACTGGCAGTGTGTCCGAGGTAGGGACATGCGTTTGAAAACGACCGTCATTGAACACTTTGATCGCTGACGTTTCGGCATCGAAGACCGCCAATTGAACCCAGCGGCCTGTCACCAATCGATTGATCGTTTCGTTCTGCGCCATGATCGATAACATCCGTTGCGGTGTGGTTTCGATCACAAAGAGCATCCGCATGGGTTCGTGAATTTCAATCATTTGCTGAGACAACCCGGGACGCAGATCGCTGGACGCGCCAGTCATCACGCCCAACATCGACGAGATGTTGTGGGGCAGCTTCGAACCGCAGCCGTAACCTTCGTTGTCAACGGTCGAAAAATAGTATTCCAATCCGATGCCAGCACAGACGGGAATCGCGGCCGCCAAGATCCGAGCCAGAATGGTGGCGTCTTCGTCGTCAATGGTTGGATCGTACGAGGTCAAGAACGACCGCCGATCCAGGAACAGTCCCTGGCTCCATTCACGTCTTCCGACAAGTACCATCGCCGTGGTCGCGTGGTTGTATTCGGGCCGAGCCTGGGAAAGATCTTCGGAACGTTGCTCGACGTGTTCAAGCGCCAGTTTGGGCGTCATGTCCAAGGGAGCGGATTCGAAACGTCGCGATCGTTCATGAGCGTTACGGGCTCGCGCCTCGTCAACCGACGCTTCGATGCGACGGAAAAGGTTTCGATGCGAACGCGGCAGCAAGTCCAAGTCGTAGTACTGGACGGCGTCGCTGCATGTGTTGTGGTAGGCACCGACAAAGCGAACATCGTCGTGCAGTTCGATGCCGTGTTGAGCGACGATCGCACGCACTCGCGAATCGTTTGCCATCATGCAAAACGCTCGTGCATTGGGCCCGCCCCGGCCTCCGCTGCACGCGCCACAATTGTAGGCCGATTCATGCGGATTATTTAAACTGCTGGAACCATGACCGAAAAACACGGTGATCGGCGGAAAGTTCTCGACCATCCCGATGTCTTGCAGAATCCGCACCACGATTGCTGCCATTTCGGGCAAGCTGTAACCGAGCGCATCAAAGTCTTGGCCAGGTTCTTCGGTGATCCGTTCGATGTGCAATTCGGTCGCTGGCGGGCGTGTCAGTGATCCAACCAGTTCGCGAATCTGTGCCGTCAACCGCGGAGCCAAGATTCGTGCGACCAATGGAAAAGTAGCCACGGCTCCGAAAATGCCCGTGATCCATCCGCCCAGCATGGTTCGCGAACTTGCGTGGACTTGGTGAGTCACGGTTCCGATACGACGACGACGTTGAGCACGCTTTTCGTTGTCTTCGACCGACGAGAACAAGGGTTCTTCGCGGACATAATGCTGGGGCGTGATCACGTTCGGACAAAGCGGCCGATAATTGGCGTGGTCCGCACCCTGGTAGTACATCGCGACTGCGTAAAAACCGGCTGCCGACGAAGTCTTGCATTGCGGATCGACTTCTTCGAGGTGCCGGCGAATTGATTCTTCGCGATCGTCGATGCAAAAGATTGCCTGATAAGCAGGCGGCGATTTCACTTCCGTTTCCGCTCGAGCAGCGACGCGTTTGCCGTGGATCGCCAACGCGTCAAGCGCTTCGATGCGATAGTGTTTTTCATACGCCAAATGAAAAATCCGGCGTCGATCGAGTTCGGAAAACGCTTCAATTTCGCTGATCAAACGTTGCCATTGAGGCGCCGACATGCTCAGCAACTGTTCGGGCATCCAGCCGCCCGTTTGCGCTAGTTGAAAAACCGTGTAGGTCCGTTGTTCAACCGATGCAATCGGCGCTGCCGTCGCTTTGGCCGAAGCATGAGTATGGATCTCGCGCAAATCGTCGGTGCCGTACAGTCGTTTTCCGGCATCGGCGATCGCGTGTCGTTCAAGGATCAGGTGGATCGCTAGGTACTCGTCCAATGATCCCGCGGGTGCCGGCTTTGGAAAGAACGGCGCGGCGGTTTCCATTTGCCAGATCATTCCAGCCCAACCGCGCATCGCCAGCAACGTTTCGCCGATGTACTCGTCCTGTTCGGCTTCGTCGATGCCGAGCATCTCAATCGACTGTGCAATCGAATCGTGCGCGTCCCACTGGCCGTTCGCAATCGCCCGCAATTCGTCTCGGATCGGTTTCATCCAGGTAGGCATCATCGAAAACGGCTGCAGAAACAGCTTTGCAAACGAAACTGCGAATCCTTGTTCTCGCTCGGGCAACGACAGGCCGGCAAAACCTTGATCGAGGAAACAGCCGCAAAAGCGAATCAGTGTTTCGTGAACCGGTTGGTCGGTATCGATGCCGGTTGCCGCTAACAGAAGGTCGCGGTGTCGC
>JBAUHR010000189.1:0-1812 GCA_049680385.1 Rubripirellula sp. | reverse complement strand
GGCATCGTCGAGTGCCTTGGCGTCTGCTATTATTTTATCCGCTTCGCTGTCGCTTCTGCCGCGGGCCATATAGCCGCCCAGAACGTTCACCGCTTGCGGGGTCAGGCCGACATGCCCCATCACCGGGATGCCGCGCTGGTTCAGAAATGCCACCGTCTCGGCCATCGCCTCTCCGCCTTCCAGCTTTACTGCGGCCGCGCCCGTTTCTTTCAGCAGATAGGCGGCGCTTTCGAACGCCTGTTTTTTGGATGCCTCGTACGATCCGAACGGCATATCCACCACAACCACCGCATGATAACTTCCGCGAACCACCGCTGCGCCGTGATTGGCCATCATTTCGAGCGTCACGGGAATCGTGGAAGGCAGGCCGTAAATAACCTGCCCGAGGGAATCGCCGACCAGCAAAAGATCGCAATGCGCGTCCAGCAATTGGGCCTGGCGTGCGGTATAGGCGGTCAGCATAACCAGCGGCTCTTGGGTGACCCCGTCCACCTTGCGGAGCCGTATCTTGGGCACGGTCAGGCGTTTCATTGGCGCGGGTGTGGGAGTTGCGCGGCTTGTCGAAGTGTCGAGTTGAAAGGTCGTAGACATAAGATGCTTCTAGCCGAGCGGGGGATTTGCGCAAATCCTACCTCGACTAAGGCGCAGATTCATTGCAGAAGCGGGCAAGTTTAAACGTAGGCCGAGTGTCTAGGGAGGGTATTTGAAGTGGTAGCAGCTACCGGTGCAACGCGTGATGGTTGGTCATCGCGCACGGGTTTTGTTCTGGCAGCGGTTGGTGCTGCGGTTGGTCTGGGTAATCTTGTTCGGTTTCCAGCAGAAGCGGCAGCCAACGGGGGCGGCGCTTTCGTTCTTTTCTATATATTTTGCATTCTGTTGATCGGCCTGCCGGTCATGCTGTCGGAAACGTTGATCGGCCGGCACGGACAAGCTTCTGCCACTGACAGCGTGAAAAAAATGGCCATGGAATCGAATGCCTCGACAGCATGGTCGGGCCTTGCCGGTCTGGGCGTGATTTCCGCCTTTATGATCTTGGCATTCTATTGCGTGATCGGTGGCTGGGTGTTGTATTATATCGGCATTTTCATCGGTGATATTTTCAATAGCGGAGTTATCGGCGGTGCGCTGATGGGGAGCACGGCAGAGGATATCAAGGCTATTTTCCCTAACCTACTGGAAAGCGGCGGAACAATGGCGTTGCTTGACGCAGTGTTCGTTCTGGTGACTGTCTATTTCGTTGCACGCGGCGTGTCTGGCGGTATCGAGGTCGCTTCGGTGTGGCTGATGCCAGCGTTTTTCTTCCTGCTCATTGGCATTACCGTTTACGGGGCATTTGGCGGTGCGTTTGGTGAAACTGTCACTTATCTGTTCACGGTTGATTTTTCGAAGCTGACTGGGCCCGTGATGCTGGCGGCTATCGGACAGGCGTTTTTCTCATTGTCATTGGGCGTTGCGGGTATGATGACCTATGGCTCGTATGTCGGTCGAGACGTCAACCTCGCAAAGACTTCCACGATGATTTCATTTGCAGATACCTCTGTCGCGTTAATTGCTGGCCTGTGTATCTTCCCGATTGTATTTGCTGCCGGATTGTCATCGGATGGCGGGCTTGGGCTGATGTTTGATGTCCTTCCTCACGCGTTCCAATCAATGCCCGCTGGCTCGGTCATCGGCCTTGCATTCTTTGTGATGGTCGGTTTTGCCGCGCTGACAAGCTCTGTATCGCTGATGGAAGTACCGACGGCTTGGGCAATGGGTAAATTCGGTTATAGCCGGGCGAGCACGGCATTGATGGTTGCGTTTTTGGCCCTG
>JBAUHR010000188.1:0-7564 GCA_049680385.1 Rubripirellula sp. | reverse complement strand
GATCTGCATGATGAAAACCGACTGTGCGGTGACCAGTTGAATCGATCCAGATCGTAAAGTTGACGCAACCAGTGTCGAAACCCATTGTTCGATCCACCATGTTTCAGGTGGATTGTTATTCAGTCGGGCTTCATCACTCGTAGAGTGATGGCTACCTTCTGTGAACGGTTACTTTTTCGTTTGCGATCATGGCATAGCTTTGAGATGCTAGAAGTAAGGGCATTTTTCAAAATGCTCTCACAAGTTGATTTTGAATAGGCAGCTGAACATGAAGAGCACGAAATTTATCGGTTGGCCAACTGGCATTGGGATTGGTGCGTTCGCCCTGCTGATAGCTCTGATTGGCCTGCGTGCGGCGTTCAATGAACCCGCCAACGATCCAGTCGCGGAACGCCAGGACGATGTGAACGATATCGCAACGCTGCCATCGTTCACTGCCCCAGTCCAAACGGTTGCTGCAAAGAAATCGCGGCCAGTGGTGGAACTGGAACGCGGCTTTGAAGGGTCAAGCTCATGCGTTGAATGTCACCAACAGCAGCACGGTAGCTGGCACGAGTCGTTTCACCGCACAATGACTCAGCTGGTCAATTCGGAAACTGCACCAGATTGCATTCGCGACCAGAGCGTCACGATCGAAGACCAAAGCTTCCATTTCCAGCAGGATGGCGACGAATTCTACGTCACATTTCTGGATCCACTCGTTGGCCGTCAACAACGCCGCCGCAAGCTAGTGATGATGACCGGATCGCATCACATGCATGTCTTTTGGTACCAGTCCGACGTCACTGGCACGCCGGGGCAATTGGACATCGTCTACTTGATCGATCAGCAGAAGTGGATTCCTCGGAAGTCCAGCTTCTTGCAACCGCCCAGGGAGTCCAATGTGATTGAATTGGGGACCTGGAATCGCACCTGCAGTCGTTGCCATTCAACCTTTCCCCGCGAACGCTACCAAGAGGCCAACGAAGACTGGAACACCCACGTCGCCGAGTTTGGCATTGCCTGCGAGTCCTGTCACGGGCCGGCGGAAGCACATGTCAAATTCCATCGCGTAAAACAACAAGCAGCGCAAAGCGATAGCGGCAGTGACGATTCCGCAAGCGGCACCTTGGCAGATGGGTCCGTCGACCCCATCACCAACCCCGATTCGCTGACAAAGCAAGCTTCGGCAGATGTTTGCGGGCAATGCCACAGTGTTTATGTGCCCGATTACGACGTGGTCAGCCAGCAAGACTACATGCGTGACGGAAATCCGTTTCGACCTGGTGACAGGCTAAAGGATCTTGATTTCAACAAAGTTGTCCTCGCCAGCGAGGAACACCGTAACGAGGCAGCATTTCAGCAATGGTCAAAACACGATGAATTTAGCGGCAGCTTTTGGTCCGACGGGATGATCAGAGTCGCGGGGCGAGAATACAACGGGCTGCTGGAATCAGCTTGCTTTCAACGTGGTGATATGACCTGCCTATCGTGTCACGACATGCATCCCGCTGATGCGGATCGCGATCTAACAAGCTGGCGAGACGATCAGCTGCAGGATGCCATGCGAGGAGACCAAGCTTGCCTTCAGTGCCACAGTGATTTCAAAGAAGACATAGCGGCACATACACATCATGCGGTCGATTCACAGGGAAGTCGCTGCATGAATTGCCATATGCCTCACTCAACGTTTGGGTTACTGAAAACGATTCGCAGCCATCAAATCTCAAGCCCTACAATCAAGTCTGCGAAAGGCAGCGATCGCGCGACCGCTTGCTCACTGTGCCATTTGGATCAGAGCTTTCAATGGGCAGCGGATAACTTGGCCCAGTGGTATGGCCAGGAGCAAGAGGACAAAGCCCAGCCGGATGGTCAACCGATTTCGACGATGGTCCTACATTTGACCTCGGGCGATGCCGTGCAGCGAGCCGTCGCGGCATCGGCAATGGGATGGCCGCCAGCACAAGAGGCATCGGGCACTGACTGGATGGAACCCTATTTGTTGCTGGCGCTAAACGACCCTTACGATGCAGTGCGATTAGTGGCCGCCAAAACGCTAGCGACGTTGCCTAAGCGGGTTACTGCGGAAGTTGATCCGCTAGCACCTGAGGAACAACGCATGCAGGCTTTTAACGATGGAATTGGCAAGTTTGAATCCGAGGTCAAACTAACCCCCAATCCGTCGTTGCTGATTGACCAGAACGGACATGTCGAATTTGAGAAAGTCATGCAACTACTGCAGCGTCGGAACCATCGTCCGATCTTCTTGCACGAGTGATTGTCCTTCGATCAATTGATAGTGCTTGCAAGCGTCAAGATTCTCGAAACGCTGCTTCTGGCCACTTGGCCACGTTACGTCAACGCGAGTAAGCGTTTCGCAATCGCCAAGGCCGAATTCCACCACCGCTTGGTTGTCGCACAGAAATCCACCGCCGCCGATTTGCCAGCCAACTAGCGTTCGTTGTCCACATTGGACTTCAAGTCGTGCTCCGATCGCATCGCGTTCTGATTCAACGCCAACTAGCGTAAAGCGAACCCAGTTACGCGCGGGTGTTTCATTTCGCAGGATGACGATCGGGCGATCCAAGTGCCCGGCAACCAAGTCGCTGCGTCCATCACGATCAATATCGACGCGGCACAGCGAACGCCCCAGAGCAGGACTGGACCAGTACGAATCGGATGTCGCCGCATTGCTGGTCGCCTCACGCCATTGGCTACCGGCTTGAACGAAGACTTGCGGCAGCATCTGAAAAGGGATTCCTGCACTAGATCGATCGACGATATGCCCATTCATTACGACCAAGTCATCCCAGCCATCCTGATTCAAGTCGATGGCTTGTGTCCCCCACCCGACCGTCGGCTTGGTGCCTTCGACAAACTGCCAGCTTTGCGTCGCGTGTTGAAAAACACCTTTTTGTATTTGAAGATAGAAGTCAGCTGCTTGGTCCCAGTAATTGGTGATATGCAAATCCAAGGCTCCGTTGCGGTCCCAGTCTGCTGCGGCAAGGCCCATGGATCCGTGGCGACCTCCTCGGTCACCCGCAGCACTTCCAGCCAATTGCCCTGACTCTTCAAGTGGCGAAAAACCGATATCGCGTTTACCAAGAGAACGACTTTTCCAGAACCAGTTTGCATCCGAATCATTGGCGACGTAAACATCGTTACCCAGTTCGCTATCAACATTGGTAATGATGGCCGCAAATCCATGACCTACGATTTCCGTTTGGTCCGGCTCGCCTGCCCAACGCTCGATTCGACCCTCTGGGTTGACTGACAACCATCGATCTGCGGCAGGTCGAAAACGGCTAGGGCCACACATGTCGTCGGTGGGCACACAGGGCGTGACGAAGGCAATCGGATCGTCGATGTAGTTGACCTCGATGATCTCCGGCAAATGGTCTCCATCAAGATCGCCACTGGCGATGGATGTCGTCCACATTCCATCAGCTTCGCTTGGCAAATCTGCTTTTTGGAAAGTCCCATCGCCATTGTTTATCCAAATCGCGTTGCGTCCGATATTGGCAACCAAAATGTCAGCGAACCCGTCTTGATTCAAGTCCGCGATATCGACTCCTTGCCCATAGCCCAAGTTCTCTGTGTTTGCGTTGTTAGTAACTTGACGAAACTCACGACCCGCTAAGTTTCGACACAATTGATCGGGCTGCGAGTCGTTTTGATCCGGGATCCCCCCTCCGGCTTGAACAAAATACAAATCCTGCCAGCCGTCCAAATCAAAGTCGATTGCCCCAATTCCACCACCTGTTTGCTGGTGAAGCAAGAATTGATCGTCGCTGGGATCATCGCCGTTGCGGTACCAGAAATCGATTCCCAATGCCGATGCTACATCGACCAAGCGAACGTCCAGATCAGGCTTTTGGCCGCTCGATGGCAATGGACCGGTCGCCCCCGGAGACTTGGCTGCGAGATCGATTTTTGACGACTCCGGCAACGGCAACTTAGTCAGATCCAGACCGCAGATCGCCTCGGATGGATCCAACACCGGCATGTCGGACAATTGCTTCTTGGCCATCTCTAATTTCGCAATCGCTTGTTCGTTCTTTACGCCTGCACTGCTCACAGCGAACGATCTCCAGCCAAGTGCTTCCCATCGCCGTCCCAATTCATCCAACAGGTCGGCGATTTCGTGATACTGATCAGCAGTGCCTTTGGCCGCCCCGATATCCGATGCCAGATGCACGATTCGGTCTAGTTTTTCGTAGCGACTGACAGCCTGTTCCGATGCCTCCGTATTGCCAATGAAATTCAACGCTCGCGCGAAATGGATGGCAGCATCCCGGTCCGTGGGATCCAATCGAAGACATTCGCCGAAACAGCGAGTCGCCGTTTCGTATTTCTCCTGCCGATAATCAGCCAGACCGATCGCATACCAGTAATCGGGCTGCCGGGTAATATCGAATGGCAGATCGACCTGTAGTCCATCTCGCCATTGAAGAAAACGCTCCTGCATTTGCAACTCGGACAGAACACGGCCGGTGAAAGCTACGATGTTGGGGTTATCAGGATGCTTTTTCGACAAGGAGATTGCAAGCTGTAATGCTTCGTTTGATTGGCCACGATCATGCAGGTCCATCGCACGCGACAGCACGATAGGGGCAAGTGACTTTTCGCTGGGAGCCTCAAGAGTGGAGTCGATCAGCGCATTTCGCAAGGAGATCAAAGCGAACAGTTCCTTTTCGCTTAATCCTTGAGACTTCAGCAGCCAATGCAGATGCTCGGCCGCTTCCAACCGCAGCCCCGATTGATTCAGCTGCACGGCCAACTGCCGACGGACACGAGATTGCTCGGGATGCTGACTGACAAACTTGCGAAGCGTGTCAATGGCAGCCTCGAACTGGCCTGACTGAACCAACCATTGTGATGCCTGTAAGGCCCACGAAGCCTTGCGATCAACATTGTCCGACGCGATTGACTGAAGCAATTCAGCAGCGCCGGTTTTATCGCCTGCGGCCGCTTGTGCCTGCGCAGACATCACCAGCGCGTCTTCATTGCTAGGATGCTGCAACAGAATTTCTCGCGACATCTCCAGAGCGCGTTGCGGTGACCCGAGATCTATCTCTCGTTTCACCGATTCCAATTGCTTGTCAATGTCGTCTCTGCTCTGGTCAGGTTTAGCCTGGCTTTGCCGCTCCCTTTCCTGCAGCCTTTCAAACTCCGATTGATCTTTATTGCACCCAGCCAATGCGATGGCGAAAACCAGCCAAGGTGTCAGTCGTTTCGTTTGCATTCCGATGATCAAAGCTTGCTAATAGTAGTGGATTGTCGGTCAGTAAACTCGCCCTCAAGGTAACGCATGTCGACCGGCCCGCATCGCGAAAACCGACGGCGTGCAAAGAGCAACGAAAGGCCAAATAAGTGTGATAAGGCGAGTGGCAGATGAGTTATTACCTGCCGTAGTGGAATTCGCCGGAATTCCCTCGCGGAAAAGCGATTCTGGCGAATCCCACTACGGTAAATTGTCGTCGGCCGCACGCCTAAAACACGGCTCGACGCGCGGCCATCCACGTGTGTGCCCAGGTTGGATCTGAAACTGGCAAGTCTGTTGTTATCATACAACAGGCGACGAACGGCTATGCCTAGTGATTGATTGGATTACCTAATTTCCTGTTTGAAGAGCTTCACGCGTCCTCTTCGACTAGGCTCCCGATGCCGTCGCGAAATCCGCTGTGGCTTTGGGCAAATGCAAACGCTTATTCGCCTGGGCTTGCTTCCGATTGAGGCGTCGAGAGTTCGAAGGCACCGCTGATGCCTTCGACAATCAAGTAGTCGCTGCCAGTAGAGATGGACCCCATCGATTCTTCCACACCAGAAGGCCACGTCACGCGAAGATCGTCAATTTGATTGGCACTGCCTGATCCGATAGTGATTCGTCGCTCATTGCTACACATGTAGCCGTCGCCCGCAAGGAGCTGGTGTGTGACGGTCCGGTCACCAAGCGTTGCAGTGACACTGGTGCTGATCGCATCACGGTGCCCGGTCGTCGATTTAAAGATCAAATTGGTGGACCGCCCGCTCGTTTCACTTTGATTGATCAGAAGCGCAACGGGTTCTTCTAAATGAGAGACCGCAACATCGGTCAAGCCATCACGATTCACGTCCAGGTTAGCGATCGCACGTCCCACATGCAGCTTTTGAAAGTAATCCCCCAATTCCGCTGCTTGCATTTCACTCCATCGGCCGTCGCGTCCCAATGAAAAGACTTGTGTCGGCATCCTGTACGGGATTTCGGCCTTGCGAAAATCGTCAACGTGCCCATTGGCGACGATCAATTCAACCGTGCCGTTGTTATCGAAATCGATCCACTCGGTACCAAACCCAAGCAACTTCATCGACGGTTCTGATAGCCCCGACTGATAGGAACGATCGACCCAAACACCTGGCCGTACTTGTTCGTAGTAGGTGTTGTGGTCATCCATAAAGTGAGTCAAGAAAAAGTCGATGTCGCCATCGCCGTCGGGATCCGCCGCTGCCATTCCCATGGAAGCCTGGGAGAGTGACGAACCGCTAACGGCAACCCCGCTTAGCACACCCAGGTCGGCCATCGTAAAACCGTCATCGCCTTTTTTCCCAGACCAAAAATGATTGGCCGTCATATCGTTGGCCACAAAGACATCCAAGCCAGCTTGATTATCCAACTGACCGAGGATCAATCCCAGCCCGCGACCTGGTGAACTCTGGTCGGCCCAGGACCCTGATTGGTTTATCAAACCGCCTGAGTTCGTTCCTGAAAAAATGCTGTCCGACTGGGGCGGAAGCTTCAGCGGCGAGCAAGTCAACATCCGACCCGATTCATTGCGACACGCTTGCTCGACGGATGCTTTGCCGAGGCAGTAAGCCGTCTCGAATATATCCGCCAGCGCATCCCCGTCGATGTCCGCAATCGCTGCGGACGTCGTCCAGTGCTCTTCCGTCAGACCGACTGCCCCAGACACGTCGGAAAAGGTTCCGTCTCCATTGTTTCGGTACAAACGGTTCAAGCCAAAATTCGCATCATAGATGTCAGGAAAACCATCACTGTTGTAATCACCAACGGCAATGCCATGAGAAAAGCCTGTGTCGTGGTACTCACTCATGCTGCTCTTGTCTTGAAAGAATCCATCGCAATTGCGAAACAGCCTGTTGGGTGAACTATCGCTCCGCATCGGTTGCCCGTTCAGCCGCGCAGCAGCCACGTCGGGCCAACCATCCAGATCGTAGTCAATCACGCCAATCCCTCCGCCGACGGTTTGATAGATCCAGTGGCCATCATCGGACGTTTGCGGTGCCAGATCGCATGTATGCTCTAGCCCTCGACTGGATGCTTCATCGGCAAATCGAATTTTTCCAGCCGGCGCGTTTTGCAAGATGCGAGTGGCCGATTTGCCAGGCGTCTGATTCCTGGCGATCCAGGTTATTGCCGGCAGGCCTTTGGGGTCAATCAACTTGACCAGATCGTGTGTTGGAAGCTGCCAGGGTGTTTTGACTGTCAACTGCGAGCGAATCGCCAAGTATCGCTTGCGAAACTCCTCTTCTGGCAAGCGGTTTTCGGGCAGTGGCACCGCCAGCCGCATCCATGCTTCGGCCTCCC
>JBAUHR010000187.1:0-1573 GCA_049680385.1 Rubripirellula sp. | reverse complement strand
CCTTGCGATTTCCTGCTCAAGTACTTCTCGATGGCCGAAGCGCGTGTCGGGTGCCACAGCAACGCCATGGCTGTCAATTTCAGGAAACGTCGCTTATCCACCAGCCACCTCGAAAATTCGCCGAACGGCGGCGTTGACCGGGCGACGCCAATGTGGTCACCATTTGTAACGGCCGTATGCGTCGCTCCGTGTCCAACGCATGGTTCGTTGGCATTTGGTTGGAGTAGGTTAGGGCGACCATCGCCCTCGTCGTTCCTGAAAGTTTAGCGAAGTCCTCGACCCGCAGCAAATCCGGTCGGTTTCACCAGTCGGCCAGCACCCGGTGGGCAACAGGAAACGTTACCACTGGGCGTGTTGTGGTCAAGCTCACGCCTGCACCCGGCAACAGTAGGCGACAGCGAGACAATCGATCCATCAAAACAAGCGGAGGCAAACAGACGTGTTGATCGATCTCTTGTCACCAACGAAGTTCTGCGTTCAAAACATCACAAGTTTGATCGCTCAGTTCAACGAACGGCGGCGATCAGCGGGCCGGGACAGTTGATTGTCCATTCGTGAAACCGCGCAAGCCCGGCTCCGTTGCATCGCATGGTTCGCACATTGTTACGCGTCTTTCAACAAATCGTTCATAAATGCTTCGTAGTCGGCGTGCATATCGCATAATCGCAGCACTTCCGCGGTAAGGAACTTATCAAACGATGACCACCTCGATACGAGCTGCCCATCATTCAGCACGCCCAAAACCGCGTTGCCGCTGAGGAAATAGCCGATCTGCTCATCGTCGTCGTTCCAGTCGCCCGCGCCGAAATGGAATCCAATGTCGTCGTCAGTGAAGCCGTATTTCCACGCGCGATTTGCGGTCGCGAGACACAGCGGTTGCGTAGCGTTTCGATCGAGGAGCGGCGGATCGTTGAGCATCGAGAGCGGCGCTCCATAGAGTGACAGCCGATAAATCTCCGCCCCGTTGGTTGAAGCTAGAAATTTCGCGTATCGAGGAGGTATCTCAACGTCGTTCTGTTCGCAAAAGCGATCCAAATCGGCGTCGTCGATTGGGTCAAAGAATGTCGCGGCAAACGGGTATGGCGCATCGTCGGAGCGACGGATGGAGACGAACACCCCGTTGTCGTCGGATGGAGCGATTGCACCAGCGTCGCCAATGGAGGCGAGGTGATCACGTATCGGCTTAGGAAGGCGATTTGGTTTCATGTTACCTGTTTGTGCGAACGTCCGGATTCACCGGGTCGGGAGAGTAAAGTCAACCATTTGAAAACGCCCGCAAGCCCGACTCCGGTGCAATCCATGGTTCAAGTAAGCCGCTAACGCGGCGGGTGTGTGCGTGAAAAACGTGAGGAATCCTTTGACAGATCCGGACTCACTGGGAGTCCGGCTTTTACACTCTTAGAGGCTTCCTCACATGACTCAGTCTAACCCATCTGCTTCCGCGTCGTCCATCTCGACTTACTTCCCGAACTCGCTACGCAAACGGCTTTCCGATGATCTGCATCTGCATGGCATGGCCAACCGGACCGTCAAGGGATACGTCCGAGCGGTCCGGCAGCTTTCGGAATTCCTA
>JBAUHR010000186.1:0-1817 GCA_049680385.1 Rubripirellula sp. | reverse complement strand
AGCTTTACCTTCTCTGACTGTTCTGCGGTCGCCTCATACTCGGCTATGTAGAACTCGACTTTAGGTAGCCGGTTAGCCCCGATTTTGAACAATTCCGCGTGTTCACGCGGCTTGCAAAGCCCCCGGGTGACGCCGTCATCGCACAAGTTGGTCAGCCAAAGCATGGCATATTTGACAGGCAAGTTTGTGAGCTTGTCTTCGTATCGGATACTAACGGTTCGCGCCCCGGATTTTGTCAATCTGTAATAAACATACTTCGATCCGGGTATCTTCTCCGACACGAGCAGGTTGGCCTGCTTATTGCCTAATCGGCGCAGGTTCGACTTCACTGCATCTTCCTTCTTGTCTTCGAAGAACAATTTGTGCAACGCCGCGAATGTCGTCATCTCGTGCGCCGCCGCATGCTGCAGTATCAGGCGATCACGTTTCATGAGTTTCGTTTTCTTCGGTCTATTCTTTGTCATCACCAAACCTCGTAAGAAATCTGCCGGCGCGACCAGTGGTGGTGGAACTTGCGAAGTGACGCCGGCGAGTAGTCACGGCCCACAAATTCGATCGCGCAACCAATTCGCTCGTTGGAAACGGTGGCTGCATCGGGGACTTTCTCGATACGCAAGTGTCTGTAGTGCCGTCGAAGGACGTCTTCGCTGGTCCAGTCTTGGCAATCTTCCCAGCCGAAGAATGCAACCTTGGCGAGAAATACGGAAGTGGTTCCCAGATCGTGTGTGATCTGAAATGGCTGGCGTAGCTTTCCCCCACAACCACCAAACTCTGTGACAGCGCGTTTGGCGGCGACGAAGATTTTGCTGTTAGGCAAGCAGCCATCGCCCCGTGCACGCGATTTTGCACGCCAACAGATTTGATCGAAGTCTGGAACGTCACTCTCGGAAGAGCGCCATGTCGCCAACGGCGATTCCAGTTTCAATGCCGTAGCGGAGTAGTTGACTTGAGCGATGTATTCGCAGCCAAGCAGTCGCCGAACCTCAAGATCGACAGGCCCTGTGTGAAGCAGATTCCCAAGCTGCTCAAGCTGCTGAAACGAGATAACACGAACACGCCAAGTAAGCGCGTCGACAACGATCTGTCCGAGACGTGACAACATTACTCTGCCCCTCCGGCCTTGGAGCCTGAGTCAGTCGCATTGGACAAAGCTGACTTTTTTGGGCGGCCACGCTTCTTTTTCCCAGCGGGCTTCTCGCTGCCGGTGAATTCGATCGCAGTCGAATGGCTTTCACGTGTTTCTGCTGGGTATGATGACGCAGCAAGACACGTAAGAACGGAATCGGCCGCTGCACCGGGTCCATCGTTCGTTAACCGGCGAGCTTGCGTTCGCAGATATTCGGCCAATTCCGAGTTTCCAGAATCCTCCAATTGCTTGGCTCGTGTCTCTATGTTTTCCAAATCATCGACGTGCGACTGGAGTGCGGCGCGTTCCGCCTTGGAAACCATTAATCCCCCAATTATCGTGGAAATCCGTTCGGCGACCTTTTCAGATAGCCAGTTGATGACGTTCAATGTCTTGCTCCTGCTTGATGAATGTGGTGGGTGCCTTTGATTGACAAGGTCATTCTTCAACGAGTGGAACGCAAAAACCATGACATGAAAGTGCATTAAACTGCATCAACCAAACCAGCCATTTCCCGACGATGACGAACGAAAACAGCAACCGCCGATTTCTCAATTGGCCCTTGATCAATGAACGCACCCCCGCGCATCTGCAAGGGCTCACGAATGATGCGCTGGCTCGAAAAGCAGGCCTTGACGCTAGGACAGTGAGCAAGGCTCGGAGTGATAAGACGAAGCGGCACAACTACAGC
>JBAUHR010000185.1:0-12731 GCA_049680385.1 Rubripirellula sp. | reverse complement strand
AATGTGAGTCACGAACACTGCCATCGCAGCCGTACCGTCGGCCGCCAACTGGCTGCCACCGTTGAATCCGAACCAGCCAAACCACAACATGGCGGTGCCCATTATCGTCATGGTCAAGTTGTGCGGCGGTTCCAGATGAGCAGGGTAACCCGATCGAGGACCGATCACGATACAGGCAACCAGAGCAGCAAACCCTGCCGTGACGTGAACGACGATCCCGCCCGCAAAATCTTTAACGCCCCAGTCTGCGTACAAACCGCCATCGCCGGCCCAAGTCATATGACAGATCGGGCAATACACGACCAACAGCCAGACTGCTGAAAAGATAAGCATCGCCGAAAATTTCATTCGTTCGGCAAACGCACCGATGATCAACGCAGGCGTGATCACAGCAAACGTCATTTGGAATGCCGCAAATAGAACTTCGGGGATCGTGCCGTGCATCGAATCGACGGTCACGCCCTTCATCATGACTTTGTCAAACCCGCCAATGAATGAATGCAAGTTGACCGTGTCTTTTTCCATTCCCGTCGTATCAAACGCAAGGCTATAGCCGCAAACGATCCAAAGGATCGACATCACAGCCGTCAACGAAAGGCACTGCATGAATATCGACAGAACGTTCTTCGATCGAACGAGTCCAGCATAAAACAGGGCAAGTGCTGGAATGGTCATGAACAAAACCAGTCCGGTTGCGATCAAAACCCACGCTGTGTCCCCCGAATTCAACGCTGATTCGTCTGCTGCACTGGCCGTTGATGCCATCGCCAGCGAGAAAAGTGGGAGAAGTAAAAGTGAAACGTAAAATCGATTCGTCAAAATGCCTGTCAACACAGCCTACCGCCTATAAGTCACGTTACCGCCAAGTCCGAGATTGGGCAGCATCTTAGTCTGGCGCTATCGTGACTGGTAGTCAGCTCGATGTCGTTCCTATCAGGTTTTCGACGCCGAGCATCCGCCGCAGAGGTACGGCCACGGCTTATTGGTCGAGCATCCTTTTTCGACGCTCGCGTTCCTCTTCATATGCATCGTCGATGATTCGCAGCACCGAGGCGACGTCCGCTTTCTTAGTCGAAAAAGTAAACTCGCCCGTTAGTTTGAGATCAGGCTTCAGTTCGCCTTTTTCATGCAGTTCCCAGATCTCTTCGGCATAGTGAGAATCGGCCAGCGCAGGCGCGTACTGGGCATAGTAAGTCGTGATATTGTCGACGTCACGCTGCAGCATACGCTTGGCGTGATTGTTCCCTGCGGCATTGACGACTTGCGGCAAGTCAATGATGACTGGACCGTCTTCGTTTTGAAGAACATTGAATTCGGAAAGGTCGCCGTGAATCAATCCGACGCACAGCATGCGTAGGACGTAATTCATGACCTTGGCGTGATCCTTCACCGCTTGTTCGGGTGACAGAGTGATATCGTTCAAACGAGGTGCGACATCGCCATCGGCGCCCGTGATCAGCTCCATCAGCAACACGCCGTCAAAAAGACCGTATGCCTTTGGCACTCGAACGCCCGCTTCGGCAAGCAGGTGCAACGCGTCAACCTCTGCGTTTTGCCAGACGGTTTCTTGTTCGTCACGTCCAAATTTTGATCGCTTGTCCATCGCCCGCTGGCGACGGCTGTTGCGAGTCTGGCGGCCTTCCTGGTACTGAACCGATTTCTTGAAGCTGCGTGCAGCGACGTCTTTGTAAACCTTGGCGCAGCGAATTTCTTGGCCGCAACGCACAAGAAATACTTGCGCCTCTTTGCCGCTCATCAACGATCGAAGGACTTCGTCAACCAGACCGTCTTCGATTAAAGGTTCAATGCGTTTGGGTGCTTTCAACGTGTACCTTCAACGTGTGCCTTGAGCGTGCCGTAAGCGGGGGCTTTCAGGTTTTTAAGTGGTTTCGAAACTCGACGACTTCAAAGGCTTGAACTTAGCACGAAGGTTCTTGTGCGGCCACTCGGCCAAGGGCTCATGGTTTTCAGCTACGGTGCCGGATCTTCTTTGGGGAACGGCCTCAGGCCCAGCAGCATCTCCGCTCGCTCGGTCAGCGGTTTGGCCGCAAACGCGATGTCGGTGTATTCCGCTAGGTGGCTGCTGACCAGGTCGTAGACGGTCTGGCGGTCTTGGCTGGTATCGATTTCAACGCACCGATTCTTACTTCGAAAGAAATCAACCGTCGGCAATGTCTCGGCTTTAAAAGTGTCAAACCTCAGCTTCAGGCTATCAGTATTGTCGTCGCTGCGGCCGGTGTACTTGGCACGACTGAGGATGCGATTTTCAAGCACAGGATACGGGCATTCGAAAAACAACATTTTGGGAAGTTCGAGGTCTTGTCCCATGGTTTCGTTCCATCCCGCTAAGTTGGCAAGCGATCGTGGAAAACCGTCCAGCAGGAAATTGCACTTGCCCGTTGTGCGCGTCACCAGCTCCATCGTGTTCCTCAGAAGCGTTACCGCGATTTCGTTGGGAACTAGCTTTCCGGCAACCGCGAACTCTTCGATCGCTGCGGCCGTTGGACCACCAGCCTGTCGCTCGGCGCGCAACAGGTCTCCCATCGACAAGTGAGTCCAGCCAAGTTGAGACTCGGCAAGTTCGCACATGGTTCCTTTCCCGGCACCAGGTCCGCCGAGAACAAAAACGACGTTTGGACTGGGGCATGGCTTTCGAGGGTCGAAGTGATGGACCACAACCTTGGGGGCGGGCGCGACTCCTTTCTTGTAAACATGCCACTCTCGGTCGGTTGGTGGCAACGCATCATCAGCCGTGATGTCATAGGCAAGGTGACCGTCGAGACGCGAAATCCGCCACGACCGGTAGCTGTTGGAATAGGACAACGCAGGGCTTCGTGCCGCTTTTCCATCGGCTCGGTCCCACGCCATCTTGCCGTTCCAGTAGCCCGGACTTGATACGGTTCCCGATTCTGATTCGGCCGGTGGTGCCGTTGAAGGAACAAACAGCCCATCGACTTCGGGCAGGCCAGATCCAGAAACTTCAACAAAAAAAGTATTCGGTTTTGGGGCGTTGATCTCGGTCACGGGTGTCCTTCGCGGATCGTTTCGGGCCTGAGGCTGCCAGGCGGGCCGAAATCAAGGTCGAAAACGGTTCAGCTTGAAAGGTGAATGTATCATGTTAAAGTCCAGTCCCACCCCGCCGACCGCTCTATTCGGCTCGAACGATCTTCTCACGTTCTTCGGAAACTGTCATGACTGCCTCTGTCTCTGGTCTCCTGCCGCGCGTCACCTCACGCGTCACCTTGGGAGTAATGCTAGCGATTTTCGCCGTGGGCAGCGTGCAGGGCCAGGGCGAACCAGTCGGCGCGGTTGCCGTTTCGCCCAATCCAGCCGATGGCAAATCAGCCACCGCAGCAAAGGTCAGCTATAGCCGCGACATTCGTCCCTTGCTGTCGGATCGCTGCTTTCTTTGCCATGGACCCGACGAAAAGACTCGCGGCGCCGACCTCCGGCTTGACTCGTTCGATGACGCGACCGACGGCGGCGCGATCGAGCCCGGTGATGCCGGCGCCAGCGAATTGATCATGCGGATCATCAGCGACGATGACGGATACGAGATGCCGCCGGCCGGATCGCATAAGGAAAAACTGAAACCCGACGAAGTCGCGAAAATCAAGCAGTGGATCAATGAAGGGGCGAACTACGAAACGCACTGGGCTTTCGAGTCACCGCGACGACCGGTCTTGCCGATTAGCGATCTGCCAGCTTGGAACATCAGCCCGATCGATCGGATAGTTGTCGCCCGGTTATCCGAAAGTGATTTGCAACCGGCGCCGCCCGCGGACCGCCGCACGTTGCTGCGGCGAGCGTCGCTTGATCTGATTGGATTGCCGCCAACGCCCAAGCAAATCGAATTGTTCGTAGCGGATAATTCGGCTGATGCTTGGTCCAACGCCCTGGATCGATTGCTCGCGTCGCCAGCGTATGGCGAACATCAAGCCCGGCATTGGCTAGACGTTTCACGCTACGCCGACACCAACGGTTACCAGTACGATTTCAGCCGTGACCAATGGGCGTGGCGAGATTGGGTGATCGAATCGTTCAACCAAAACCAACCTTTCGATCAGTTCACGATTGAGCAACTGGCCGGCGACTTGATTCCCGATTCGACGCCGCAGCAACGTTTGGCCACTGGGTTCAATCGCAACCATCCCATCACCGTCGAAGGTGGCGTGATCGATGAAGAATATCGCACCGAATACGTGCTCGATCGCACCACGACCGCCGGTACAGCTTGGCTAGGTTTGACCGTTGGGTGTGCTCGTTGTCACACGCACAAGTACGACCCGATCACGCAAACCGAGTTCTACGAACTGTCCGCGTTCTTCAACCAGATTCCCGAGAAAGGCATGAAGGGATTTTTTCCGGACGAGAAGATTCCATCGCCGTTTCAAGTCGCAGCAATCGAAAAGGCAAACCAGGAAGTTGATGCAGCAGAAGCTCGCTTTGACAAATTGTTCGATCGATGGGGCCCCGATTTAGCCGCGTTCGAGGCCGAGGCATCGCTTGGTTGGGAAGAAGGCTGGGAAGTGATTCGACCCACAAAAGTAACATCGGATGGCAAGGCCACGATGGATGTTCTTGACGACGGCAGCGTTCAAGTCAGCGGTACAAACCCCGATCGTGACAACTACACGATGTGGTTTAGCGCCGATGATCAGCCCGATCAGCTCGATCAGCCCGGTCAACCCCATCAGCCCATTCACGCCATTCGTCTAATGGCGATCCCGAGTGGTCCGGACGACAAGCCACTGCTCGGGCGCAGCAGCAACGGAAACTTTGTCCTTTCGGAAATCGAAACGAAGACGTCGTCGAAACTCAAGCCAAAGAAATTTGACTCGGTAAAAATCGGCGCCGCATACGCCGACTTCTCGCAGTCCGGATACGACGTCACCAATGCCATCGACGGTACGGTCGACGCCAAAGGTTGGGCCATTCTCGGGGACCAGGGTGCTGGCCAGCCACGCACGGCCATCTTTGTTCCGGCAAATCATTTGACGCCTGAGTCCGGCGACAATTTGCAAGTGACATTGAAATTTCAAAGTGGTTTTTCGCGGCATCAAATGGGGCGTTTTCAAATCTCGGTCGCGCGTAAGCCCGAAACCGCTCTGTTGCCTACTGCACTACCCGTTTTGAACAAGCCCGCCGACCAACGAACGGCCGCTGACGAACGTGCGATCCGCCAGTGGATCACAAAAATCAAAGGCCCTGTCGACGTTAAAGCGGCCATGAACGCCGTCACCAATGCACGCGAAAAGCAAACGGAATTGTTGGCGGCAGTGCCCGAAACGATGGTCATGAAAGAGATG
The DNA here is from genome assembly GCA_049680385.1 of Rubripirellula sp. Classification (GTDB taxonomy): domain Bacteria; phylum Planctomycetota; class Planctomycetia; order Pirellulales; family Pirellulaceae; genus Rubripirellula. Next base: position 7,422 of record JBAUHR010000185.1, on the reverse strand, counting down.
GAGACGCCCCGAAAAACGTACGTGCTTGATCGCGGCGAGTATGACAAGTACCTAGATGCGGTCACGCCCGGGACGCCCGCGTTCTTGCCGCCCATGCCATCCGGGGCGCCGAACAATCGACTCGGGCTTGCTCAGTGGCTGACCATGCCCAACCATCCGCTAACGTCGCGTGTCGCGGTAAATCGATTTTGGAGTCAGCTTTTCGGATTGGGCTTGCTCGACACGCCCGAGGACTTTGGCTTACAAAGTTCAACGCCAAAGTTCCCCGAACTGTTGGATTGGTTGGCGGTCGAGTTCGTTGAATCCGGCTGGGACGTCAAAGCGATGTTCAAGACCATCATGATGTCGCAGGTCTACCAACAATCGTCGGTCACAACGAAGGATTCGTTCGCGGCCGATCCCGAAAACCGTTGGCTAACACGAGGACCACGACTGCGACTTGATGCTGAAACGATTCGAGATTCGGCGCTGGCCGTCAGCGGTTTACTGAATCCGAAAATTGGCGGACCAAGTGTCTTTCCGTACCATCCGGCGGGACTTTGGATGGAGGTCAACAATCGACCTGGCTATTCGAGTGCCTACAAACAGGACACTGGTGATAAAGTTTTCCGCCGTGGTGTCTACACCTTTTGGAAACGCACGGTGCCACCGCCGTCGATGGCTGTCTTTGATGCTCCGTCGCGTGAGTATTGCCAGGTTCGTCGGTCACGCACCAACACTCCGCTGCAAGCATTCGTCATGCTTCATGATCCGCAGTATGTCGAAGTCGCCCGCGCCCTTGCCGAGCGAATGATGACCCAAGGAAGCGACGACTTACGAGATCAGATTGCGCTCGGTTTCGAAACTGCGATTGGTCGGCCACCGTCCGATCAGGAACTGGATTTGCTTGAAGTCACGCACCAGGAGCGAGTTGAGTTGTATGAGGCTGATCATGCGAAGGCCGAAACGTTACTTTCTATCGGCGATTCCACTCGCAACGTCGAACTGCCGATCGTGCAGCACGCCGCGATGACAACGGTTGCGCGAGTGATTCTGAATCTAAGCGAATTCATTACCAAGGGTTAACGTCAATGTCTCAATCGATCGATGAACACTACTTGCGAATCAATCGTCGCCACTTTTTCGGTCGCGGTCTTTCGGCCACGGGCTTGGCTGCGCTCGGCACCATGATGCCAGAAGTCGTCGCGAATGATGCGACCGGCAACGGGCCGGGGTATGGTCCCGGATCAATCGGTCCAACGCATTTTCCCGCCACCGCCAAACGCATCATCTATCTTTGCCAATCGGGTGCACCGAGCCAGATCGATACGTTTGATTACAAGCCCGAACTGGAACAGCTTGACGGCACCGAGCTGCCCGATTCTGTCCGAGGCGGTCAGCGATTGACGGGGATGACGGCCGGTCAAAAATCATTTCCCGTTGCCAAGTCGATCGCTAAGTTCAACCAGCATGGCAAGTCGGGCCAATGGATCAGCGATCTGTTGCCCCACCATCACAAGATTGCTGATGATATCTGCGTGATCAAGTCGATGTACACCGAGGCGATCAACCACGATCCGGCCATCACGTTTTTCCAAACCGGGCACCAGCAACCTGGACGGCCTAGTCTGGGCGCATGGGCGAGCTATGGCTTGGGAAGTGAATCGACCGACTTGCCTGGCTTTGTGGTCTTGCTAGATAAGAACACCGACTCGCAGGCTCAGCCTTTGTACTCGCGGTTGTGGGGCAGTGGTTTTCTGCCGTCGAACCATCAGGGCGTGAAGCTTCGTTCCAGCGGCGATCCGGTGCTGTACCTTCAAGACCCCACCGGCGATTCGTTGCAAGACAAGCGGGTCTTGCTAGACCGTTTGGCGGCAATGAATTCGATTCAGCACGGCGTCGTAGGCGACCCCGAAATCAATACTCGGATCGCAGCCTACGAAATGGCTTACCGGATGCAGACGTCTACGCCGGAGCTGACGGATTTCGCCGACGAACCACAATCGACTTTTGATTTGTATGGACCGGACGCGAAGAGTCCAGGGACGCACGCGGCAAATTGCTTGATGGCGCGCCGGTTGGCTGAACGTGGCGTGCGTTTTATCCAGATCTATCATCGGGGTTGGGATCACCACAACAACTTGCCCACCAAGCACCAAAGTCTTGCTAAAGAGGTCGATCAGGGATCAGCCGCCTTGGTTCAAGATCTGAAGCAGCGTGGAATGCTGGACGATACGCTGGTTGTCTGGGGCGGCGAGTTTGGCAGAACCGTCTACAAACAAGGAAACTCAGAGCGTTTTGGCCGCGATCACCACCCGCGATGCTTCTCGATCTGGATGGCGGGCGGCGGAGTCAAACCGGGAATCAGTCGCGGCGAAACGGACGAGTTTTGTTACAACATCGCCGACAAACCGGTCCATGTTCACGATCTCAACGCCACGATCCTGCATCTGCTCGGGATGGATCACGAGCGTTTGACGTACCGATTCCAGGGGCGTGATTTTCGAATTACGGATGTTCACGGTCATGTCGTGAAGGACATCCTGGCCTAGCGTTGTGGCCCCCGTGCCTGCTTACTCTTGCGATCGGCCATCCTTCCCTTCGATGATGCGGATATGGTTCTTGCTGTGCGTCATGAACCATACCTTTCCTTCACTCCATTGGGGATCCGGAAGTTCAGTTTTCCACTGGTTCAGTTCTTCCGTCATCGCGGCTACGCGTTCTGGTTCGCTAGCGGCCAAGTTGTGACGTTCGCTCAGATCGTCATCGAGATTGTAGAGCGCATACCCATAATCTTGAACGTAGATCAGTTTCCAGGGGCCATCACGCATGGCCGAAAACCAAAGCTTGTGCCAGAAAAGTTTTTGGTGAGGAACTGAATCAGTTTCGTTCGCCAAGAACGGCAACAAATTGACTCCGTCGAGCGGATGGCCATCGGGCGTGTCGGTAACCGCCGAATCACGGTTTGCGGCTGCCACGCACGTTGGCAGAATGTCCAGGGAACTGACCATCGGCGCGAACGTTTGCCCGCCGGCGAAACGGTCTTTCCATTGCAATACGAATGGGACACGAATGCCGCCTTCGAATTTGATTCCTTTGTGTCCTGCCAAAGGCAGGTTGCTAGACGCGTTTCCGGTTGCTCCGCCGTTGTCGCTCAAGAACCAAATCATCGTGTTGTCCGCGATGCCTTGTGCGTCAAGTTTCGCCATGACCTTGCCGATCGCCCGGTCCATCGCCCAGATCATTGCCGCGTAAGTTCGGCGTTTCTTGTTCTCGATGTGACTGAATGAATCGAGGTCTTCTTTTGTCGCCTCAAGTGGGCCGTGAGGCGCCGTGAACGATAAGTACAGAAAGAACGGTTTGTCAGACTCTTCACCAATGAACTTTGCCGCTTGGTCACCAAGATCATCGGTCAAGTATCCGTCAAACGGAACCTGTTTGCCGTTCTCTTCGATGGCATGATGGTTGCCGGGTTTGTCGTCTTTCTTTTCGTTATAGAAGTAACTGCGACTGCCTTCCCTAAGTCCATAGAAATAGTCGAATCCGCGTGCCGTTGGATAGTGAGCTTCGGTAGCGCCAAGATGCCATTTGCCGACCAAGCCGGTGCGGTAGCCCGCGGTTTGCAGTTTCTGGGCCAGCGTGACTTCGTCGATGCTCATGCCGTGCGGTTGAGGCGGTGAGTTGGCTTCGTGACCGAACCGTTGTTGGTATCGACCGGTCATCAGTCCCGCGCGCGATGGACTGCAAACCGAAGCGGAAACATGCCCGTCGGAAAACTGGATTCCACCGGCCGCCAGACGATCGAGATTTGGTGACTTGATGTCCGCTGATTTTTGAAATCCTAGATCTTCGTAACCCAAGTCGTCGGCCAAGATCAACAGGATATTGGGCTTTTCGGCCGCACGGGCTGGTTGATGATGCGCGTGCAAACACGTGACCGCACAGCAAGCTAGAAACACTCGGATTGGAAATGGCATCACAGGTTGCTCTTTAGGGTTTGTCGATTCAATTCGAATGAAGTCGTTCGTCAGACAAACGAGACGCAGTGGGAATTCTTTACGGATTCAAGTGTTCGACAAAGAACTCGTTCATGCGGCGTTGCCCGTACATTCCGCCGCTGCTGTGTCCGACGCCCGGCATCATCAAGAGATCAAAATTCTTGTCCGCTTTGATCAGCGCATCCGCAAATCGAAACGTTGATTCAGGCGGCACGTTACTGTCAAGTTCACCGACCATCAGCATCAAGTGTCCGCCCAGTGCGTGCGCGTTGTCGATGTTGCTGCACTCGGCATAGTGCGGTCCGACGGGATATCCCATCCACTGTTCGTTCCACGATGCTTTGTCCATTCGGTTATCGTGGCACCCGCAAGCCGCATACGCCGCTCGGTAAAAATCCGAATGAAACAATACGGCCGCAGCGGCGTTCTGGCCACCAGCCGATGTGCCGAAGATTCCGACACGCGAAACGTCCATCGACGGATCCTGCGAGGCGGCCGCTTTGATCCAAGCAATTCGGTCGGGAAAGCCGGCGTCTTTGATGTTCTTCCAGCAGACGTCATGAAAAGCCTTCGATCGATTGGCGGTTCCCATGCCATCGATCTTTACAACGATAAAACCGAGATCATTGAGCGCTTGATAGCGATTGGAAACGCTGAACGACTTGGGGACAAAGGAACCATGCGGTCCCGCATAGATGTCTTCGATGATCGGGTAACTCTTGGCCGGATCGTGGTCCGAGGGACGGCAGATAATGCCCCAGATATCAGTCTTGCCGTCGCGTCCCTTGGCAACAAAAACTTCGAGAGTCTTGCTCTTAACCGCCGACACGTCCGCTGATTCTAACTGGCAAACGAGCGATCCGTCACTTTCGCGTCGCAGTTCGTGAACGGGCGCGGCGTCGACGCGGGAATAGCTGTCGATCAGAAATCGTCGATCCGGGGAATAGGCAATCGTGTGGTTTCCGTTTGCCTCGGTCAACGCCACTAAATTCTCGCCGTCAAAGTCAACGCGGTAGTGATGGATCAGGTAAGGGTCTTGGTCGGCACTGAGTCCACTTGCCTGAAACCAGATTTGCCGCGTTGCTTCGTCGATCCGGTCGACCTTGCGAACGACGAACTCTCCCTTGGTGATTTGGTTCTTTGTTTCACCAGTGTCCGCGTCAATCAAATACAAGTGCCGCCATCCATCGCGTTCGGACACGTAGACGATTTCACTGGTTTTCTCCATCCACGACACCAGCGGTACGCCAAGGTTGGAACCGTGTGCCGTCCAGATAAACGTGTCGGACTGCTCGTCAATGATCGCTTGCGATTCGCCCGAGTCGAGGTCGACTTCGAGGACGCGAAATCGCTGGTGACCACGGTCGACCTTGTTTAGCGTCAAGCACCGTTTGTCGTTTCGGAAACGTACCTGCGGGCGACCAAAGTCGACGACCGGCACGGTGGGCTTGATTTGTTTTGACGTTGCAATGTCAAACAGGTTCAATTCGTAGATGTCGAACGGATCGCCGGGCAGCGCGTAGCCGCGGGTGTGTAGTATTGCACGACCACCACCGCGCGGCGAAGATTCGATTCGGTATACTTCTTTTGCCGGAAACGTTTGGACACGAAAGGCAACAAGTGTTCGGGAATCGGGCGACCAACGTAGCCGATCGTACGCATGCCCCGGTTCGCCATCACTGCTAAGTTGCTGTTGCCCGTCACCTTCGACCTCGTGAATGGAAACGTTGTCGTTTTCGATCACAGCTTGCCAGCGACCGTCCGGTGAAAGTCCTGTTGTACGCCGAGGCTTGATTTCCTTGTCGCGAGATTGCCGGGGCGGTGCCTGGTCGCGAATGATCACGTTTCGAGACTGTGGTCCGGCCACGACCCCAACCAAGTCGCGGTCGTTTGTGTCGACGACGATCCAGACGTGACCAGAAAAGGTGTGTTGATAGCGCTGTTTGCCAGGCGAGATTTTTCCATAAGCTTGCCGTTCGCCGTCGGGCTGGACCCACAGGATTTCAACTTCGTGGTCGGTCTGATTGTTGAAACAGATTTCGGTCTCTGGGCCTTGATTCCCACTGCGCGCCGGAACGTCTCGCGGATGCACGCCGTCACCGGCGGTGTCTTCCGCGACCGTGCCGTCATCAACGCGGGCGACTTGGTAGGTCGATCGATCACATTCCCACCGAGACTGGTCGACTGAAAAACGAAAGACGTTGTCCGGTGTATCTAATTCAATGGCTCGAAGTTGCAGCTTCTTGCCGTTGGATTCGATGCCTGCTGCTTGCAACGCTTTGGACAATCGTTCGTGGTCAAAGGCAGGCTGGCGAGTGCCCGCGGCTGCGTCGACCAGGATGTATTCAGACTCGCCGCTGGCGAGTTGATTGCGATACCAAAACCGATCGCCGCCATCAAACCAATGCGGCACGACGCGATCTTTGAAGATGCGTCCAGGCGTCTTGTCTTGGCCGTAGGTTCGATTCGGAACACAGAATGCGGCAAGAACAATCGCCAATGAAAGCGAGAGTGGAATGAAAGAATGGCGAGTGATCAACGGCGAGCAACTCCTGCGAGACTGGAGGTCGTGCGGTTTGTAAGTCGTAATTTCGTAAGCATTTGCAACTCTAGCCTTTTTCGTTCCCGCCGGGAGATCGGGCGCTGTAGCGGATTTCTAGTTCAGGGAAACACGGATCCGTTGCGGAATCCGCCAAGGGAGAGCGAAGTAAACGCTGATGAAATAACGACTTAAAAAAACGCACGACCTCGCTGGTGGAACGGGCAAAGCAAACATCGTAGTCCAGTTTGCGGCTTCTATCTTGTCCGAAATCACAGCGTGCTGCGTCGTCCGCGCACATTGTTCAGGCAAGCTTTGTTCAGGCAAGATTTTCTTTGGCCGCAATGTTCACGCGGTTGTCACGGTAGGCTTGTGGCGTCAGTCCGACGGACTGGCGAAACCGACGCGTGAACGAACTTTGGTCCGAATAGCCACAGGCCAAGGCAATTTGAGTGATCGATTTTGTGGTGTGCGTGAGACTGTGCCGTGCCACGTCGATCCGCGTACGGGTGATGTACTGTTTGGTCGAGACGCCGAAAAGATCGCGAATTCGGCGGTCCAACTGGAAGGCCGAAAACCCCGATATCTTTTCCAGTTCCTCCATCGTGATCGTTTCGGCGTAGCGATCGCGGATCACATCAAGAACTTTCGACACAGGTTCAATGTCGTTGCGGTTGTTCATGCTGATTGGGTTCAAATCGCGTGAAATTCCACACAGCCCAACAATGTTCCCCTGATCATCGGACAGCGGTTCCTTCCAAGTCAAACACCATCCTTCTTGACCGGTTGGGTAAAGGTGGAGTTCGAGTTGTTCGTGAATGGGCTGGCCGGTTCGAATGACTTCAATGTCTTGCGCACTGAACACCTCGCCCAAGTCCGGCGGAAAGATGTCCTTGGCCATTCGCC
>JBAUHR010000184.1:0-2274 GCA_049680385.1 Rubripirellula sp. | reverse complement strand
TCATTTGCCGGATCACTGACCGCTGTGCCGTACCATCACCAATTTCGACCGACTCAATATCCGGCACGTCCGCCAAGTCGATTGAAAGCGTTTTCTCAAGCTCCAATCCGCCACTGTCAATCGCTTTGATCACAATGTCATGAGCGGCAGCTGTCTCGAAATCCAACTCAGCTCCCGCCGCGACTTTGATCTGATCGCCGACCAACACAAACCGCCCGCCCGCATCATCCACCAGCGTTAGCGTGTGGGTGTCGCCCGCGTCAGGATCCGTCACGACGACGCTACCGACGACCACGTCAACTTGCGAATTTTCATTCACCACACTGGAACTTAATGTGATATCGCTTGGCGGTAACGTGGAAGAACCGGTGACCGTGATTGAAACGGCTTCGGTCGCAACTTGGCGATGCAAATCGCTAACCGAAACAATCAAGTCGTATGCTCCCGGCGAAGTGGGCGTCCAAGTGAACTCGCCCGTTTCTTCGTCAATCAATGCATTTGCGGGGAAAACGCCAGTCGCGGGCGGCAACACTTCGTATTTCAGCAGATCGTGATCATTGACATCGATTCCCACCGCCGTGAATGTCAACGGTTGATTCACTGCAACCGTTTGATCTGCAATTGCGGCAATGCTGGGTGCCACATTGATGATCAAATTCTCGGGTGCCGATGGCCCTCCGATCACGTCGGTCGCCTCGACCAGGAAGCTGTCCGTTCCCGATGATGTGATCAACGTGTCGACGCCAGGTCCACCCACCAAGACATCGCCAAGTGCAGGCGTCACCGCCGTGTCATCAAAACGGTACAGCAACAATTCGTAGCCACCGGTATCGGTATCGTCGCAGCGAACATCACCTACGCGGCCGTCGCAGAAAGCAACTGCATCGAAACCAGGTACGTACGTTGCAAATTCATCGATGTCAAAGTTGAATGTGTCGACTTCCACGTAGTAGGTACCCGTCGCCGGAATCGGCAAGTTCACCAGCACGCTGTCCGTCGGTTCGAATCCGTCATCATTGAACGCACCCAAAACGCTGTCGTAGTAGGGCACCTTGGTACCCGTCGCATCGTAGACTCGCACCAACGAATCAATCGTGTTGTCTATTCGGCTACGCAGCGCCGATGAATAGACTTCGACGGTGACTAGATCGCCCGCGACAGCATCGAACGAATACAGGTCGTTCTCGCTCGTCTCGCTGCCCACTGGCCCAACCAAGTCAATCTGACCCAGCACGTTGTGGACCGACGCGGTCAGGGTCTTGCCAAAGTTCTTGGCAGTGGGGTCTTCGATCGTGTTGGGCACTGCGATGGCCGTCAACGGACCCAATTCTTGGGCAACACGCGCAACCCCGTCGATCGTGATCGAACCCGACTTGGTAGCGGTGGCTTGCTCGATCGTGCTAACTCCCGTTTCGCCAAACGCCAACTTCAAGGCTTCGCGTTCACCGCAGAACGGATTGCCCAGAGCGTCGGCCAAGGTAGTGCCCACCGATGCCGGCGAAGCGATCAAGTGTTGGGCCGTTTCATTCGCCAACGTCGGTCCGCCAAAGGCTGGCAAGAACGCCTGAGCACGATTGAGCCCAGCAAATACACCGTCTACGGGCGAACCGAATGCATCCTGGTGACGAACGCCGTACATGTGCGCTAATTCGTGCGATGCGATGGTCGATGACAACGCGACGAATGAGTCCTCTTCCTCGGGCAGTTGATTTGTTCCGGTTCCAATAAAGTTGTTGACGTCGACTTGCACGGTCCCACCACGATCGACGTCACGGAAACCGATTCGCTCGGAGGCTCCGCCGGAGACCTCTCGCCCGTTGATAATTGGCGCAGAGTTGAAGAGCACCGTGATAAAGACTTCTTCGCTAGGCGGTGATTGACTCAGTTGCACGTCAAACGCTGCGAAGTCTTGCTGCATGCGTGCTTCGATTGCATCGCGTTCCGTTTGAGTGTAGACGTGATTGCCGGTGCCGGTTTGCGAATCAAAATCCAAGTACACAAATCGTGTCCGTGCGGCCGTTAGATAGTCATCACCATCATCGCCGTACACGAAGTCGCTACCGCCACCACCGACAATTCGATTGTTCGCGGCGTTACCAAACAACCGGTCATCAAAGACTGTGCCGACAGCGTTTTCGATCCGTGCAGGATCCGCCAAATCAATCGCCAAGAATCCGGCTGCGATTGTCTGCAAGCCGACGATTGTCAAATCCAATTTCACTGGGCTAACAAGCCCAAAGAAATCCAACGTATCGGTGGACGTCGGATCAGACT
>JBAUHR010000183.1:0-12879 GCA_049680385.1 Rubripirellula sp. | reverse complement strand
CAAGCCGGTGGCAGTTAGCGGCGCTGATCTATGCAGGCGTGCTATTACCGTACGTTTTGATCAGCTACTACACACGCTACGCCGCCCCACTGTTGGCGATTAAATGTTTGTTAGTGCTGTTTCTGGTTGATTTCATTCTCCAGAAAAAGAGGACCGCGTCGTCGGGATAAGCATTGTTGATCTCGACTCTGCAGACCGAAAACCTGTTTGAACTCGCCTGCCAGCAGAATTAAACCTTGATGAGGGCTACGGCATAAACAGCAGTTCCTCAATCGTGGACAACCGTTTTTCGGCCGCCTGAAGCGTCTCCCTTTCCGGTTTAACCTTCATCCGTAGATCGGCCAGGATGCGTTCGTGTTCCTCAGCCTGGGACTTGTAGCGTCCCTGCTCCTGAACGAAGTGCGATACTTCGGCTTTCTCAACGTCTTGCCGAAGCCAGCTTTCGCGTTCGCGGATTCGATCATCGAGAGCGGCCAATTTTTACTCGGCGACCAGTTCGCGGTCTTCGCAGGAATCGCGGAGGTCTCGCCCGCGCGTCTTTGTGTTGTCGGCCAGGACGGTGGCGATCTCGTCGGCGTCGGGCTCGGCTGCGTTGCAGATGCGGGCGACCAATGTCTTGTAGTCGGACCATTTGGACAGCCGGCGTTGTTGTTGGCGGTTGGTGATCTTCTCAAGAACGTGTTTCTTCGTTTTCGGGGGTCAAGCTCTTCGTTCATCCTTTGGCGTCGGGAAAAAGAATAGATCCAGGTGGTTTTGTCGGCTTCGTAGATCGCCTTGAAACTTGGCGGCGGATCCATCGAGCAGGTTTGACGAAACGTTGCGGCGCAGAGCGTGTCGGCTTCTGGTTTGATCGCATTGGCGTACTTGGCGTACTTGGCGGCCGACGCGACGCTGTAGCAACAGACTTTGACGCCAACATTCGCTTGATCGCCCGCACGAATCGAAGCATCTTGACGATGCGTTTTCGGTCTCATCGCGGTGACGAAGCGTTGGCTGGATCGGATGAAACCAGCAATGTCGACGAGCACCGGAAGATTCCAGCCGGCACGATTGACGTTTGGTGGCGTGGTATGGAAAACGGCGCATCTGATGATGCTGCTGGCGCACCTTTTGAATCGTAATGCGGGATGGCGTGACAACCCGATTCGGTTGCTGCGGGTCGTTGAAAACGAGGAGGCCAAAGAGGAAGTTCGCAAGCACTTGATTGAACTTGGCGCGTCTTCGCGTATCAAAGTCATCCCCGAAGTCGTGGTATCGAACCGGCCTGCATCCGAGGTGATCGCCCAGGCATCAGCATCGGCAGCGATCGTTTTGCTGGGTTTCCAGACTCCCGATGAAGGTAACGAAATGAAGCTTTACCGGAGAATGGAAGAACTCGCCGGTGATTTGCCGCGTCTTTTGTTCGTCGACAGTGCCGGTGGGATGGCACTGGAATAGGCGAGCGATGCTCGCTGACTGCTCAACCTAGACGTGCGAGCTTTCGCGGATCAGTTGTTGGTCAACTTCGTTGCTGACGATGACGCCGTAATTGATCGCGCCCAGCCAGCCGCTCATGATGATGCCGACGCTGCCAGCGTGATACATGCCGCCGACTTGTGATGGCAGCTCGCGGCTGACGCCCAGTCCTTCGAACTTGGTTCCGAAACTGGCACCCGATTCGTGGCGAGTGTAATGTTCGAACGTTCGCGGCGTGGCGGCTTCGGCGCGGTCGATTTTGTCACGAACACCGGGAATGTATTTCTCGAGCGCGTCGATGGTGGTTTCAACCAAATCGTCTTTGCTGGCTTGGTAATCGGCTTCGTTCAGATCGGCCCAGTCAGACCAATTCGCGTTGGTGCTGCTGACGATCGCGAAACGCTCTTTCTTGGTGGGCCGTGTTCGTGGGTAATAGAAACTGAACGTACGGCTGGTGATGTCACGGCTGAGTAGCAGATCGGTGCGGAACTCTTTTGACGTGCTGGTAAAGAACAGGTCACCGCTGGATTCGTCGATCTCTTCCCCAGGCTTCAACGCCATGTAGACCTGCGTGCTGCTGTTGTTCAGCCGTACGGCTTCGGTCTTTTCGACGAACGATTTGTCCAGCGCATCCGGGCCGATCATCTTCAGCACCGTCGTGCGCAGGTTGGCGTTGCTGACCACGGCGCGGCATTTGATTTTGCGACCGTTGGTTTCGACGGCGGCGACGTGTCCGTTTTCGACGTGGATTTGGTCTACGCCGCAATTGATTCGGATGTCGACGTTGTTCGACACCAGTTCCTTTTTCATGCGAGCGACCAAGTCGTCGGTGCCGCCTTCGTAGATGAAGACACCTTTGCTCATGAAGTTGCTGAACACGATGCCGTAGGTGATCGCGGGGTCTTCTAGCGTCGATCCATTGGCGTATGTGATCGGTTCCATCAGCAAACGCACGACATCGTCGCGGCCAGGAAAGAACTTGTCGAACAATTGACGCGTTGTTAACGCTTGATCGTCATAGAAGTTCATGCCACGGGCGGTGTCGAAAAAGTCGGACACGGTTTGGTGCTCGATGCCGAACTTGGTCGTCAACAGCTTCGTGAAGTCTTCGCGATTGAACGTCGTTGTCAGTGAGAACTGAGGATTGTCGAAGCGGATATTTTTTAGTTGCACGATGCGGTCGGAAATGTCTTTGTTCCAATACCGGCGGCATGACTTGATCATGCCGTGCGGGAATCCGTGCAGCGAGATATCGAAGGTGTGTCCGCCGGGACGCAAAAACCAGGTCGCCAGTCCCCCGAGTTTGTAGTGTTGTTCAAGCAGCAAGACGCGGTGGCCAGCGCGGCCGAGGATGTTGGCCGAAGTCATTCCGGCTAGCCCGCTGCCGATCACGACGACGTCATACTCGTCGGCGGCACCTTTCAAAAAATCGCGTGACATGAAAACTCAAAGGGAAAGTAATGGGTCGAGCAGTGTGCCGGAACGTCCAGCCGGGTGGCGGCGATCGAGTCGGGGGGAGTGACCGGCCAACACAGTACAACAACCGGCTCGGCTCGCCGACCAGCCATTCCTTTTGGCGGTGATTGGTCGCTGACTATCGGCCTGCTGGGGTTAATTTAGGGGGGGAATTCGGCATTCTGGCCGGCGGCGGAACATTGGCGGCTTGCATGATGGGGCAATTGTATCGAAGTTGTCCAGGATGATTTGTGGTTTCGAGTCTGTGTGAACGCAATTCCCCCCACTGCAAGCTGATTTCAACGTGAACGAACTTTCGATCCTGTGGGACGGTGGTCATTTGATCGCCGTCGACAAGCCGCCCGGCCTTTCGACTCAGGCACCGCCGGGGGGCGAGAGCTTGGAAAGTCGGTTGAAGGCCCAGCTTGCCGAGCGAGGCGAGTACTTTGCGATCATCCACCGGCTGGACCGGCCGGTGGGTGGCGTCGTGTTGGTGGCTCTGCGAAAGAAGGAAGCTCGGTTGTTGTCGGACCAGTTTTCCAGCCGAAAGGTGATCAAACAGTACGCTGCGATCGTCCAAGGCAAGATCAAGCCGAGTGATTCGGACATCGTTTGGGTCGATCAAATCCGCAAGATCGCGGATCAACCCAAGGCCGAAATCTGCTCGGCCGGTGATGGCGGAGCCAAAGAAGCAGAAACTCGGATCGATGTGGTCGGCTACGACGCGGCGACCGACCGAACTCTCATTCGCATGTATCCGCACACCGGGCGAATGCACCAGTTGCGGATCCAGGCGGCCCATCGCGGTCATCCAATCGTGGGCGATGAGCTGTACGGTGGGGCGAAGCCGGGCGACGGATCGGAGTCAGACGCTCTTTTGTTGCGAGCCGAATCGATCGTCTTTCACGATCCAAAGAACGGGAAACTGCGAACCGTCCGCGGACCCGCGTTGCCTTCAAGCGAAGCCTTCGGTTAAGAGACGACCGGACATTCCGTGCCGCGCTACTAAGAAAAAGAGTCTGACCATGTTACGCCTCGGCGCTGTTTCGTATCTGAATACCAAGCCGCTGATTCATACGCTTGCCGACCAACTGGGGTCGACTGGAACCTTGTCGGTTGATCTGCCCAGCCGGCTGGCCAGCGACTTGGCCGCGGGCAAGCTGGATGTGGCGCTGATTCCGTCGGTCGAGTACTTTCGCGGTCACGATTATCAAATCGTGTCCGATGCGGCGATCGGATGTCGCGGGCCGGTTTGGAGCGTCCGGTTGCTCAGCCGCGTGCCGGTTCCGGAGATCCGCACGCTTGCACTGGACGAAGGCAGTCGCACGAGCGCCGCGATGGTGCAGGTCTTGTTGCACGAAATGCACGGATTGCGACCCATGACGGTGCCGATGGAAATCGATCAAACGGTCGACGACGTGGACGCCGATGCGATTTTGATGATCGGCGACCGGGCGATGCATCCGGCATCGGGGGTTTATCACGAGATCTGGGATCTCGGCGATCGGTGGTGCCGGTGGACAGAACTGCCGTTTGTGTTTGCAATGTGGGTGGCCCGCCCAGGCGTTGATGTGACAGGATTGAGCGAGATTTTAGAATCCAGCCGCGATGCGGGAATCGAGCACTTCGAATCGATCGCCGCTGCACACGCCGCCACTCACGGGCTGACGAAAGAAGACCTGCACCGTTATTTTGCAGAGAACCTGCACTTCCAACTTGGACCGGGCGAGCGGCGGGGGCTGGAATCGTTTCGCCAGCGAGCGACCGCGATCGGATTGGTGCCCGACGGAAATTTATCGACAACCGCCTACAAAAGATCCTTTGGCAACGACAAGAATCATGACCTCCACTGATACAACCATTCGGCCCATTCTGGACAAAGCCCTCGCCGGCGTGCGATTGACGCCTGCGGATGGTTTGGCGCTTTTGCAGAGCCACGACCTGGCTGCGATTGGCTCGGCGGCTGACCAGATTTCACGCCGCATGCACCCCGAACCGTACCGAACTTACAACGTCGATCGGAACATCAACTACACCAACGTTTGTTCGGCGGTGTGTCATTTTTGTGCGTTCTATCGCGGACCAAAAAGCGACGAAGGCTATGTGCTGTCGCGAGAAGAAATACTCAGCAAGGTCGAAGAAACGGTCGCTCTGGGTGGCAACCAAATTCTGATGCAGGGCGGGCTGCACCCGAAGTTCAAACTGGATTGGTACGAAGAACTGCTGCGCGACATCAAATCGTCGTTTCCCGAGGTCAACATTCACGGATTCAGCCCGCCCGAATTTCACCACTTCACGAAGGTCAACAAGCTGTCGATCGAAGAGGTGCTGACCCGATTGAAAGCCGCCGGTTTGGGCAGCATCCCAGGTGGCGGTGCCGAGATCTTGGTTGACCGAGTCCGTGACGTTTTGACTCGCGGCAAAGTGATGTCGGACGACTGGCTTGGCGTGATGCGAGCTTGGCACAAACTGGGCGGCATCAGCACGGCGACGATGATGTTTGGTCACGTTGAAACGCTCGCCGAACGTGTCGAACATCTGCAACGCGTGCGAGACCTGCAGGATGAAACCAACGGATTCACGGCGTTCATTTGCTGGACATTCCAGCCCGACAATACTGACTTGTCGCACATTCCGCCGGTGGGATCATTCGAGTATTTGAAAACCTTGGCGGTGTCGCGTTTGTATCTGGACAACGTTCCCAGCCTGCAAAGCAGTTGGGTCACCCAGGGGCTAAAGATCGGACAGCTCGGGATGCTGTTCGGTGCCAATGACATGGGCAGTTTGATGATCGAGGAGAACGTCGTCGCCGAAGCCGGAACGGTTCACTACTTGTCGCTCGACCAGATTCGCGCGGCGATCGAAGAACTCGGTTTCGAAGCTCGCCAGCGCGATGTGTTTTACAAGCTCGTGTCGCCCGACTTGGAACGCAAGGCGATCGAAGCGGCCCACAACCCACCGACTGAATTGGTGCAGTTGTCGGTCTGATGCAGTCCTAGTTCAGCTCGCATGATCCGGCCCCCATTGGGACCGGCATCATGACGTTCTCGGCCGCCACCAAGCGGATGTTGCGGCAGCGTGAAAGTTGGAATTGACGAGGCTGTTCGCGACACAGGCACAGCCCCAAGAATCGGTAGCTGCCCATCAATCGGATTGGGCTGACGACGCGGTGGGTGCGGTTGCCCTTGGCGTCTTCGTAATCCATTTCGATGACGTATTTGTCACAGTCTCGCATTGCTTGTTGAAGAATTCGGTTCATTGGTTTTCCCCCCGGAAAGTTGTTTCAAAAGTGTCTTGGTCTGACACTTTTAATATGCGTCGTGTCCATGACACGTCTGGTCACGCATGGGGAAAAACCGCCGAATTTACGGTTAAACCGGCAAATTGATGCGTTGAACCCGGTGATTGTTACTGTCCAGAATATGGACGCGGTCCTGCGAGTCGACGACAATGCCCCAGGGCTGGTTCAGCATTCCGGGCTCGAATCCAGGGCCGCCCCACATGGCGATCGGTTTTCCATCGGGCGCTAGACGTTGGACTCGATTGTTCTTGTACTCGACCACCAACAGGCTGCCGTCGGCGGCCAGCGCTAAATCGTACGGATAGTAGTACTGGCCTGGTTGGGTTCCCGGCCCACCCCAAACGTCGATCAGTTGCGGCGTTTCTTTGCTCAGATCGAATCGCTGGATTCGGTGGTTGCAAGCGTCGGCAACCCACATCACGTCGTCACGAATGACCAGACTTTGCGGACGCACGAAGGTGCCGGGCGTGTCGCCGGTGCCGCCCCACTGGGTCATGAAGTTGCCATCGGGATCGAATTTTTGGATCCGATCCGACGCGTTGTATTCGCCGATGTAAACACATCCCTGGCTGTCGCTGACCGCATCGGTGACGAACGCAAATTCACCCGGCAAATGGCCAGCCGTACCGCCGATTTGCTGGTCGCCAAGCAATTCGCCGTCCGGCGTGTAGGCCAACATTCGATAGTAGTGAGTGTCGGCAACCAGCAGTCGGGGTTGTCCGCTGGGGCCTGATGACGCCGGTTGAAAAGACATCCCCGTTGGGCGGCCGTTGGCGGTTTCGGGAGTTTCCCAAAAACGCAGAAAGTTGCCGTCGGTGTCAAACACCTGGATCCGACCGGTGGTATCGACGATGTACAACTGGTCCGCGTCGTCAATCGTGATCGCGCGCGGCTTCAAAAACCTGCCGGAACTCAAACCGCGGCGTCCCCAAACCAGATCGGGCACGTCGCTATCGGTAACGGGAACACACCCAGACGTTCCGGCTAGCGACATCGCTGCGATTCCGGCCGAGGCGATTTCGAAAGACTGGCGTATGAAACTTCGGCGATTGACGGGCTGGGACGCGATGCGAGTCGACGTGTGGGGGGGCATCAAGTTGCTGGCCGACTTGTGAAGGCGAATGCTAGAGAATTACAATGAGTCTCGCCTTTGAATTTTACCCGATGGTTGGCCGAAAGGTCAGAATCCTTTTTCGATGTCAAAAATCCTGGACCTCCGAGCGACGGATGACCCGCGCGACATCGTCCATCGGTCGGTTCAAGCGTTGGTCGAGGACGAGGTCATCGGAGTCCCGACCGACACGGTTTATGGGCTAGCGGCCAGCGCCCTGTCCGAACGTGCCGTCGAGCGTCTGTGCGAGATCAAGGGCCGATCCGATACGATGCCGCTGGCGATTTCGGTGGGCAGTCGCGAGTCGGCCGAGGATTTTTACTGTGGCACCAGCCCACTTGCCCGGCGATTGGCGTCGCGTTGCTGGCCAGGGCCACTGACGTTGGTGATTCCCTGTAATTCACCCCATTCGGCGGTGACTCAGCTCCCTCAAACGGTCCAGAAACGCATTCGGGGCGAGTTTGGCTGTGTGGGTTTTCGGGTCGTCCATCACCGGGTGATCACGCACATTCACCGTTTTTTATCGGCTCCTTTGCTGTTGACCAGCGCCAATTTGACTGGCCAGCCCGTGGCCACCACGGCGGATCAGGTCGAGCAACAACTCGGCGATTTGATTCCACTGCTGCTCGACGACGGCCCAACCCGTTATGGTGGAGCTTCAACGGTTGCCCGCGTTCAGGGCAATCAAATGGAAATCCTTCGCGAGGGCGTCATCGAACGAGCCGCCATGAATCAATTCGTTAAACCAGTGATCGCGCTGGTCTGTACCGGAAATACGTGCCGCAGCCCGATGGCCGAAACGTTGCTGCGCGACCAGATGAGCAAAAAATATGGCTGCGAAGACGCCGTGCGTGTTCTGTCAGCCGGCGTAGCGGCCAACCCCGGTTGTGGTGCCACCCCGCAAGCGATCGAGGTGATGGGCAAACGTGGCCTCGATTTGACTGGCCACAGCAGCCGAACACTTGATGAATCCGTGATGGGCGTTGCCGACTTGGTGCTGACGATGACGCGAGGCCACCGGGCTGCGATCTTGGCGGCATGGCCAGGACTGCACGACCGAGTCTTCACGTTGCGACGTGATGGCGGCGACATCGGTGATCCGGTGGGGATGCCGGTAGATGTTTACGAAGCCTGTGCCGACCAAATCCAAGGCGAACTGCAGGCGTGGACGGAAGCTCTGGGAGACGATTTTTTCCCCGAAACGATCCGCTCGAGCGATCCCGAATCTGATTCAAAAACTGACCAAACATCATGATGGAGGGCGTCGTGTTAAGAATTGCAATCGGTAGCGACCACCGCGGCGTCAAGATCAAGGACCGCTTGGTGCAAAATCTGACTGCGGCTGGTTTCCCGATCAACGATGTGGGAACGCACGGCGATGCAGCAGTCGATTACCCCGACATTGCTCAAGCCGTCGCCCAACAAGTCGCAAACGGTGAAGTGGATCGTGGCATCTTGATTTGCGGCACGGGAATCGGAATGTCGATCACCGCAAATAAGTTTGCCGGCGTTCGCGCCGCGTCGTGCTATGACGAAGTCATGGTTGAAATCAGTCGCCGGCACAACGACGTCAACATCCTTTGTTTGCCGGGCGACATGATCGGCGATCGTCCAATCGATGATCTGATTCGGATGTGGTTGAACACCGAATTCGATGGTGGCCGTCACGCTGTTCGAATCCAAAAAATTGGCAACATCGAACAGAGCACCAAGCCCGCTGTTCCCGTTAATTCGGCTAGTCCTCCATCGTCATGACGGCCGAGATGACGAATTGGTCGACGTTGATCGGCCACGAAAAAGCCCAGCGCTGGTTCGCCGCTGCGATCAAACAAAACCGTCTCGGCGGCAGTTTTCTGTTGGTGGGATCACCAGGGATCGGTAAGCGAACGGTCGCCAACGTGCTGGCCAGAACCCTGCTTTGCCAGCGGTCCGACCCGGCCCTGATGTCGCCCTGCGGCGTCTGCCCTTCGTGCTTGCAGGTCAACGCAGGGACTCACCCCGACGTGGTCCGCGTCCGTAAGCCGGACGATAAGAGTTTGATCCCCGTGGAACTGTTGATTGGTTCGCGCGAAAACCGGATGCAAGAAGGTTTTTGCCGCGACATTCGACTGCGTCCGATGGTTGGCAAACGCAAAGTTGCGATTCTCGAGGATGCTGATTTTCTGAACGAAGAAGGCGCCAACTGCCTGCTGAAAACTCTGGAAGAACCTCCGTCCGGCGCCGTTGTGATGTTGGTCGGCACCAGCGAACAGCGTCAGTTGCCGACGATTCGGTCACGCTGTCAAATTCTCCGGCTCGGTCCCCTGTCCAGCCAAGATGCAGCAAAATTGGTGCGCCGGGTTCATGGCGTCGAAGCCAGCGATGAAGCGATTGAAAACGCGATGGATGTCGCCGGCGGCGATGTCGAAGTCGCCCTGCGACTGCTCAGCGGCGAATCCGATAGCCTGCGCAGTGCGCTGTCCGGACAACTTGATGCGGACTACCCAGACCCGACCAGTTTGGCCCGGATCATCACGACTCACGTCGACGGCGCCGGCAAGGATGCAGGCAAACGCCGTGGTGCGATGCGAGATGTGTTTGCGATGTCGGTCCAGCACTTTCGGCGAAAAATGCGATCGGGTGCCAACCAAAACGCTGTCTCGCCGATCATACTGGCTCGCGTGGACCGGTCCGTCCGCGCCCTTCGCGAAGTCGATCGCAGTGCCAACCAAGCAACATTGATCGAGTGCTTTGCCGCTGACATCGCTGCCGGAGTGACGGGGGATCGCGGCGAGATCGGTTGATCGACCAGACCTGTTTTCTCTCCTACGGAATCGTTTTATGAAGCGTGTTTTCTGCTGCGCGGCTGTGGTATGTCTGTCCGGTGTCGCGGTTGTTTCTTCGTTGCACGCTGATGCACCGGAGGTGAAGGTTTTGTTTTCGGATGACTTTGAACGTACCGAATCGAAGCCCGAACTCGAACAAGTCGGCAATGGATGGGGAACCAACAGTAAGAGTCGCGCCAAAGGAAACAAGCAGGTCGATTTGGTCGATGGGGCGATGTTCATCGTCAGGCATGCCGAAGCCGATCACGGCGTTTCGGTGACTCAGGACGTCGCGTTTCGTGATGCCACGATTTCAATGCGTTTCAAGATTGGCCCCAAAGATGATTTGGGCATCAACATCGCCGACATGAAAGAGAAGTCGGTCCACGCCGGTCACATTTGCATGGCCAAAGTTCGGCTGGGCCGCGTCGAAATGACGGACTTAAAAACCGGGCGAATGGACTTGGGGATTCGCACACGTCGGCTAGCCAATGAGACCACCGAAGCGGACAAGAAGGCGATGAAGGCCGACACCAAAACCGTGCCGGTCAAGCTAGACGCCGATGCGTGGCACCAGCTTTCCGTTTCGATCGGCGGTGACACCATGATGGTCACGATCGACGGGACAATGGTCGGCCAGTTTACGTCACCCGGCATCGGTCACGCGACCAAAAGCCGGTTGCGTTTGGCGGTCAATCGCGAAGCCCTGGTCGATGACGTGAAGATCACCACGCCGTAGCAATCAAGCCAGCGTTTGCTGGCGTAGCTTGGTCAGCAGTTCGATCGCGGAACCGATTTCGGCTTTCTGACGCGCGGGGTCCTGAGGGATCTCGCGTTCGATCGTCAGCGGTCCTTCGTAGCCAATTTCGCGAAGGGTTTGCAGGTACGATTCCATGTTGACGTCGCCCTGCCCCAGCGGCACTTCCTTGCCCCAGGTCACACCGGGCTGGTCGCTCCAGGTTCCGTCTTTGCAGTGGATACTGCGGACGTGCTTGGCGACTTTTCGCAGTGCTTCGATCGGTTCGCCGGTCCCATACAGGATCATGTTGGCCGGGTCGAAGTTGATCTTCAAGTTGGCTCGTTCAACGTGATGGATGAACTCTAACAAGCCGTCGGCGGTTTCTTGGCCGGTTTCCAAGTGCAGGAACTGGTCATTGGCGGCAGCGTGATCGCAAAGTTCGCGTGTGACGGCGACGATGCCGTCGTAGCCGTCGGCCGCGGGGCCTTCGGGGACAAAGCCAAGGTGCAGCGCGATCGCGTCGCATCCGAGTTCTTTGGTGAAGTCAGAGATGTCTTTCATCTCTTGCAGTCGTGCCGCGCGAGTTGATTCCGGGACCAGCCCGATTGTCTTCACGACCGTTGGAATGTCTGCATAGCTTTCGCCGTCGAAACCGCCGAACACCGCTGTGCAGCGAACACCCATCCCGGCCAATTGGTCGGCAAGCGACTTTGCCGATGCGGCATTGCGTTTGTCAGGATGCGGTGCATGCAACTGGATGGTGGGAACTTTTAATTCCGAAATCACATCCCAAGCGACGCCAAGGCCGGCGTCGACCGAAGCAAATACACCAAGTGGCCAAGAATCCATCGTTGAACCTCTGTTTTTCGTTTGTTGTTCTTAGTGAGCCGCAGGCGGCGTTTCCAGTGATGCACGGTTTCCAGCGATATACGGTACAAACGGAATCGCCTAAGCCGGACGCTCTCGTTAGCGGCCGGGTTCTGCTGCGGTACTCGAGCTGCGGAACTCGAATTGCAGTACGCGAGGCTTTTCGGCCAACCGGTCAAGAAACGCCTGCTGGCTTTTCTTTTGTGCGATACATTTCGCGCCACGGCAATTGGATTCCGCCGTCGATCGTCAACGTGCTACCTGTAATGTACTGGCTAGCCGGATCGCACAGGAACACCACGCCACGGCCAATTTCGTCAGCCTTGCCGAGTCGTCCGAGCGGCAGTTTGGCGGCTTCGGCTGCCAGCGTTTCTTCGGAAAAGAACTTTCGTTCGCCGGGCGTGTCGGTCCAGCCGGGGTGGATGATGTTGACGCGGATGCCGTGCTGGGCCAGTTCGCAGGCAGCGGTTTTTCCCATTTGATCGTTCGCCGCTTTGGCCATGTTGTAGGCCATCGCGCCCGGGATCGCCATGTGCGCGTGGGGGCTGCTGATAACGACCATGTTGCCGCCATTGCCGGCCTCGACCATCAATTTGGCGCTGCTGCGAACCAGATAAAACGCGCCCCACATGCTGACGTCGATCGTCTTGTGGAACTCGTCCAGATCCGCTTCCAACATCAAATGGCGATCGCTATACGCAGCGTTGCTGACCACGATATCCAGCCCGCCCATCCTTTCCGCCGATTCGGCCACCAAACGTTCGACTTCCGATTGAACGCCAAGATCGGCCGCGATCATGTGAGCCTTTCCGCCGACCGCTTCGCACTGAGCAACCACGTCGGCGGCCTCGTCCGGATGGCTGCGGAAATTGATGATGACTTCGGCGCCCGCGGCAGCCAATTGCAGTGCAATTCCTCGCCCGATTCCTCGTGATGAACCGGTCACAATCGCCCGTTTTCCGTTCAGTGCCGTCATGGATGTCTCTTTTGCGCCCTCGAGTAGAAATGGGGAACTGTCACGTCGAAATTAGCGTACCCGCCCCATACGCGTGGGTCGATTGCGGGCAGGAACCGATAATTTGAATAAAATCTCTCAAATATCGAGCCAGGTGATTGCTTTCTGTCAGCCGTGAGAGAAAACTGTCAT
>JBAUHR010000182.1:0-2674 GCA_049680385.1 Rubripirellula sp. | reverse complement strand
TATGCTCACCGGTCATTCTCCGTTTCGCGCCGAAACCACGATGGGCGTCCTGAACCGGATCGGCAACGACCAACCGCGCAGTCTTCGCAGCATCAACGCGGACATTCCCGAGTGGCTGGAACAAATCGTGATGAAGCTGCTTGCGAAACCGCGCGACGATCGATTTCAAACCGCATCGGAAGTCGCCGAGTTGCTCGAAGACTGCCTCGCCCATGTGCAGCAACCAACCACGACACCTCTGCCTGACGCCGTAGCGAAACTCGCCAAGAGTATCGGCTCCGACGGCAGCACCACCCCAGCCGAAAGTCTTGGCGACTTCCGCTACCCACCGATCGGCAAACTCATTGCGACCGCAGCCTTCGCATTCTCGCTGATCTTTGCAGGCGTATTGATCGTGCTGGAGTTGAACAAGGGCACGCTGACGATCCAGTCCGATGTTGATGGTGTTCCCATTCGCATTGTGAAAGGCAAGGAAACAGTTAGGCAGCTCACGGTCAATCAGTCGGGCGAAACGATCCGCATTGCGGTGGGGGAATACGTGGTGATGATTGAAGGACCGATGGATGCAATTGCGGTGAAGGACGGGCAAGTTGCGATACACCGTGGCGAAAACGAAGTTGTCAGCATCGTTCACACGGAGGGGGCCGCAGATGCTGCTTTGGATTCACAAACCGAGCCTGTTGACTTTGTTCTGGGTAAATCGAATCTAAAGAAGGGCGATCAGATTGAAATCCAATCCGTGACGACATCTGGAATTGGATTTGAGGTGGGGGCAACGGTGACGGTCAAAGGAACGTACACGCTCGATTCCGAGGATGCTGCGAATCTGTGTTTCTTTTCGACCACGAAGCAAAAGGCGGGCGAGACGCCAACTCCCACGCCTATTCAACCTAGCCAACAAATGAAAGCGAAACGGGGAAAGCACGCATTCACACTGTCCAAGGTGATCGGAAGATTCGGCAGCCTTCACGTGTCCTTCTACCACCCGACAACAGGCAACGGAATGGGCGGCGTGTACTTTTCCAAAGCGGAAGAGATGCCCGACACCGGAAACATTCAATCGAGCGGAGAATCGGGTGTGCGCCTGAGCGCGGATGGATGGCTGGATACGTTGCAGGGAGGCTGGAACGTTGTGCAGGAATCCCGCGAAGAAGGTGAACTGAAACGCCACTCCTATACCGCATCGATACGTGGGAAACGCATGGAGATTCTTGGCAACGGCATGCATGCAATGTCTTTGGATTTCGATATTGGGGCGTTAGGGCCGCCACGACACATCGATATGCGACTCAGCGATCGTGACCGTCAAAAATGGATGAAGGGAGTCAGTGACAACGACTCGATGAAGCTAATTTACTACGGAATCATTGAATCGGACGGTACAACACTGCGCATTTGCAACCACGGAGCACCTGGCAATCCTCGCCCTACACGATTCACTGACAGTGATGGCTATTTAATCTGGAACTTCACACGCGGCGAAGAGAAAAAAGTGTCGAGCACCCCAAAAATTCGCGAGGCGATTCTTAGCCCCCAACCGGAACTTGACGCGAAACTTGTCCCGGTAGTTTCGGAGTTGGCAGATCGTGTTTCTCTCGCAAAGATCGAGACCATTGTTGTCGATTATCAAGTGACCCACAGCCGCGGTGAACCGGTCGATTTGAGTGAGATCGATGGTTCGTTTGAGACGGAGTCCTTTCAACGCTACTTAGAATCTCCCGCGAAACTCTGTCTCGACCGAAAATCCGGGAATGGATTCTTTTCTGGGGAAGACTCTTACTTGATTCAACTGGCGAGAAACGAGAGTACAGCCATAAGGATGGTTCACGACAACGATCACTATGTGGCTACCTTGCTTTCACCGAGTGACCTCAGTATTGCTGGCCAGTACGCAGGCTATGACAAATGGGTCACAAACCCATTCTCCTGCGACAGATCGCTGGAGGATGTGCTCCGTGGTCTTATTCGTGGGCATGATTTTCTGGACCGGGATTCAGCACGGATTTGGTTTCGTGTCATCGAGGATTCCGATTCGCTGTTTCGATTTGACGTCGTCGACCAATACGAGGACGCTCAATCCGGGAGCCAGATCCCAGAGGAGGATCGTCAAAGGGGCGTTGGCGCTAGATATTCAATAACCAAATATCGCTATCGAGTGACTTTGGACAAGCGATTGAACTGGGCGATGACAGAGCTGGTGCAGTATCAACGCACCAAACTCGGTCAAGAAGGGCTGGAAAACGGTCCAATGAAGATCGGTGAGAAAATTCTCTTTGAGGACCATGTTCAGTTTAATGGAATCTGGCTTCCGAAGCGTGTCCGCCGATTCGTCGGCTACGATGAAAAGACTGTTTTGGTCGAGCTTGCGGTGACTCACGTCAGTGTCAATAAACGCGCTGACATGATCGACACAGTGGATATCCCGCCAGAATCGCGCGTGCATGACGAGAGACCCGAAACAAGAGAAGCAGAACGAACAAAGGTGTCCGACATCTTAGTAGATCAAATGGGTCAAACCTCATTGTTTTGCTCCGACCGAAACAAAGAGGTTTGAACCATTTGATTTCTCCCTCCGATGGTAGTCTCAGGCGGCTTGCCACTATGGCTCTGGTAAGACGAGAATTTAAGAACTTCGTAATCAACACGTCTACAGAGGCAGACTTTATTGAAAAGC
>JBAUHR010000181.1:0-15799 GCA_049680385.1 Rubripirellula sp. | reverse complement strand
CGAGAAGTGTTCAACTGATCGCCTGAGTTTCAAGTCTGGCCACGCTTTCCAACGCGGAGATAATCAAGCGATGCGAACGAAAAGTTTGAAACCTGTGGCCGGATTTTCCGGTGCAATTAGTGCTATTTCTGTACTTACAACGCTCCTTTGCCTGGGCCTTACTTCTGAATCGCATGCTGGCGTTTTAGTTGAGTTCTCTGCCCAACCGGGAAGCACGGGGCCGATGTATTCATGGAGCTTCAGTGACTTTTTTGAACCGACAGACCAAGTACTTACGGTCGACGTGAATGGCCCGACGAGTGGACCGTTCGCAATGCCCTTCGACAACTACTTGGATTTCCGTGATTCAGTCACGGGCGAGTGGACGATCGAGGCTAGTTTCGGCAGCGGGCGCCCTGACGCACTTTTGACGTTTGATGTTTCTGGATTACCCGACTCCTTTCCGCTGGTTGCGCCGGTAATCACTTCCCCGGGCGAAAGCGAATCCGTTGTGTCCGGTCAGGACTTTTTCCCGACACTCGATCCGGCAACTGTTGGGCCGGGATTCTTGAGCCGCTCCCGATTTACGTCGCCAGACTTGACGTCAAGCTTTGAAACGGGTGGAACCTACAACGGTTTCCGTGCGACGCTGAACCCAGGTGTAACGAATGCCGATTTTCGTTTCGCTTATACCAATACAGAATTTGTCAACGGACTGGAATCAAATCTCAACGGCGATCAAGACCTCTTGGTTGGGTTCGAGTATCTTTCTGGGTCGGGAATTCGCACCGTCAATGTCACCGCTGTTCCGGAACCAGGATTAGGAATTGCGTTGCTGGGCGTTGCGGCGAGCTGCATGATTCGTCGACGCCGTCGCTAACGAAAACCGACCAAGCTATCCCACCAAAAACGCAACAGGAATTGGCACAAACGTCCTTGGATCCCCGGTTGGGCGGCCAGCCTTAGTTCGACTGTATCGTCGGCTGCGCGATGATTTCGATTTCGTTTCGAGTGACTAGCGATGCGATCGTAACCTGAACTCCCTCTGTCACGGATGCGCTGGCCTGCGCCGGGCCTATCTCAAACTCTTGGCGGTTGCGACCATCTCGATGAACTCTTGGCGAAGATGATACGGGTCGGTTCCGCGATTCGCCTGAGCGACTTGGTCGATGTTGTCGTAGGTCCAGTCACCCGAGTGTGGGCTGTCGCGCAGAAGCATCCCAAAGCTGGCAACTGCCGAGGCGAACTGAAAATCCGCGTCCGCTTCTTGGAACGGCGTTTCCTTGTCACTGGCAACAAATTCTTGCAACGTGCTCTCGTCGTGATCGGGAAGCTTGTAGCGCAATTTGACGGTGAACAACTCGCCGTTCTTTGACGCTGCGGAAGGCTCGCCCGGCGATTGATATTTTAGCGCGTCGGTGGTCGGCAACTCATCCGCTCCGGTGGCGCTCTTGGGGATGATTTCGTACAACGCGGTCACGGAATGACCGGCACCAATTTCGCCCGCGTCTTTTTTGTCGTCATTAAAATCCTGGCTTTTCAGCATGCGATTTTCATAGCCAATCAACCGATAGGCGGCCACCTCGGTCGGATTGAATTCGACTTGCAACTTGACATCTTTGGCAATCGTCACCAACGTTCCCGACAATTGCTGGACAAGCACCTTTTGGGCTTCATTGAACGTATCGATAAACGCATAG
Source organism: Rubripirellula sp. (assembly GCA_049680385.1). Lineage (GTDB taxonomy): Bacteria > Planctomycetota > Planctomycetia > Pirellulales > Pirellulaceae > Rubripirellula. The sequence goes on along the minus strand of JBAUHR010000181.1, from coordinate 14,120 downwards.
TTCCCGTTGCCTCGTCCGCTGATTTGTTCCAACATCGCGTCGTTAAAATTTCCCATGCCAAACCCGAGAACCGTCAACTCGGTGCCCTGCTTGGACTCTCGCTCGACCAAATCCAACAGTTGATCGGTTCCCGTTCGGCCGACATTGAAGTCACCATCAGTACACAAAAGGACGCGGTTGACTCCATCATCGACGAAGCTATCTCTCGCAACGCTGTAGGCCAATTCCAATCCCTGGCCGCCATTGGTGCTGCCGCCGGCATCGAGTCGGTTGAGTGCCGATAGGATCTTCTCTGAATCGGTCGCCGATGTGCTTTCCAAGACCAAACCGGCTGACCCGGCATACGCGACAATGGCAACGCGATCATCGTCACCCAATTGTTGCAGCAACAATCGCAAACCACGTTTTAAGAGCGGGAGTTTCTTGACGTCTTGCATCGATCCCGATGAGTCAATCAGAAACACAAGATTACTTGGGGGGCGAACATCGGATTGGACTTCGCGGCCTTTGATTGCGATGCGGGCCAGGCGATGATCGGTGTTCCAAGGGCACTGTGTGACGGCGATGTGCGTTGCGAACGGCACGGAATCGTGATCGCGTGGGGGCATGTACTGGTAATCGAAATAGTTGACCAGTTCTTCGATACGAACCGCATCGGGTCGCGGACGCTGTTGGTATTCCAGCAAGAACTGCCGAACTTTGCTGTAGGAGGCGGTATCAACGTCGATCGAAAAAGTACTCAGCGGGGCCGACGAAACACGCAAGAACGGATTCTCGACAATCTCGTCGTACTTGTCCCCTCCTTGTCCCGGCCCGATTCCCTCGTCGGCAAACTGCGGGGCGTTCCCGAAATCAGCTCGTCCCGCTGGCATCTCCACTACCACATCGGTAGCGTTCCGCTCATGGCTCCCGCAACCCGATATGGCTGCCAAATGTAGGACGAAGATGCCCCCTATCAACGCCACTAAATATCGACGGATTTTCATCGCTCTTTCTCCTGGAAAGAATTCGAAAAACGATCCCATTGAATCGCACCGAGTCATTACGTCTGGGCAGACCGCATGGGTTCCAGCGATTCGCGCTTTTCTTCGCGAATGACCAAAATCACACTGGATTCCGAGACCAACACGAATTGACGAGATAGATGCGTTCGACGCATCGAAAACCGAGACACCGGCATCTGTGGCCAACGTCAATTCCACAGGTCTTCGGGTATCTCCGGTCCCGCGCAGTGAGGGTGTTCAGGGTTGACCGGTAAGCCGACCATCGCCAGGGCTTGCCGGCGGATGTAGTTGACTTGCACCGTTCCAGCGTATGGGTCTTCACTGTTATCCGTGATGGCCTTGATGATCGGAGCGCTGAGCAATCGTTCGCCAACGCTGATTGGATCGACCGTCGGGTCAAAGGACTGACTGCGAATGCGACCATGCTCGTTGATCCACTTGGAGAATCGAAGCGGAATCGCTCGACGACGTATACTGTGACAAACGCAACGAGCAGAGACTGCTAATGGACCATTCAGTCTGCATGTCGATCCGCAATCGCTCCGCCACGAACACAGCAAAGGCAACCATGCTAAGTCGATTCCTATTGATACTTCTGTTCGCCCAGAGCGGGCTGTTGCTCGGATCTGAACCGGCAAAGGTGCGGAACGTTTTGTTGATCGTGTCGGACGACTTGAAGGCGAGCGTGCTGGGTTGTTACGGCGACCCGCTTTGCAAGACGCCGAACATTGACGAACTCGCCGCACGCAGCATGGTGTTCGACAAGACGTACTGCCAAGGACTGATGTGCGGGCCGTCGCGTCAGTCGTTCATGTTCAGCCGATACGTTGGGGCCAGCGGCAGCGGCCCGAGCATGGCAGAGCATTTCAAGAACAACGGTTGGTACACCGCTCGAGTCGGAAAGATTTACCACATGCGCGTGCCGGGCGACATCATTGCGGGCACCAACGGCAACGATCACGCCGCGTCATGGACCCAGCGATTCAATGCCCCCGGTCGTGAAGCGCACACACCCGGCCGCTACTCGCTACTGAATCAGAACATCGTCACCACCAACGAAGAAAACCGACAGTCCACCGGCGACCCGCATCGCCCGTTTGTGACGGTGGAAAGCGACGGCGACGGAACCGATCAGCCCGACTACAAAGCCGCGACGAAGGCGATCGAACTGATGCGAGTACACAGAGACGATCCGTTTTTTCTTGCGGTCGGGTTCGTTCGGCCGCACTACCCGATGGTCGCGCCGCCGAGTTATTTCGCGCCCTATCCGATCGACAAGATTACCGCCCCGAAAACGCTGCCTGGTGACCATGACGACATCCCCAAAGCAGGACTGGCCCAGAGCACATCACAGAAAATCGGTATCGACAAGTATCCCGATAACGTCAAACGAATGTGGGCAGGGTATTACGCGGCGGTCACGTTCATGGACGAGCAAGTCGGCCGAGTGCTGGGCGAATTGGATCGGCTCGGCCTGCAAGACAACACCGCGGTGGTGTTCACGAGCGATCATGGCTACCACCTCGGTGAGCACGAATTCTGGCAGAAATCAAACGTGCATGAAGAGGTGACGCGAGTTCCGCTGATCGTGTGCGCCCCGGGCCGCAAACCTGGTCGCGCCGTGACGTTTGCCGAACTGGTCGACATCTATCCGACGGTCAGTGAGCTTGCCGGTCTATCGACCCCAACCGACATCGTGGGACAGAGTCTCATTCGCGCGCTTGACGACCCCAACGCGATGGTACGCGACACTGCTTACTCCGGCGGAGGCAAGCAGCGGTCGCTGCGGAACGATCAATGGTCGTACATGAACTACGGCAGCAATGGGGAAGAACTTTACGACATGCGAAACGACCCGCGTCAGTTCACCAACTTGGCAAACGACGCGCGTTACGCTGACGTGCTGGATGGATTTCGCGACAGACTGTCGAAGATTCAGTGAGTCGACATTCACACGCTAAAATCTTCCGGTCGCTTGAAGGGTGCGATTACCCGCACGACTCCTCCCAGCAGACTCCTTAGCTAAGCTTTTCGCCACGGGCGTGTTTGGCAAGTGTTTCCTGATACTTCTTCTTGCCTTCTTCGACCGACTTCCGAATCGCCTTTGTGCTCTCTTCGGATTCTTTTCGCAGCACCGCGATCATTTCGAGCGATTCGATTTGGAAACCGCTGATCGCATCGACCAACTTCTGGACCGACTCGGGATTGATCGTGCTGCCGTACCCGGCGCGGAGGGCGGCACGTTCGAGTTCGCGGCCTAGCGTGGCCACGTCTTCGAGTCCCTTGTTGACGCCTTCCTTCATCGCTTCGGTTGCTTGCGTGACTTCGTGCAAACCGTGCTGACTGGTGTAGACCGTGCCCAGAATCGTGAAGACATGCTCGTTCGTTGTGAAGAAAGTCACCGCGCGTCGATAGACGCGTTCTTTCACATCGTGAGTCTGCTTCAGCTTGCTGATCAACGTTTCACCGACGTCGTAGCCGATTTCTAAGTTCTCGGCGATATCCTTCAGCAACTGATACGTCTCGTCTTCCTTTTCAAACTTGTATCGAGCTTCGTCACGCTTAAGTTCCAACTGGCTCTTGCCACCTTCGTCGGTGCCGGTGTAATTGTCGAGCGCCGCTTGGCTGGACGCCAAAGCGTCCTTGGATTGATCCAGGATCGGCATCTGCTTGTCCAGAATTTCACGCGCCAAGACTTCGGCTTCCTTCAGCGCGAACCGGAAGTCGATGTAACCTTCCATGATCGCTTCTTCGCTCTTGAGCGCTTCCTTGGTGTCCTTGGCCACCTCGCTGTACGTTTCAACGATCTGTTCGAAGCGGTCGTTTGGTGTGCCACGGCGAATCTTCATCCACCAGTTCGACACTTTCTCGGTACCGCTGATCTTACCGTCGTCAAGTTGCATGATCAGCCGCTTGCTGTCTTCGCGGACCGAGTCAAACATCTGAGTGATGTCCATGTAACGGTTGCCGATTTTGATGCTCTCGACGTTTTCTCGCACCAGTTGATTGAACGAACTCATGTGCTGGATCACTTCGGCGATCGCCAGCACTTTGTCTTCGTCCAAGTGCTTGACCTCTTCGAGCAAACCGATCAATTCTTGGGGCGCGGTGTTCTTACTATCGACGCCAAATTTCTTCAGCACCGTCACGGCCCGGTCCAAATACTCTTTCATCGACTTCATGTCGCGAGCTTCAGCAGGCGACTGGTTGGCCGTACTGGATTGGGACGGATTGGGGGCTGAAGCTTGTGCTTGGTCTGACATGGCCGAGGGAGTCTCCGAGAAAGAGGCGTGCGTTTTCGGCGAAAACTGCTTATCAATCGTTCACCGGTAAGGTTAGCGCCTGACAGGCCTGACTGCAATCACCGACTGCTTGGCCCGACACCGCAATTGCCCCCTCAAATTGGCAACTCGATCTCCGCAAACCTGGCCGATTTAATAGAATAGGGTGACCGGGCTAAACTTTCATGCAGCCCGACGACGTTGATTCTTCTGCCCAAACTCACCAACCGAAGCCTCTGCCGCCATGCCTCCGGCCTCTGCAAACGCCCAAGCAACCGCAAACGCCACCGCGACTGTCGGTTCGTCGTTGGCGAACGATTCACAGGATTTTCAGTCGCCGCTGGAGAATCTATCGCTGCAAGAAACGCTGCGAGTGATGGACGTCGCGCGCGAAATGAGGGATCGGCGTGAATCGGCCGAAGAAATGTTTCGTCGCGACGATCTTCGTGCCGGGCTGCGCGAGAAACTGCTTCGCACCGCCAAGCTGTCGGGCGACTCGGTGACCGAAGCAGAAATCGATGCCGCGATCCGCCAGTACATGGACACGTTGCACGTGTTCCACGAACCCGAACCCGGACTGAATCGATTCATGGCCCACTGCTGGATCTGGCGAAACCGAATCATGGCTGGGGCTGCTGCTGCGGCGGCCGTCATGGGTGCCTACTGGTTTCTGTTCACGTAAAGTGGCTCGTTGCAAACTTCGCTGCTCGCCAATTCGCTGCTCGTCAAACTGCGCTGTCTCTCAAGTTTCACTTTCCTTTTCCGGTCACGTTACCCGATGCCGATCTCTGGTCCCGTCGTTCATCAACAACTGATGGACGCTTACACCCAAACGCAAGCTCGTCTGGAATCCGTCCGATTGCAAATCGGCAAAGCCAACCAGCAGCGCGACCAATGGGATGAAAGCCGCGGCGACTCGTTGGTCAAGCTGGCCGAGTTCTACCTACCCGAACTGACGCCCGAAGCGATCAGGTCAACCTGGGTTGAAATCCAGCCGGCGATGTCGCAAGTTTTTCGCCGCAAACAACAAGAATGTGACCGACTGCGAAACGAACTCTCGTCACTGACCGTCGAACGGCAATCCGAAGACGCGAAACTGCTGGAAATCAATCGCCAACTAGATGACCTGTTGGATGTTCAAACGCAAATCGGATCCGAAGTCGAAGCGAGACTACAACAGGATTCGCAGTTCGTCAGTCTCGCCGATCGCGCCGCCGTTGCCGAAGCAGCCTTGGAACGTGCCGAGGCGAACTTAGCCGAAATCGAACAAGACGCTGCTCGCAAATTACCCGCCTACGAAAACAGCAAACTGTTCACCTATCTGCGCGATCGCGGCTACGGCACGCAAGCGTACGGGCACCGTGGGTTCACACGTCGGATGGACCGCTGGGTCGCCAAGATGGTCGATTTCAACGCGTCGAAACAGGGTTACGATTTCCTGCGTAAAACGCCCGAGCAGATGCGCACGATCATTGCCGATGACCACAGTGCGTTAGACACTGTGATGGGCGAACTGCAACGACGACGCGACACGATTGCCGACGAATTGGGCTTGCCCGAGAAGCTCTCTCAGTTCACCGAGCTACAGAAGTACCGCGATTCGCAAATCACGATTCTCGAAGACCTTCAGCAGCAAACCGACAAGACTCAGTCACACTTGACCTCAGCGGATGACAGTCGCGGCACCTATTACCGCGAAGCGATCGATTTGTTTCGGGGAATGTTGCAGCAGATCGACTCGCGCGACCTGCAGCGCCGGGCAAGCTCGACCATCGACCTTACCGATGACCAAATCGTGGCCCAGTTGATGAACGTCGAAGCCAAGGCGGGATCGTTTTCCGAAGCTGCCCAGCAACACGAAGACGAAGTCCGGCGGATCCAATCCTTCTTGGAAGACCTCGGCCGTTTGATCCAACAGTTTCGTTCAGCAGGCTTCGATTCCGCTCGCTCTCAGTTCGTCGGAACGCTCGACATTCCCATGCACCTGAACCGCGCGATTGATGCGGGCAGTGCGGACACACTGTGGAACGAAATCCGCAGTGCCCAACGCTGGGGACCAACCGCGATGGAACAGATCACCGCCGTGGCGACGCACCCGATGACCCAAATCTTGATCAATGCGATGGCTCACGCCGCCGGCGGAGCACTGCGAGACCACGCCCGCCGCGCCGGCCGTCGACACAGCAACCGAGACCGGTACCGCGGCGGATCGCTAGACAGTTCGTGGGGCGGCAGCACCAGCGGCAATCGCCGCAGCCCTTGGTAGTCTGCTAGCGGCCTAGGGAACGTAAATTTTCTGGCCATAGATTCGGACAGAGTATTTGGTGCCCGCCGCGTTTTCGGTTAGGCGGTAGTGAATTTTCGCAAAATCCTGCTCACCAAAACATGAGCGAATCCACAGATGACAGCCAAACAGAACAAAACGACTGGAACCGCCCACGTGTAGGCAAACGTATCGATTCGCGCTCGCTGTGGATTTCGTTCGTCATACAAAACTCGAACTTGGTCACCTACACCGCCTGGCGAAGGTGATACGAACGCCGCTGGCGTTACCATGTGCCGGCGTCCGTCGACCTCGAAAGAGAATGTAGGACGGTACTGTGTTTGCTTATCGTCCGTTGTCCTTTGCTCCGAAGCAATGATCGTCCCGATGGTCGACTTCGCATGGTAAATGAACGAGCAAGTTTCGACCGCAAAGATTACAGATCCAGCCAGCATACAGATGCCGAGCACGGGGATCATGACCTGAATCATTTGCAGTGGCTTCATCTCTCGGCACTTCCGCTTAACACCATGGCCGGCACATCATGATTTCGATTGCAATCGTGCCATCCAAAAACAAACAACCGGGCCGCCGAGTGTTCTGACAACTGGCAGCGGACATGGTTAACGCGAGAACACATGCGGTTAGAGAGGTTCGAAAAATACCTCATACCGAAAAAATGGTTTGGCTTGCGCCAAGACTCTCGGCATTCTCTACACATGCAATGACTCATACGAGCTTGTCCATCGAGTGAGCGACGGTTTCGTCAACCAAGTACCGGGGCCAAGAACAACGGGGAATCGACTAAGTCATCGTCGTGCTCGCCTCCGGGTGGCGACGATAGCTAGAACAAAAGAAGGTCTCATCGATCGGCTACGAAGATTGAACAACATGATCAAAACGAACTGAATACGCGAACCGGAGCTCAACCTCTTGCTGGCCGGGGTATCTTCGCGAGACCTTTCGAACCAGCGTAATCAGCTTAGCCGTGCGAACGTGACCTACTGCGACTTGACCGTGAAGTTCTTTGCGTCGACCCACAATGGTTGCAGATCCAGCCGCCAACAGATTTCATACATCGCCTGGCCTTGATTTTCGAGAGCAGGCAACGAGCCCAACGGCATCAGCATGTACGCCAGATCCGGCAATGTGATGAACCGCGTGATCGGCGACTCCATCGTGACGCCTTTGATTTCGGCGACAAAGCCTTCATAGTCACCCAGGACCGATCGCGATATTGCATCCGCGGCTTCGATCGTTAACGGCGACTGCGAACCGGCAATCGCTAGCGACTCTTTCAAGTCACTGGCTTGTTCATCCGCAGCAACGGGCAAGGCAACCGCGGCATAGTGATTACCCGCAAACGGGACCATGCCGACCGAGCTGGTCGGCGACAAACGGCGCGTCATCGGTTCGAAAACTCGCTGCCCAACCAAACGCGTTCCAGCTTCGTCCATGATCCAAGAACAGGGCTCCCCAAATCGAGCCGGCGCAATTGTTTTAGGGCCAGGTGCGCTGCGGTGGTAACTAGGCCGCAGCGACGATTCAACTTCGGTTTTCTCAGCCATCAAGACCGTCGCCGTTTTAACGGTTGCCTGCACCTGCTTCGACTGTTGGGCCGCGAACAATTGTCGCCAACTGAGCGGCTCGGCAGTGGCTCGGCGGTATGCGGCTACCTGATCAGCAAAGCCAGCTTCCTTCGACGCCAACTTCATCAACGATGCTTCACACTGGGCGACCCACTTGTCGTTGCCGTGCCCCATTCGCCGGTGGACCACACTGATCTGGTCGATCAATTCGGAGTGCAACGAGGCAACGTTGCTTGCCTGTGCCGACGTTGCGGCTGCGTCGATCAATTCCACAATCGATTGCTGTGCATCGGACTTCAACTGGCTCATCTGACCAGCGATCTGACTTCCATCGCCAAGCCGAAATGCAAAATCAATCGCAGATGCGCGAATCAATCCCGCCGAAGCGGACTCCCATTTCGACACCAGATAAGCCATCGCTTCACTGGCGTCGCCGGTTGCGTCATCGGCAAGCGAAGCCGTTCCCGACGCGCCAACTTCGCTGACAACACGCCTGGCTTCGCTGGCAAATTCGCTAGCCGGAACCGCTTGAGCGTCCGCCGCTTGCTTCGCGTCAGACTTGTACTGGTTACGACGAACACTGGTAAGTTTCGTGGTTCCTTGTCCCAAAACCGAGTAATAGTTCAAAACGTACCGTTCAACTTCCTTGGGAGAAAAGAACGCCAACTGAGACGACAACTCGACGCCTTTGGCTTCCATTCCCTTGTTGAACGATTCATAGTTTTCGGCTTGATAGATTCCTTGCGCTTTCTCCAAGAACTTCTGTAACTTCGGCTTCGCGCGAGTCAGCTTGAGATCAAACTGCTGACGAAGTTTCTGGCCCTGGCGGGTGCCGCGAAACGAGAGAGCAAAATTATGCAAATATTTCTTCAGCAAGTTCACTCGATTCGCAATGTCGTTTCCCGCCGGTTCACCCATCAACTGCAAATGATCGGCATCACGTCCAGCTTGAAACAGCTCTCCCCACATATCCCCAATTGCTTTCCCAGACCCCCGATCGGGGTTTTCCTTGTTCTCATCAAGTTCACGAACCAGAGCATCAGCCTTTTCACAGACCCCATACGCACGCGCCGCTAACTCGGTCGCGCCGGCGATCGTACCGTGCGTGTCGAGACCACCATCCGGTTTCTTATTCGTTGGACTCGCCCACGAAACCGGCATGCCGACAACAGCAAACAAAACAACCGCCAAGACTCTTGCAAACTTCGAGATCTTAATACTCATTTCAGTTTCCTCCTTCACGAACTACCGCAAGCAAGTCGCCACCTTGGACCGATACCGATTTGCCATCGGACGTGACCAACTGCACCGATCCAATCGTCGCTTTGATCGTGTGCTCCGCCGGATCGATGGACGCAAAGGTCAACTGCGCTGACTGGCCCGGCCCCGTCATGGCAACCGCCGATGTTCGCGACGCATGCAAGTAGACGTCACATGACAACGTCTTACCCGCTAGCGCCGACGCGTTAGCTGCATCGGTCGTGCCGTGCAACAAAATGGCGGGGTAGTCTTTGGACGAGTTGGCGGGGTCATAGCTAGTCACTTGTACAACGTTGGGGCGACCATTTCCGATGGCGATCACTTCCAACGATGCCCGCCCCGTCGTCTCGATTGCTGGCGTTGTGCGCAGCGTGATTTCCCCCGAAGGCGGCAGGTGCTTTTCGACCGCCTTTTGAGTCGAAGCGGCCAAGTCCTGGGTTTTTACCTTAGCCTCTTCCAACGCCTGCTTCATTTCGGCCTTGGAACAACCTGACGAACAAAGCATCGCCAATAACAACGTGAACAACATCGGCGGCAACACTGCGCCGCCCGAATTCGAGAATCGAATCCGAAATAGAGAACTTAAAAACATAACGAGACGCCTTCAAAACGAGAAAAGGACTTGCAGCGAAACGAAATACTTCATTTCGAAACTAAGTCGTAGCCTGCTTCGAGAATAGCGACTTCGACAGTACCAAACGAACAAGGAACTAATCAGGAAAGCAAAAATGATCGGCGTTATCAATTTTCCGTGACGTTTTCCGGCGTGACAGTTCGTGTCGTCGTAACGGTCGGTCTTGAATTGCGACGATCCAACCATCGCAACACACCCATAGCAGTCGACAACACACCAGCGAGCAGCAGCGGCGATGTGAACGTGAACATGATGAAGACGATGTGCGGCATCCGGCTTCCCCCATCCCCGGCGGCAGGTGACTTGCCCGTCATCAGCACACTCAGTTCATCTTGGACGGCCGGCACGCGTGCGGCGTACAACAAGCCAGCCGACATGACGGCAAAAACCACCATCATCAGCATCATGAAACCGAGACTGATCTGGGGCGGGCGACGGCGAATCGTTGGTGGCACGTTCATGATTGGCCCAGCCGAATTTGGCGTTGGTGTTCGTAAACAACAATGCCAACCGTCGTTGCCAAATTCAAACTGCGGACATGTTGCGATGTCGGCAAACTGAGCGACCGTGGGTCGTCGGGATCCAAAATCGTGTCGGGCAACCCGGATGTCTCGCACCCAAACACCAACACGTCGTCCGGACGAAACTCGGCGTCCCAAACGGTCCGCTTGGCAAAACGAGACAGAAAGAAAAACCGCCGCGGTGCGAGCTGTTCGACCAAATGCTCCCAATTATCGGCATCGCCAAGGTCAAGGTGCTGCCAATAATCTAGCCCAGCACGGCGGACGCGCGCATCGTCAAACTGAAATGCAGCAGGCCGAACGATCCACAACTTTGCATCCGCCGCGACGCAGGTGCGGCCAATGTTTCCAGTATTCCCCGGAATTTCCGGCTGGTAGAGAACAACGTGAGCGGTAGGCATCAGCAAAACGGCTTGGAGAACGGGAAACAAAAGTGATTCGACATCAGATTTTTGCACTGCTACGGCGTGCGGCATGTTTCTGAGAGCACCTACAATAACAAATCCGATGTCTGGTATTATCTGGCGGGGATTTTGAACTCTGCCGCCTGAAATCTCCGACGCCTGTTACTTGCCGCCTGTTACTTGCCGCCTGCAACCGACTCATTCTTTACCATGCCGATCCAAGTCACCTGTCCGAAGTGTTTGAAGCGGTTCCAGGTCAGTGACAAGTTCGCTGGCAAGACCGGCCCCTGTCCGGCCTGCAAAAACCAGATCAAGGTGCCTGAACTGGACGAACAAGTCGTCATTCATGCACCCGATGACGGCGCCCCGAAGAACCGCAGCGGCGAAAGTGTTCTAAAACCGCTCAAACGCAGCGAAACCGATGTCACCCGCAAGGGATTGCTGATCACGGCCGGCGCTATTTTGGCGGCGATCGGGGTTGCGATTGGATTGCGAGTCACCGGCGGCGTCTCGGTGGTCATTCTGGCCATCGGTGCGTTGGCCGTCGCACCGCCGCTGGTTTGGGCTGGGTACACGTTCGTGCGAGATTCTGAACTCGCCCCTTACGTTGGGGGCGAACTTCGCAATCGAGTCCTGGTCGGATCCGTTCTGTTTTCAGCCCTATGGTTGCTGTACGCGTTCGTGCCCGCCTACGTCGCCGACTTTGAATCGCCGTCCGACATGTCTTTCATGTGGTTTGGGATCATTTTCTCGGCCATGCTAGTCGTTGGGGCGCTGATTTCGGTGGGAACGTTCGAGCTAGAATTCGCTAGCGGATTGGCTCATGTCGGCCTTTATTTGATCGCGACACTCTTGCTGGCCTTGCTAAGCGGCGCTGTCCTGGCGACTGGAACGCCAGTCCCGTAAACCCAACGGTCGCAGGCTCATTTTTGGCTGCCAAAGAACAAGCCACTATCGCTGTCCGGCCAGAGTCGAGGTGTACGCCAACTTTCATTTTCCGCTCGATCCTAAACGCAGTGATCGCCCCTCACCTTCCGATTTAGCCTCGATCGAATGCTTCCTGAACTGACCTCGCTTTTCCAGACCGGTTCGCTTGTTCGAATCCCACCGGCTCAAGACGTGCCCATGTCGGCACGTGTCCGCCGCATCCTGGATACTGCTCCGGTGCGACGTCTAGCATCGATCAGCCAGCTCGGCATGGTCGCGCTCGTCTATCCGGGCGCCACCCATTCACGACTCGAACATTCACTTGGCGTTTACGATAACTCCCTGCGAGTTCTGGCGAGGTTCGCCGGTGATGCCAACTTCGATGCGATGGTTGACGTTCCGATGGCGGAATCGTTCGCACTTGCCGCCTTGCTGCATGACGTCGGGCACTGGCCGTTTTGCCACCCGATCGAAGACATGCGATTGAGCGGTTTGGGTGAACACGAAACTCGAATTGGCGACTGGATTGAGCGATCCGAACTGGCCGAATGCATCGAACAAGACTGGAACTGTGACGTCGCTGATCTGCTTGGTCTACTGTGCCCCAAAAAAGATGCATCTGGGTCGCAAAGGCCTGGGCATCGTTTCCTTGCCAGTTGTCTGAGCGGCCCTATCGACATCGATAAACTGGACTATCTAGAACGCGACAGCCTGCACGCTGGCGTTCCCTACGGGCGAAACTTTGATGCCGGTCGCTTGATTGCGTCGATGAGCATCCATCCGCAGACGGGCAAACTTGCGATTGGCGACAAAGGCCGAACCGCCGCAGAAATGATGGTTTTTTCGCGTTACATCATGTTCAGCGAAGTGTACTGGCATCACACCGTGCGATCGGCCACCGCGATGCTGCAGCGGTGCGTGTTCCTGCTGCAACACCGACTGGACCTGGAATCGACACTGCGAATGGACGACGCAGCGTGGATCGCCAATTTGCGCCGGGCCGCCGAGGGCAGTGTGGCCGAACCACTGGCAGACGGCCTGTTTGGTACTCGCCGGCGACTCTACAAGCGCGCTGCCGAGTTCAATGTGATCGACGGTGATCAAGTTCACTCGCGACTCGCTCGCAAACCATACTGGTGGCTGGTCGCGTTGGCCGAACGCTTGGCTGAACAACTTTCAAGCACCTGTTCGACGGTGGTGCATGCGGTTGACGTCCTGGTGGACGCGCCGCCAATGAAGCTAGAAGTCGACATCAACATCGACGTGGTCGCACGCGACGGAACTGCCCGACCGCTGGGCGATGTTTCACCCGTGACCGCAGCACTTGCTCATCGCCAGTTCGACAATCACGTCAAGCGAGTGCGAGTATTCTTGCGAGACGAAGTGCGAGACACGATCGCTGCGAAACTAAGCCCACCACAACTGACTGATTTGGTGATGAAGACCATCAATACACTGGAAGACGAAATCGCATGAATCATTCACCCACGATCGTCGTTGTCAAAACCGCCGCCGATGTTGCTCTGTATACGTCCGATATTTTTGCAACCGCAATCAAGGCAAACCCCAAGATCGTCTTAGGACTTGCCACCGGCGGCAGTCCGGTCGGCTGCTATGAACGTCTGGTTAAACGATCACGCAGCGGGGAAATCAGCTTCGCCCAAGCCACTTCGTTCAACTTGGATGAGTACATCGGGCTTGCCGCAGACCACCCGCAAAGCTTTCGCCACTTTATGCAGTCGCAGTTATTCGACCTAATCGACATCCGCCCATCAAACACATACGTGCCAGACGGCAAATGCCAGGATGTTGCCAAACACGTCGCCGACTACGAACAGCAAATCGCCGGCACAGGTGGAATCGAAATCCAATTGCTTGGCATTGGCACCAACGGACACATCGCATTCAACGAACCTGGTTCTGCCGCCGACAGTCGCACCCGTGAAGTATCGCTAACGCGGCAGACCATTGAATCCAATTCGCGATTCTTTGAATCGATCGACGATGTCCCAAAGACCGCTATCACGATGGGCATCGGCACAATACTAGAATCCAAACGTATCGTGTTGATCGCAACCGGCGCAAGAAAAGCAAAAGCTATCGCCTAGGCAATCGAAGGCCCGATGACCATCGACTGCCCCGCGTCGCTATTGCAATCCCACCCGAATGTCATATTCGTGGTGGACCAGGCCGCTGGGTCCGGCCTGACGCCGAAGACATAAACGGCAAATCAGACG
>JBAUHR010000180.1:0-5026 GCA_049680385.1 Rubripirellula sp. | reverse complement strand
CACGACTCCACCGCTAAATCCCGGCGGCACCATGGTTGCTGTTTGAATTCGAAGGGGATCCAGCAGAGTACTTCGGATGGCGGCAGGGATTCGCGAGTCAATCAAGGCAAAGAAAAATGTGTAAGCTGCGTCGGATTCATATTGAACAAAAGCATGTCGAATCGATCGTTTCGAATCGTCATTCTATCAAAGGATACCCGAGGAACCCGTGATGAAAAATCTGCTAATTGCGATTCTGGTGTGCGCGCTGCCGACGCTCAGCGTGTCGGCTCAAGACACCTCGTCCGTCGAAATCCTATCGGACGCCGACAATTTGGCGGCCGACGTGATCGACGAAGCAAGCGTGCGAGGGCACGTCCGGTTCCTGGCGGATGACCTGTTGGAAGGTCGTGGACCAGGTTCGCGAGGCGATGCAGTGACCCAGTTGTATTTGTCGACTCAGTTTCAATCGCTCGGCTTGGAACCCGCCGCCGCTGATGGCGGATGGCTGCAGCCGGTACCGCTAGTTGGCGTGAAAACGGAAGCGCCAGCGGAGATCAAATTTCAATGCGGCAATGATTCGGTGTCGCTGAAATCGGTAACCGATTTCATGTCGACCATCGGTAGTCCAAAAACGGCAGCGTCGATCGCCGACGCCGAACTGGTCTTTGTCGGATACGGAATTCAAGCCCCCGAATACGACTGGGATGATTTCAAGGATGTCGATCTACGCGGGAAAGTCTTGGTCGTAATGAACAACGATCCGTCCAGCGACCCGGAACTATTCGAAGGCAGTCGGCGTTTGTACTACGGACGCTGGGACTACAAATACGAAAGCGCGGCTCGCCAGGGCGCTGCTGGCGCGATCATCATTCACACCACACCGTCGGCCGGCTATCCGTGGCAAGTGATCCAAACATCATGGGCCGGCGAAGAGTTTGAACTGCGTTATGCCGGTGGTCCGCGCATGGAACTGAAGGCATGGGCGAGCGAAGATGGGGCAAAGAAGATTGCGACGCTGGCTGGAAAAGACTTGGATCAACTGCGAGCCGCGGCGGAATCACGCGACTTTCGTCCTGTTCCCTTGGGCGTTTCCTTGTCGATCGAATTGACTGCCAGCGTTCGCAATCAAGACACCGCCAACGTCTTGGCGAAGCTGCCCGGTAGCGACCCTGAACTTCGTGATGAATATGTCATCTACATGGCTCACCATGACCACTTGGGAATGTCTGCCGAACGAGACGCCAACGGCGACAACATTTATAACGGCGCGATCGACAACGCCTCTGGCGCCGCAGCGCTCTTGGCCATGGCAAAGGCTTACACCCAGTTAGATCCTCGTCCGGCACGTTCGATTCTGTTTGCCGCCGTGTCGGCGGAAGAGCAAGGTTTGTTGGGATCCAAATTCTTTGCCAGCGATCCACCGATTCCAGCCGGCAAGTTGGCGGCGGTAATCAACATGGACGGCACCAACATCATTGGCCGAACGCATGACGTGAACGTGATTGGAATGGGAAAGTCGTCATTGGATCATCATGTCCAGGCCGTCGCCAAGGCGCAGGGCCGAATCGTCACATCGGATCATTTTCCGGACCGTGGGTATTACTATCGATCCGATCAGTTCAGCTTGGCGAAGATCGGTGTTCCGGGTGTCTATTTGCACTCGGGCGTCAACGTGATTGGAAAGCCGGACGGTTGGGGCAAAGAACAATTGGACCAATGGGTCGAAAAAATCTATCACCAACCCAGCGACGAGTACTTAGAAGAATGGAATCTGGCGGGCGCGATCGAGGACACGCGTTTGCTGTTTCACGTTGGCCGACGCGTCGCCAACGCACCGGAAATGCCATCATGGGCCCAGGGTGATGAGTTCGAGGCGGCAAGAAAGCAGGCAATTGACGAAGTGTCAAAGCCGTAGGCAAATGCCGCAAAAACAGTCGATCGGATCGGCAGACGGCTTTACCAACGCGTTTGATTTTGAAATCTGATCTAGACACTGTTTGTTCAGCAAGGTTAATCGTCAGGCGTACGTTTCTACCAAGATTTGAGCGCCGCCTGACCATGGACTTCATCGATCTTCCTCGGCCCAAGTGGGTAGGTCGGTTATGCGCCAGTTGCATTGCTGTGCTGCTCGGTTTGACCGTGCAAACGGTGAGTGCCCAGATGTTGGAGGTTTCACCGGCCGATTGGTCAAGCCTTACGGCGCCGACTGAGTTCGTCGAACCCGAGTTTGATGAATCCGTAGATTTGCTGATGATTCAGGATCCGTCCTGGCTGAATCAATCGCAATCTCAGACGCCGTCGCCGAGTCCGAAGACACTGCGCCGGAGAACCCATCACGCGGTCGACTCGCCGGCACGGTGGATCGCCTCGGCAGATTACCTAGCTCTCTATCGCAGCGATAGGCTGACACTTGTTGGTCGAAATGGGAGTGGGGACGTCTACGAATCACACTTGAAATCAGAAGTCAACGGTGGTTTTGTGGCAACGCTAGCGAGGCAAACCAACAATTCATCACGACGCGACGGAACGGTTGCCACGATTGAATTCTTGACGGTATCGGGCCAGGATGAAATGAACATTGGCTCCAGCACCTACTTGGCCGAGACTGCCTTGGTTAGTGTGTTTGCAGACGTTGGCCAGTGGCGTGACCAGCTTGGTGGCCGCGCGGTCTCGTCGATTGGCGTTCGCTATCTTGGCATGAATGATCATTACGATTGGGAAAATACCTTTGGTTTTGTCTACGACGACTTGGTGCGGACACAGAACCATCTGGTCATGGTGCAAGCCCGGATCGGCGGTGATTGGCAATGGAAGGGATGGGAATTGGATGCCATGTTTTCGGGCGGCGTCGGCGGCAATTTTTCCGATCAGTCAGGCCTGTCGCGAGACGGAACAAGCGAGTTTGAAGAGGCGCGGTTCGAACTTGGATTGTTGTCCGAGCTTTCGGCAAGCTTGGGGCGACGTCTGACGGATCATCTAAGCGTGCATGTTGGATTTCGTGGGCTATTGGTTGACGGAGTCTTGGTGGCACGTCGTTCTTATTTGCAGCCCGGCGATGCCGACGAAATACGTTATGCCGGCGGTACGTTGGGAGTGCGATATGAATTCTGATTCATGGTTGCGAGTCATGATGGCACGATCACTGTGGGCAGTTTTGCTAGTCGGCATATGCGGCTGTCATACTCTGGCACCGCATCGGATCGAACCGTCCACGCAGTACATCGCACCACAGTTGGCAACCGACCCGAGCAATCCGATCGAGTTCGGTCGCGAAGTGAAATGGCTGGATACGGCCGGGTGGATTTGGGGAATCCCCGGCAAGGTTCTGTTCTGGGATCGACGAATCGATCGGCACAAATTTTCGGAATCTACCGTCGAGGCAACTGCTGAGTATCTAGCGACAAACAATTTGCCGCACATCAAAGTTCGGATGAACCAGTACGCGCCGCTTGAAGACTTTCAACGACTGCGCAAGAACAAAACCGTTGCCTGGCCCTATCGTTACACGTTGGGGTTGTTGGCGGTCGGTGGCGAAGCAATCCTGCCGGGACGTTTGATTGGCGGCGATCACTTCAACCCATTCACACAAACCGTTCACCTGTACAGTGACGTGCCGTCAATCGCGCTGCATGAACTGGGGCATGCCAAGGATTTTGCACGTCGCGAGTTTCAAGGGACCTACGGTGTGATGTACTTAGGTTTCCCGCTGTATCACGAAACGATCGCGTCGCAGGAGGTGATGGGCTACCTGTACGATCGCGGTGATCGCGAAGGCATCATCGAAGCGAATCGCATTCTGTACCCAGCCTACGGAACATATCTCGGTAATTCGATTGGACGCTTCGTGCCTGCCGCGTCACTGCCAATCTACTATGGCAGCGTGCTGGCCGGCCACGTCAACGGCCGGGTGCTTTCCCGTCAAATCGACGAAGACTTAAACCGCTATCAAGAAATGTTCTCATCTCGCCCGCACCCCGCATCGCAGGTGATTCAGGTCACAGCAAACGATCCGTTGTCCGATGAATTTTCAGAACAGACACAGGATCAAGCCGCGTATCTGCATTGAATGCGTGAAGGCTACTGCCGTCGTTTCCGTCCTTCTCGTCAAATTTGTGAAGTCCCACGTGGTGGGCGACTCCGTCCGCGGGGATCGAACTGAAGAGCAGTGAGTGGCAACGTGGTTACGATGGTTGTTGATATCGATCCCGGTTTGTTCGTCGTCACGGTTTTGGGACCAAATGATGAAAAGATTTTTGTTGGCAATCGTGGTTCCTGTCGTTGGGGCCGTTTTTACATGCGATTGAGCGAGCCAAACGAACGACGTCAACTTCGGTATCCATGATGCTTCCGTTGCTGCGGTGTTAGTATGAGAGCCAATTATTTTGCAGCAGGAAGCCTTTTTCTTTGGATACCAATCAGTTCAAGTTGCGGGCGTAGTACGCGGATGGCACCTCCCATAGCCGAGATCAGGGTCGGCTACCTTTCACGCCGAACCAGTCCTCTCGTCACGGCCCGTCGAGCAAACCGAAAATGATTATTCAGGACCATCCGGAATCGCTCCAACGCTCGCTTCGACGTGAAATTTTTGCTTGGCGTGAACGCATCTGTGGCGATGACGTTTGCGCCTACCTCCTTGGTGTGAATGCGCTCTACGATTCGATCCTCGGCCGAATTGGAATTCAATCGATCGTGGAGCTGCGTCTGCTGAGGTCGCACTGGGCCAAGCAAATCGCCAGCGTTTTGTTGAACGATTTGGGTCGCTCATCAAGAACGAGTTCAGGGTTCCGGAAAACGTTGCAATTAATTTCTTCACTGCGAACTCTTGTTCCAACTTCGGGCGTGCCTAAGCTGCTCGAAATCCAATCTCGAATTGGCGATCGACGAACGGCTGAGATGCTCGCAAACGTTTTGGCAGAGCACGCCGATCCTTCTTTGCCGCGTGACCTATTTGTCGATCTGGATCCCTCCGGTCGATCATTTCTGCTGCGTGGACCGGCACCCATCAAGAACATGCGTCCTAGTCGTAGTTCAAGGCGACTTGATC
>JBAUHR010000179.1:0-2418 GCA_049680385.1 Rubripirellula sp. | reverse complement strand
TCTTGCGGAAGGTCTTGAGCGGTGATCTCGTCGGCGTTGCGAGTGACGGTCATGCGTTCAACCACATTACGAAGTTGTCGCACGTTGCCCGGCCAGTTGTACTGCGACAGGACATGCATGGCACTATTATCGATCTGCATCGGTTGTCGGCGATGGCGATCACAGAAATGCAACACAAAGTGCTCGACCAGTAGCGGAATATCATTTCGCCGCTCACGTAGCGGCGGAACTTGGATCGGCACAATGTTCAACCGGTAGTAGAGGTCTTTGCGAAACGATCCGTCACGAACCAGTTCCAGCGGATCTTGGTTAGTTGCTGAGACAATCCTCGCATCGGAGACTAGTAGCTCTTCGCCACCCACACGATTGAACTCGCCGGTTTCCAAAACACGCAGCAAGTCAACTTGGCTCTTGGCAGGAATCTCTGTGATTTCATCCAGAAAAAGTGTGCCCCCAGCGGATTGTTCAAAACAACCAGGCTTTTGCCGAGACGCCCCGGTAAACGATCCTTTCTCGTGACCAAACAGTTCGCTCTCCAACAGCGTATCTGGCAGTGCTCCCAAGTTAACGGCAACAAACGGATGCTGATTGCGATCGCTCAAATCGTGCAACGCTCGCGCGATCAACTCCTTGCCTGTGCCACTTTCACCTTGGATAAAAACGGTCGCATCGGTATCAGCGACCTGCCGCAATTGACCAAACAGCTCTTGCATGATGGTGCAATTGCCGATGATCCCCGAGATCGCTCCTGCATCGGCCAGGCGACTTTTCAGGGTCGTGTTTTCGATGGACAATCGTTCGTGGTCGATAGCCTTGGCGACTTGTTCGCGAATCAGATTAAGATCGACCGGCTTGGTCACAAAGTCAAACGCACCTCGTCGCATTGCATCGACGGCAGTGTCGACGGACCCGTGCGCAGTGATCACGATCACTGCGGTCTGCGGTCGTCGCTGATGAATCAACGACACTAGATCAAGGCCGTTGCGATCGCCAGGAAGTCGAATGTCGGCAATGACGACTTGGTAGACGTTTTGGTCAAGGCAGTCGATCGCCTGATTCACATCGCCGGCGGTGTCAATGATTAGCGATGATTTTGCGAGGCCTTTGGCTAGCCCGCTGCGAATGTGCGGTTCGTCATCGACGATCAACAAACGAGTGGAATCGGTCATTTGGTAATCTGAGCAGTGGCGGGCAAGGTGACGGTAAACTGGCTGCCTTTGGATGACGACTGGAATGTTAGTTCGCCGCCATGTTGCCGGACGATTTTGTCAGACAAGGCAAGGCCCATTCCAGTTCCGTCACTCTTGGTGGTGAAGTAGGGATCGAAGACGCGTTCGGCAATGTTATCTGGAATACCGGCACCGGTATCGGAAACCGTGATCGCCACAGCCCTCTCGCCAGTAAGCTCGGTGTTACGCAGCAAAATCGTTAACTCTCCGCCGCCGGGCATTGCGTGAATAGCATTAAGCATCAAGTTCAAAATCACTTGTTCAATTCGATCTCGGTCAATCACCATCGGCGGAATAGGCACTGTATCACGAACAACGTTCACCACGATACCGACCGCTTCGGCCTGTGGGCGGATCAGTGTTGCTTGTTGATCGACAAGCTCACTGAAAACGACTTCATGATGATTCAAGTTGCCGATCGATGCAAAGTCTCGGAAGTTTTCTAGCACGCTACCGATTCGATTGACTTCGGTTTTGATCACGCCCAGCATCATCTTTACTTCTTCGGGATCTTTCTCATCACGCAAGTGTTCTTCCAAAAGCTGAACATGCAGTGATAGTCCGGCCAACGGGTTCTTGATTTCATGATGAAGGCCGACGGCCAGTGACCCGAGTCCCATGAACCGTTCCATTCGACGCATTTGGTTTTCGACGTGGACTTGTTCGGTGACGTCGCGGAGCTGGATCACGTTGCCAATCGTTGCGTTGTTGATGTCGCGAAGGGGTTGGCAAAAGGTTCGTAGCCAATGTGGGCCATTGCTGGTCGCGACCTGAAAATCCTTGATAAAAGGAGCATGTCCTTGTGCAGTAGCTAGTTGGCAAAATCCTGGTAGATCGATTTGGTCCGTCAGGCAGGCAAGTGGCGTGCCAGTGAAATCTCGCGAAATTCCAAGCAACTCTTTGGCTCGCGAGTTGAGGCTCGTGACTTGTTCGTTTTCGTCAGTTGTGATGACCGCTTGGTCCATGCTGCTGAGAATGTCGGCGGCGAGTGCCTTGAAATCCCGCAGCGAAACTTGGCTGGACTGGTAGGCACGCCAAAGTAGCATGATCGCAAAGGCGGTGGCGATGGAATTGATCAGGACCAGAATCGTGAGGCGAAATTGCCAACGAAGCTCGCCAGCCAACGTTTCTGCCGAAGCGAGATCTTTCGGAGGAAGACTGCGAATCAGTTGCTGAACGATTCGCTGTT
>JBAUHR010000178.1:0-8732 GCA_049680385.1 Rubripirellula sp. | reverse complement strand
GGCCCAAGACATGGCGTGAAAAGAGGCAAGTTACCCGATCTGAGCAAATTCTCGCCCTGGTGGCATAGGAACTACAAGTCGTGACACTAGCGCCCAAACGGCTCACTAAATCGACACGCCGTTGAAGATCCCGTGTTGTGGGATCTCTAACAAGGTCGACGAACGAAACCACGAGTTTGAACCATAATCCTAACTCGTGACAGACCAACACCACGACTTAAAATCGCAATTCCACGCGAGTCGTCAATCCGATGAATCCAATCGATTCGTCTTCGTAATCAAAGTTGCCGCTGCGAACGCCTTCGACATAGGAACGAGTCTTCAACGCATTGAACCAACTGGATGCTGTGTATCCAACGGTCGCTCTTAGATTGCCGCTGTCATTTTGATACCCAACACCCAACTCAGCTTCGACGACCGGTGTGATGCGGAATTCGTGGAAGTCGTTGCCGATGACACCACCACCAAATTGATTCGTTTGGCGATAGCGTCCAGTCCAGTCGCCACCCAGCAAAGAACCCGCACCACGCGAATAACAAAGTAACCCAGTCTTGCAACTTCGCCGTTCAGCATCCAGTCCCATCAGCAAGCCGAATCCGTCGAAATCGACGTCCGTGTCTGTCGATGCCAATCCGGTGGCAACCGAGATTTGTTGCTGAGTATCGAGCGACTGCTCGATCTCACCGTACCGGAATCCACCAAACCAATTGAAAACGGTCGACTTGGTACATAACAATTGTTGACGATAGCCAAAGTCTAGCAAGCTAAACTCCATTGCCGATTCAGCGGACGATTGCAAACTGTTTGCCCCCGTCGTGGCGGTGCTAGGATGCAGAATGCGTGAATTGATAATGTTGTTGCCGTTACGACGAAGGACATCGCTATCGTCGCCTTCCCAGCCAGTGTAGGTCACCACCAAGCTGCTGCATTCCGAACTAGCGAAAGATACTCCCGCACGAAAGCCAGACGAAGCATCGATTGCGGTGATTCCAACCGGCCCGGTTGGAAACGCATTGGCAGTCGCATCGTTTTGCTCAACCGCATAGGCGATGTCTGAATCGGTCGGTCGCAGCGAAAGATACTCACCAAACACGCTCGTGCGATGCGCCCACCAGGGTGTCGCACAGGACGACGACGTGCTTCGACCAAAGTCCTTCAAAAATGGCAACACGCCCGCGTCAGCTGGCTGATGATAGCCGACTTGTTTAACAACTGCGGTTTGTGAATCCTCACTATGGTCAGTAACGCTGACCCAGTTGGCATCATTTTCCAGTACGTCAGCTCGCGAAACTTGCCCTTGCACTGGCGTGACTAAGAGCAAAAACGTGACAGCCGCGCTGAAGCAGTTTGCTGCAATACATGATCGACAACGCATGAAACGTACCAATGATGGAGTTGTTAAACGACAGACTTGCTGGGATTAAGAAACCGCTAATCCGATCATTCGGTTCCGCCTGAAAACTCTATCGACAACAAACAAACGTTAGGTCCAGAACCACCGTTAACTCCAACAAAGCCATCGTAGATAGCCTAGCTTTGCAAAGCGGAGGCAAGTCATAGCAGCTCAGTCTGTAATTAGCCTCGCTAGCATTTGTTCAGCCGTATAGCGTGACATCCGATTACTCGCCGCATCGAATTGGAGCATGCGTGATGAAATGTGAATCAAACTCTCTCTAAAACAATTGATCTGGATCTGCACTCAGCAACGCGAATATATCGTCTTCTTCGTCCTCGCCAGCGAAAAAAGAATCGACGTTCATCAGCCAACCGCTTGTACGTGCATCGCTTTCGATCAACTCGCCCAGTCCCTCCGCTCTCAGTCGGGCAACTTCTTCGATCACTTGTAAAATATCGGCGGGCGACAACACGCTATCACCATTCACGTCCACGTAGGAACCGCCAAAGGAAGCGACCGCGCGCAAGGGATGTGACAACTTGAATTCACCGGAACCTTGGTCGCTGATGGTATTGATCACGCTCAAGATATCCGACGGCGTCACGTCGCCATCCACGTTGACGTCATACCGGTTTAGCGTGTTCGTCACCGACCCCGCCACGTATTGAGCGTCTTTGCCGATTGGTGGATCGAAGTTACCCAACAATGGCAATGCGAAATCGTCACCGAACTGTGAGATTAAATCGTTGCCAAGCGGCGCGGGCGAGTAATCGTCAAACACATTGCTTGGCAAGGTGCCGACGACGGGCACGGTTGGCACATTGTCACTAAGCAAGAAGTGGAATTCGCCCGCGTCCTTGGGCAACTGGCCTTCGCGGCCCGGCACCCACATGGCAATGTCATCGACACCGTCCAAGTTCATGTCCGAGGCCACGGGTCGCTCGCCAAACCCAGTGAATCCAAAAGTCAGTTGATTGTTGCTGTTGCCATCGCGATTCAAATCAAACTGAAATATACCGGTATCGTTGTTGTAAGTGGCCAAGTCATCGGCACCATCGCCGTTGAAATCACCAACAACTGGTAGGCCACGCAGGTTCGTGGCAAAGCGTTCGCCGACATCAATGTTGTTGTTGCCGTTGACGTCCATGTACCAGTTTTGTCCATCAAATCCGCCAATTTCATCGCCAGGATGTGCGGCGTTGAAATCGCCAGCCACTGGAATCATGTTGACTTGGTAAACCGTGCTGCCCACCGTGTCACCGACGCCATCGTCATTGGTGTCCAGGAAGAATTGATAGACGCCGTTGAACGCACCGTAGGCTCCGACTTTGTCAAACCCGCTGGCCGATGCGGCAGTGACGGGCGCAAAGTTACCGACAAAGTACGCATCGGTTTGCTCGCCAAAGTTGTAGATGAAGTCACGGTTGGTGAAGTCGTTGTCTTCGCCTTGGGGATCCCAAACAAAGTTGCCGTTGATGTCGGCGTAAACCAGTCCTTGGGACCACGTGGCGACTTCAGCGCGACTATCGACGGTGAATCGTGCGACGAAATTACTGCCGGGAATGCCGTCGCCAGTTGGGAAGACAGGCGCTCCGATTGGTTCCGCCGCATTGTTTTCGCCATCCAGTGCATTGCCGGACGGATCGATGATGCTGTCCTGCAACGTCAGTGTGAATCGATCATCCGGCAAGGGTTCATCAAACGTCAGTACGATTTCTCCCGTCGCAATCCCAGGACCGTTGGAAAGCACGTTGTAGTTCAAGGTCGAGATTGGGATCGCACCGCTGTGATCACCTTGCAACACGATCGGTGCCAGTGGCGGCACATTGGATACGGCGCTATACAAGAACGCGGCGACACGTGCGGGCAAGTCTTGAACGGCAATCGTCAGGCTATCGACGCGCGGCGTTGGCTCGGGGGTGTCCGGTTTAAGCGTAAAGAGATTGAACGCTTCATTGCCAGTAATGAACACATTGGTGACTTGCGGACCTTGTGTATCAATGAAGATCTCCAGCGCGTCGCCCACCGGTGACGTGATGTTTCCAGCCAGGTCCTCGGCGGTCACAAAGATTCTGCGCAGTCCATCAAATCCGAGTCCTGCTAGCAGCGTCGGATCGTTCATGTTGACGGTGGATGTGATTTCCCATTCACCACGCGGTGCTTGATTGGTCCCGTCCAGTGGAGTCGCCACGGTCTGCCCAATCAGCACATCGACGCCCAAATCCAACACACCGTTGTCATTGGCGTCCAAGTAGGCACGAACGAGTGCATTTGCTTCGGCCCGACCATAGAAAGTCGGTGTCAGATCATTCGTGATTCGATCAACTTGAGTCCCCGCCAACGCGGCATCACCGCTGTCACTGTCCGGATGCAGCCCGCTGCCAGGATCGCCAAAGGTGATCGGCGGCGGCGTGATGTCGACGACGATTTCAAGCGACTCACTACGTGCGCCAAAGCCTGTTTGCAGCGGATTGGCAGGATCCAGCATTTGGACTCGTGCACTTAGGAAGTGGCTGCCTTCGCTCAGTGCCCGAGCATCAGGGACGGTGAACTCGTAAATACCTTGCTGCCCCGGCACGGCAGTGGCAAAGCCAAGTGGCGTTTGCACGGCACTACCAGTTTGCGGAGGCGTGTCGCCTTCGTCAAAGATCGCGATTGCATACCCCGGTGCAGCAGGCTGCGCAAGCCCCGCTTGGAACGGAATTTGGATGATCTCGTCGGGAGGCGAGTCGGTCGCAGGATTACCCGGCAGATCGTTCAGGAAAATACCATCGTCAAGCCGGAAGTAGATCGTTGGCGTGGTGTCATAAGTGTGATTGTCGAACTGCGAGCGCCCCGTGTCGCTATTGACCGCACCGCCAGGAAGATTGGTCGTGCCGTCAGCCGGGTTGTCCAGCAATTCCAAATCAAACGGTACGGGCGGGGCTTCGTTCAAAATCGATAATTCGTAACCGTTAACCACGTTGTTGTTGGCAGTGCCGTCCGCATTCGCCCCAAAGACGGACACAAAGTAGACCTGACCCTGAACCGCTGGGAAACGAACCCGCGCGTTGGGTGACGCATCGGGATTTCCAAATGTTCCAGCACCGGCAATCACGTTTCCGCTGGCATCCAACACGTTCAAACCAAGTTGTCCTCCAGCTGGCAGCAATGCCGGGTTGTACGTTTCGAAGAACGCCGTCACATCAAGCGTACCGGTCGAAGCAGCAAAGACTTGGAAGAAATCGACATCAGCGGGCGCACCGGGATGTTCGCCAAAGTTCGGGAACACCGCCAGGTTGTCAACGTTGATCGTATCACCAGCACCTAAGTGCGTTGCGATCGTGCGGTACTCATTCGGTTCGCTTGTATCGGGTCCCATCACCAACAATTGAGGGACGCCGCCATTGACGACCACATTGGGCGAAACGATTTCGGTATTCGCGTACGAAATATCGGGCGTGGCAACCGCATTGCGGAAGACACGCACACGGCCTTCGCCTGGATTCAAACCAACCGCGTTGACAACAAAGTCACTCGCAGGCAACGTTGCCCCTGCCGCAGTCGCAATCACCAACGCGTCGCTCGCGCCTGGTCCGCCACCGTCGACGTTGACTAGCAAGTTACCATTAGGAATGCCGCCAACGGTGGGAGCTGGCACAACCAGAAACGTGTCGTTGCCATTGCGAGCTTGAGCGGTGACCGATTCGACGTCGACTGCCAGCGTTACGGTCTTCAGCTCCGTACCAGCAGCGTCGGTCACCGTGACCGTACGGTTGGGCGAGTCGACTATAATTTGATCGTGGCTGTTGGTGCCTTCGACGATCACATGATCACCCACGCTAGCCAAGGCGTTGACGGTGAAGGTGCTGGTCGCAGCGGTGAAGTTGAACGTCGTATTGTCGTTCTCGTTCTGGAACGTACCAGCGGCTGCACCGGTAGGCCGATAGGTTAGTTGGTCATCGTCCGCAGTCAGGATCGCCGACAATGCCGCATCTGCCGCCGCAATGTTGACCGTTTCAACTCCGCTGATAGCGACCGCCCCAAAACCAGCTTCGGTGACCGTTCGCGCCGCTAGATCGCTGGCAATCGCGGCACCGGCACCCGCGAAGTTCAACACATCACTGCCATCGTCCGGTGTGCCGCCTTCGATGGTAATCGGTGCGTTTACATTGCCAGTGAAAGGATGGTTTCCAGGGACGTTGAACGTGTCGTCACCGTCAAGTCCTTGCAGGATGATTTGGTCTACGCCCGGTGTATTGATCGATACCGTGGCAAATTGATGGTTCGTCTTGCTAATCTGAAGAACGCCTGCCGCCGACACGTCGAACCTGTCATCATTGTCCGTACCTTGGACGAACAGATCATCCAAACGGGCACCGCCCGGATCGGCAAACGTAACCGAACCGTTTCCGATATTCGAGAACGACAACGGCATCAGCGTGCTGTTGGGTGTCCCGATTTGAACGCCCGAGATACTTCCTGACACAAAGTCAGCGCCTGGTGTGTAGATCAGCGAATCATCTGCAGCAGGCGACGTGTAGGTCAGTGCATCATTGCCACCCTGGCCATCAATCACGGCGCTCTCCACCGTTGCCAGCGTGATCGGAATGGGCCCCGCGCCGGTGATAACAGCGTCGTCATCGGTCGTCACCGCAAAGTTGATCGCGTCCGCTCCGGTGGTGGCACTGACAATCGCGACGTCGCTACCGGCAGTCGGATCGCCACCGTTGACAGTGATCCCCGTTAACGCTGTCGGCGTACTTGGATTGTTCAAGCTGAATTCGTCACTGCCGCCGTTACCGTTCAAGTTCAAATGCGTCTTGTTGTTGAACTCGATTGTTTCAAAACCATCGACGGCAACCAATCCGTTCGCGGCGATACTACCTTGCGTATAACTAATTGAATTTGCAGCCCCTGTGCTGTTGACAGTCAGATTTGCCGCCACCAAGAAATCATTCACAGGCTCCAGATTGGTGAAATCGATCACCATCTGCGGTTCATTGGCAGCGTCTTCATAAACCAAACGCCCATCTTGGACCTGTGGCCCCGGCGTATAGATGACTTCATCAATGGCGGTCGAAGGTGAGCCAGTGGTCTCCAGCAAATCGCTGCCAGCACCACCATCAAACGTGATCGGAACACCGATCACATCGCCACTACCCAGGGAGGTACGAACCCTCACTGTGTCATCATCGCCGAGCGTATTGACTTGCAAGCGACCAAGTAGATCGCTGGCCGTCACAACAGCGAAAGATCCCGACGCGTCAATGATTGCGACCGAACCATCGCTGGGGTTCAGCAACGTGTATAGATCCTGCGCACCATCGGCCCCTTCAATCACCAAAGTATCCGAAATACCGGCCTCAAATCGATAATCGTTCGGATTTGCACCAATCAAATCACGTGTCTTCACCGTCACCACGTCCGAACCATCATTTCCCGTCACCGAAAACTTATCCAACCGAATGAACTCAATTGGAGGCAAACTGTCCGAGAAAATTCCACCGCGATCACCAACACGTTCCACCCGCGCAACATTATCACCCGTCCCTAAATCAACGTCCAGCGAGTCGTTGGAGCCTTGCCCCGCAAACGTAATCAACTCAATCGCGCTGACGTCGACGAGCGTCCCTAATCCCGTCACGTTTTGATCGCTGGACAAATTCGCATCGGGCTGGATCACCACATCATCAACAGTCGCCCCGAGCGTACCCAGTAAATTCAACGTGTCTGAATCATCATCACCAACGATCGAAAACGAAGTCGTTGCCTGAACTTTTCCGTGAACGTCAAATACATCCGATCCGCCACGCCCCTCGTTGCGGAAGTTCTCAACCGAAAGACTCAGCAAATCTACATGCGTCCCAAAACTACTGGTCAAATCCAAGTCGATCTGGTCGTCGCCTGGAAACCGAATCTCCAATGAATCACTTGCTTCTGTTCCCAGTGCAACCAGCGAATCGTTCCCGCCCAGGCCCTGCACCAGCACCGTTGCTCCAGCCCCCAATTCCACATACTCAACCGGCAACAAGGAATCAACTTGCACCGACCCACGATCAACCGCGTCGCCCGGCGTATGCACAAATGTATTCGCGTCCGGCGTACCGTCGACGACCAAATGACTTTCATCCACCAGCCCAACGTAGACAAACCGTTCCAAATTGACAGCGTCGATGGCTTGCGTTGGCGACATCAAACGCCCGCTTGACAACGAATCAGGACTCCACGTCGCCGTGGCATTCACACCCGTCACCGTCAAAGTGTCTTCGTCAGTAACCGGATCACCCCCATCCACCGTCGTCAGAACAATGAACTCGTTAACAACCACGTCAATATCATCATCACCCGCATGGCTTTCCAACTGCAATGTGCGCAAGCCGACATAGCTTGTCAGCGGACCGTCATTCACAGCAATATCAGCATCGCGCGCCGCCGTCCCGATCACGGTGATCTGGTCATCGTTTGGAGTCCCAAGAACCGTCGCGCTGACAAGTCCGCCACCACTAACTGTGACGGCTTCGATGTGATCAAAACTCACGGACTCGTTCCCATCGATCACAAATTGCCCCTCATCCCCCTCCGGCCCAGGAGCGAACACCGAACTCGTAATCGCATTCAAGACCAACACATCCCCTGCGCCAATCGGATCCCCACCGTCAATGAAGAACGGAACACTATCGCTGGAAGTCGTGGCGAAAACGTCACTCCCCTCATGCCCATTGACCGTCAGTACGTTTCCACCATTCACAGACGTGAGATAATTGATCGCTTCTCGTCCCGCTGCCGTGACAGCGGTCGGAGTCACAGTAAAGGCGTCATTTCCATTCGTGCCATGCACCACGATGCGATTCTGACCTCCAAGCGTGTCCACCTCAAAATTGGCGACAGCATCGAATTGAACGATTGGAAAATCGTTATTCGCACGCAGTTGACCGGCATTCAAGCCCAGCGGAGTGTACTCAACATGATCATCTCCGTCGGTTACCGAAACATTGAAGTCCTGGTCACTGCCAGCGACATTCAGATGTTCGATCCCGCCGTAAACCAAGTCACCTAGCAGCGGAGGAGTTACCGAAATCGTCGATGACTCAAGGTTCAGGTTCGTCGCCAACGCACCAGCAGTAAAGTTCAGAACGTCGCTGCCGTCACCATTTGCTCCGCCGACAATCTCGACGGCACCAGTGATTTCAACATTCCCCGTCACGTCAATCGTGTCATCGCCATCAAGTGCATCAATCAGTTGGTTCTCGATGTTCACGCCCTCAACGAACACATGAACGCCCTCGGCCGACTCCAGCAGTACGCGTGGTTGCCCGCCACCGAGATAGTCGACCGTGAACTGATCATCCTGAGT
>JBAUHR010000177.1:0-3209 GCA_049680385.1 Rubripirellula sp. | reverse complement strand
CACTGTTCTCGGATCAGACAGTACACACAGCGAAACGAAAATTCGTCACGTAACCATGGCCGGAACGATTGGACGTCCGAATAACCACTCGGCCCGTGACGACGAACTAGCGGTCCGCCAGGGTATGTGAACGCAAGCGGCGGCACACTACGCATCCGGTTGAGAGAGTAGCCGCTTGTGTAGCTTGAGAGCTTCTTCCATCGGCGGCGATGCTATTTCATCGAAGTGCTGCTCTGCCATCCTTTGCAAACCCGCAAGCTCGGTACGTTCAGGCACACTAATGGTGCCAGCAATTTCACGATCGATCAACTCACAGCGACGGTCGTCTTTGGCCTGCGTCCACTGAGAATCATCTCCGTTCGCCCCGACTTCCTCAGCAACAAACCGGGTCACGGCTAGTTGGATCAAATGCACAACGTCTTGACCGGTCTCGTTGGCACGAGCGGTAAGGCAATGCTGGATATCGGCAGGAAGATCAATTTCGTACTTCATGCATTCATTGTATCACGGGAATCGGCCAAAAGGCCAGCGATTACTGCGGTATCCACGCACGCTGGAAGCGTGACCAGGGCATTTTCGCCACAAAGAAAGGGATTTTGCTGATTTCCGCATTCGACAATTGGCGGTTCTCGGGTCAGGAGGGATGGCTAGTTTCGGCAGACCCTCGCTCCAGTCATGGGATGGTACTCAGGAACACTTGGCGGATGGAGGGCAAACCAGACTTCCTGGTGATTCGCGTTCACCTGCACGATTTCGTGGTAGATCTGTTCGAGTTGGCGACGAACGGCTTGCGGGTGGTTTTGCCCAGCAATCGGAAAATCGGATGAGACGACGTTTGAATAGACTTCCACACCCAGGACGACAATTCGATACTCTCGCGAAGTTAGGCTCCGACGCGGCAAATCTCCCGGATGCTGAATCGACAATCCCGGCATCTTCCGATCCTGTTTTCGAAATTCTTCTGCCGACCTTTCGACATCCTGCCTGAACGAAGCGAGAAGTTGCGTCGACTCTGATAGGCATCGAGATAGATCGTGGCCGAGGACGAGCTCAAACTCAGCGAACGTACCATCAAGGCAGTACTCGCGAATCGTTCGACAATCGTCCATCGCGCTCGCTTCGCATGAAGCATCGGTCACAGCTAGAAGTGGAAGTACCCCACACTTCTGAATAAACGCTCGCCTTTCCATAATTCACCAAACCGTTTGTGAAGTTTCTGACTGGTCAATTTTCCGATCGGACAAGATCAGTGTATCGCAGAACCAACACGAGTCGCGAGTGAACTCCGCTAGTAATCCGATGGAAGCAAGCCCGTGATGGCTCCCCCATCGCCGTCTTCGATGAACCAGAGGTTCTCGTCTTTAGTGTCATCCTCGAACACTTGCAGGTAGTCGATCCCGTCGTGTTGTTCCGCAAGTTGCCGCAATACGAGATAGCAGGCCAGCACGGTTTCGTGCGTGTGCATTTCAATTGCTGCTGGCGTCGCTAGCAGTGGCTTATCCGGCCCAGCGATGAAGCGACAGCAGGAGTCGGGGTGATCGAATGGAATTTCTTGAGATTTAAGTCGCGGTAAGTTCATAGACGAAGGGAATGTTATTCAAAGTCTATCACTTTGATTGCCAATCAAGCACGAAAAAGGCCCTCGAAGATCGAGAGCCTTTGGCATCGAGATTAAGCTCGATTCATGGCCTGCGATACAGGCTGTGGATCGAAGTGCAGGTCGCGTTCAACGGGAAGTCCGAGTGAGCCGCGTATCTCTTCAACCTCGTCGAGATAGAAGGTGCCGAATTCTTGTTCGAGTCCGTCGACCAGGCCATAGGCGATGCGTGACTCAGGGTCGTACTCGATGACCCACCAAGTCCAATTGGAATCAGGCGTGAACCATTTGACCTGGACGATCGGATCGCGGATTTCGGAAGTTGATCCGAGTGCAGGAAGTTTGGCCAAGATGCCTTTGGTAAGAAGTCTGTGTGCCGGTGATTGAGTTCGTGGACATTTCACGATTGAAGGGGGAAGAAAGTAAATTGCCACTGAGGGCACGCTTTCTAATGCACAATCAAGAGCGGTGTCATAAAGCAGAGCCGCAGGAAGCTTTTGACACGAGAGCGAATGATTGTGCGGTGCTTGTCGTGCCTCGTGGTGATGTCTTTCAGACCCAGCATGAAATGGCCCCTTCAGCAGAATTAACGGCAGCAATTCCAGACTTCACCAAGATTCAGGCATCACAGCCAAGTCTTGCAGTTCGCAAACTGAGCTTTGTCGTAAATCGCTTTGGCGATCGGTTCAGTTCGCAGTACGCCTTGCTTTCTAAGACTGTCGACTTCGATCTCCAAATAATCGCAAGTGGCACGATTGAGCCACTGCATCTTTTTCTCACCTATCTGACGTGCACAAGATTCGTCGCACAATTCCTGCCATTTGTACGACCGTACTTTGTGCAAGACCACTGCAAAAGAAAGTCAATCAAGACTTGGCGAAGATCGGCTTAGGTTAGACGACAAACTGGAAGCATTCCCATTGGAGGGTTGACTGTGCGAACGACTTTGATTCTCCCGGTGTACATCATGGCTTCAAGCAGACCCTCGTTACCGCTGTACGTTTTGAAGATGAATTCACCGTCGGCAAGTGGCACGCCGGGCAAGCAGACCGAAAGATCAGCATACAGTTCGCCATCTTGTTCAAGACTAACGTAGAGCTGATTGTCGTCGTTGTAGCGGCCAGTAATGAGTTCGAGACGTTGTTGTCCGTGATGATAAATAGTGAACATAGTGAAAAAGGAAGAAGTCAAAATGAGCGGTCAGTAGGCCACGGTGGTAAAGCTGCATTCCGGAATTCCGGATCAAGGTGGAGCTGCGCACAGACAACCTTGATCGTTAGGAATTCCGAGAATGACATGCTGGCACCGTTTGCCGTTACTGGTACTCGCTCATTGCCGACGTTTCGTTCGATTGATCACTTTAGCACTCACGCAATGACACGGCTTCATCGGTACCATCTGCGTACACAACATGATCTAGCACGGTAACACCGACGATTTTCCCGACTTCGGTCAAACGTTCAGTCACCGCATGGTCTTCGCGGCTCGGCGTTGGATCTCCAGACGGATGGTTATGACTGAGGCAAATCGCGCTACTTCCTTCGATGAAAGCCGGTTTGAAGACTTCGCGTGGGTGTACGAGCGATGCGTCCAACGTCCCCTGGGTGATAAC
>JBAUHR010000176.1:0-9374 GCA_049680385.1 Rubripirellula sp. | reverse complement strand
GTGCCGTACTGGATCGCATCGATGCGCTCGGAATCGCGGACAATACATACGTGGTGCTGGTCTCCGACAATGGCTATCGCCATCAGGAATTGCACCTTCAGCCCGGTCTGACTCAGCCGCATCACGGTGCCAAGTGGTGGGTTTGGCAAGGTGGGATTCGCGTGCCGATGATCATCAAAGGACCCGGCATTGCGGCGGGTGGCACGTTCAATGGCAACGTCGTCAACTATGACTTCCTGCCGACGTTCGTTGACTGGGCCGGAGGCGATTCGCGGCAACTGGAAGGTATCGATGGTGTGAGTCTGGCGAAATACGTGGCGGGTGAGAAACCAGACGATGCGTTTCTGAACCGCAACCTTTACTTTCACTACCCGCACTATCGCACCAGCTTGCCGCACTCGGCGGTTGTCTCGGGCGATCGCAAGCTGCTGCATTTCTACGAACGTCCGGATATTCCAATGCTCTTCGACTTGTCAGACGACATGGGCGAAGCACGTAACATCGCTTCCGAACAACCGGATGCACACACCCAACTCTACGCCGAAATGATGGCCTACTTCAATGAAGTCGGCGCTCGAATCCCCAAGCCAAATCCAAACTACGAACCAGCCGTCTATGAAGGCGACACAGGATACGCGAAGCGAATTCTGTGGGGCCCCTTTGAAGGGACGCGAATTTTGGAAGACGACGAGAAAAAGGCCGGACAATGACCAACCAAAATGAGCGTGGCTATGCCTGGAACAAAGTGGTGCAGCTAACCGACCGACGAAAGTTTCTGAAGGGAACGGGAGCCGTTGTGGCTCTCCCGTTCCTCGAGTCACTGGCGGTTCCGAAACTTGCGAATGCGGCGGAAAATCCGGGAGAAACACCAATGCGGATGGTTTGCATCGGCCTGGAGTATGGGCTCTATCCGAATGACTTTTTTCCCAGGGAAACCGGTCGCGATTACGAGTTGCCGCGTTTGCTGTCTCCGTTGGCTACGTTGAAGAACGACTTCACCGTCTTCTCTGACCTGGATCATCCCGGGATCACGGGCGGTCACCAGTCGACGCATACGTTTTTGTCCGGCATTCGATCGGATCAAGCAAGGCAGTATCCAGACGGCAACGTGACCGTCGATCAGCGGGCGGCCCAGTTTGTCGGTGCCGAGACACGTTATCCATCCATGCAGCTGGGACTGGGTGGTGGCGGCGTTTCGTGGACGCGGAACGGCGTCGAGATTCCAACGATTACGCGACTGCAAACCATGTTCGATGCGTTGTTTCTGGAAACACCTGAGTCGAAACGGAAGCGGCAGGCAAGCGTGTTTGCCGTCAACCGAAGCATCCTGGACGTTGTTGGTGAGGATGCGGCGGCGCTCGAAAAGCGAATCAGTCTCGGTGATTCGACGAAGCTTGATGAGTACTTCACTTCGATACGCGAAGTCGAAAAGCGATTGGAGCAGTCAGAGGCATGGCTCGACAAACCGAAGCCGAGGACGAACTACAAGTTGCCGAAACCGTTGCCGACCAGCTTCACCGAGGAGGTTGCGTTGTTCTATGACCTGATGAAGTTGGCATTGCAAACCGATTCGACACGTGTCATTTCCATGGCCATTCACGGATGGACGGGCGATTCGGGGCTATCCGGTGTCACGAAGGGGTATCACGACCTTTCGCACCACGGCCGCGATGAATCCAAGCTGCAGCAACTCGGCGTCATCGAGCAATTCCATACATCGCAGCTCGCACGGTTCCTGGACGGGCTGAAGCGTTCGCAAGTTACCGAAGATGCGTCACTGCTTGACCGGACCATGGTGTTGATGGGAAGTGGTCTTGGGAATGCGAGTTCTCATTCCAATCGAAAGCTACCTCTGCTTTTGGCTGGTGGTGGTTTTCAGCACGGCGAGCACAAAGCGTACCCGGCAGAAAGAGGCCGCCAGACGCCAGCCTGCAATCTGTATCTGTCGATGTTGCAGCGATTTGGTGTGCAAACCGATCGCTTCGGAACCAGCACGGGGACGCTGGAGGGGCTGAGCTGAGATGATGAAATTAGTGTTTGATTAGCGAGAATTAGTGTTCTCGACAATCACTTTTGGGGGGAACACTAATTCTCGCTAATCGAACACTAATGGAGCCAGCGGTCACGACTCGATCCAATGACAATTGACTAATACCAAATAACGCATGAAAAATATCGTATACATTCTGCTGCTTCTGTCTCCGCCGGCCTTCGCCTTCGACGCCGACTTCGATACCAAGGCCTACGTTCAAAAACATTGCATCCGTTGCCACGGCGTGGTTGAACAGAACGCGGATCGACGATTCGACACTTTGCAGGCTGAACTTTCTGACCGTCAGACCGCCGAGCAATGGCAGGAAATACTCGACATCGTCAATCTCGGTGAGATGCCTCCCGAGGATGAACCGCAACCTTCGGCTGACGAGAACAGGCGATTTGTCGCCACGGTTACGCATAAGCTTGCAGTGGCTCGCGAAGCCCTTGCCTCTGGCAGTCAACAACGATTTCGACGGCTAAATCGCTATGAGTATCGAAACACGATTCGTGATCTTCTTGGCGTGAACATAGACTCGTTCGATCCGACGACGTCATTCCCGGCGGACGATCGAGTCGATGGGTTCGACAACATCGGCGAAAGTTTGGTTCTGTCAGACTACTTGCTGCAATGCTATCTGGGAGCAGCGTCTCGGAGCATCGACAAAGCAGTTCAATCACGAGAGGTCGTCGCACCCATTGATGAATTAATGCGAGCCGAAGATCTCAATCGTCGCAAATTCCTATTCCGTCCGGAGCAGCGGTTTGTCGTCAATCCGACCGGTCAATATGTTGATGTCGCGCACAGCGATCCCAAATTGCCGCGACTGCATGCCGGACGATTTAGAGGTGTTCCGGCCGACGGTTACTACACGATTCGGGTCAGGGCAGAAGCGATCAACCGCGAGCACCCCTATCCGCCAGAGGCTTTGGAAGTCGATCGCGATGAGCCGATCAAGTTGCAAATCATAGCGACGGACCCGCAGGTTGGCCGCCCGGAAGCGGGACAGAACTCGTCCGACCGCGTCGTGGCGACCGTTCCGCTTGCCGATCACCAGGCAAAGGTCTACGAATTCCGAGCGTGGATGGACAAGGGATTTGTGCCCGTCATTCGCTACGCCAATGGGCCGCTGAACTTCAGGTCATCACTGGTGAAGTTAGTGAGAAAGTACCATCCCGAAACGATGACGAGCAACTGGCTTGATGTGTTCTCGACGAAGCCAGCTGAGATTCTCGACGTCTGGATGTCCGACGCCTATGAAGGGCCTCGGATGCGAATTCATCAGATGGAGATTGCTGGGCCCGAACCCAAAGATGACTTAAAACCAGATCTGTTAGCGGATTTGCGCGAGCGATCGCTTGAACCGTTCATGTATCGTGCATTTCGTCGACAGCCGCTCGACTCGGAAGTCGCTCGGTACCTTTCATTTTTCAAGTCGCGACTGACCGCTGGCGAATCGGAAGACACCGCTTTTCTGACAACTTGCAAAGCAATCCTCTGTTCGCCGAATTTTCTGTATGTGGAAACTCCGCCTGACGCAGGCGACAGTGGCAACCGAGCGTTCCAACTCGCATCCCGTCTGTCTTATTTTCTGTGGAGCTCGATGCCGGATGACCAGTTGCTCCGCTCTGCTGCTGACGGAAACCTCAGCGAACCGGAGACGCTGCTCGCCCAAACTCGCCGCATGCTGCTAGATCCGCGAGCGGAAGCGTTCATAGAGAATTTTACAAACAGTTGGCTGCACTTGAATGAACTCGGGTCGATGCCGCCGGATGCCCAGAAGTTTGCCGCCTACTACGATCGGCAGCTTGAACCGCTGATGCGGCGCGAAACTCAGTTGTTCTTTGCAGAAGTCCTGCACAAGAATCTAAGCATCGAACATTTCATTGATTCCGACTTTACGTTCGCCAATTGCTACCTGGCCGCGCACTACGGCTTGCCCACGATCAAGGGAGACGAGTTCCGGAGAATTTCACTGCCGGAACAATCGCTTCGCGGAGGCTTGCTCGGTCACGCGAGTGTGCTGACAGCGACCTCCAATGGAGTCGAATCCTCACCTGTCACTCGCGGCATCTGGGTGCTGGAAAACATACTTGGTTCAGCGCCTCCGCCGCCGCCCCCGGACGTCGAACCGCTGGAGCCGGATATTCGAGGCGCGACCACCATTCGGCAACAGCTCGCCAAACATCGCAATGTCGCCACATGCGCCGAGTGTCATCGTAAAATTGATCCGATCGGTTTCGCTCTCGAAAGTTTCGATCCCATCGGTTCGTTTCGTCGCGAGTACCGCGATGGCAACGGAAAGCTCGTCGGCGAGGTGGACACCGCCGGAACGTTGCCGACAGGAGAGTCGTTCACGGACATCGCCGAACTCAAGCCATTGCTTTTGAAACAGAAAGATCAATTCGCACATTGCCTGACCGAAAAGATGTTGACCTATGCACTTGGCCGTGAAATCGGTTTTCAGGACCGGCCAGCGGTCGAGTCGATTGTTGGCGAGCTTGCCGCACGAGGCGATGGCCTGCTTGATTTGGTCGAACTTGTTGTCACCAGCGACGTGTTCATTAAAACTAATCACATTTCGAAATGAAACACACTATGAATAGAGTTTCCCATCATCGAGTCGTTCGAGCTTTCTTGCTGACCTTCGTTTGGATTGCGTCCGGACTTTCGGGAGTTTCTGATGACAAACAAACTCGCGACGAAGGCAAGACGATCATCCCCCACGCCACTCTCGCGCTGCTCGAGCAAACCTTTGACGTGACGTTCGCGAAGTACGGTGATCGAACTTTGCAGTTAGACATCTTTCGCCCAAAGAATGCGCCGGGAAAGCTTCCGGCGATCGTTTGCATCCATGGCGGTGGCTGGGGAAAGGGGGCAAAAATTCACCATCGCAATGTCGCTCAGGCTCTCGCGGCAAAAGGCTACGTGACGGCGTCCATCGACTATCGGTTGAGCGGTGAAGCAAAGTTCCCCGCACACATTCACGACTGCAAAGCGGCCGTCCGATTCCTGCGCGCCAATGCCAAGAAGTACGGTATCGACCCTGATCACATCGGAGCGATCGGCCACTCTGCGGGTGGTCATTTGGCGGCGTTGCTGGCGACGTCCGGTGATGTTGCGGAATTGGAAGGCGATGGCGGCAACGCCAAATTCGGCAGTACGATCCAGGCCGTGGTTCCGATGGGCGGCCAAACGGATTTCATGTCTGAGCGAAATCGTGATAAGTCCGCGAGCGCTGACATCTGGCAACAGTTTCTCGGCGGTTCGCAAGCCGAAGTCCCTGAGACTTACCGACTCGCGTCACCACTGACCCACCTCGACAAGAACGATCCACCGGTTTGGCTGATCACCGGCGAGAAAGACGACCCGAGCACACACGCGGATTCATTGCGTCAAAAGATGGACAAATTTGGCATTGAAAACGGACTGACCATCATCAAGGACGCTCCGCACCCGTTCACCGTCAAACAAGTCTGGTTCGATCAGATGATGGACGCGGTCGTTCCGTTCTTCGATCGAACACTGAAACACCAGCCATGAAGCAAGAAATGCCCAACTACGAAACTCATCAAGTGGACGAACCGTTGCCGTAGCACGCCGCCGCCCTAAGCAAATTCTCGATGCTCAATCACACCCTTTCGCCACCTAACCTCTACGAGAAAAACATATGAAGCTAAGTCGACGAACTCTCATTGGTACTGGCGGAGCAGCCCTGGCGCTGCCGGCGCTCGAGTGTTTCGGCGCTCCTGCATTTCCTGCAACAAACGCAAAGCGCTGTTTAATCGTTGGGAACCCCTTCGGGATGCACCCGCAAAACTTCTTTCCCAAGACTTTTGGCAGCAGTCCAGAGTTGCCATTCACGCTTCAACCTTTGCAGTGGTTGAGTGATCGCCTGACCGTGATCTCGAACACCGACCATAACATGGGCAACGGCCATGGAAAAGAAGTTTCGTTTCTCAGCGGCATATTGCCCAGCGAAGCGAACGCCCATGTAGAAAAGAATGTCAGCTTCGACCAAGTGCTCGCTCGATACCTGGGCAGCGATGTCCGTTATCCATATATCAACGCAGGCTTAAAAGGCGGCATCCAGATGAGCTGGACGGCAGGCGGGACGATCGCCCCCGTCGTAACCGATCCTAAAGAACTCTACACCAACTTGTTCACAACGCTTGACGCCAAAGCGAAGGCCAGGGAGGTCGCAGAGATCAATCGCAATCAGAGCGTTCTGGATAACGTGGCCGACCAGCTTGCCGATCTGAAGAAGTCGGCGAGCCAATTTGATCGTGACCGTCTGGACCAGTATGAGACATCGATCCGCGAATTCGAACAATCGCTCGAAAAGCGTGGGCACTGGGTCAACCGGGACAAGCCCGCTTACGACCTCTCGACTCACTATTCGAATGGCGAGCACCTCATTCAAAATGATTACGAGGCGATATTCGACATGCTCACGTACGCATTCGAAACTAACCTCACACGCATCGCGACGGTCGCCTTTCCGCGGACCCTGGAGTACACAGATATCGATGGGGTCACCCGTGG
Source organism: Rubripirellula sp. (assembly GCA_049680385.1). Taxonomy (GTDB): domain Bacteria; phylum Planctomycetota; class Planctomycetia; order Pirellulales; family Pirellulaceae; genus Rubripirellula. The sequence goes on along the minus strand of JBAUHR010000176.1, from coordinate 2,794 downwards.
CTATCACAGTGTCACGCACAATGGAAAGGCGAAGGATATCGTCGACGAGCTGTTAGCCATTGAAAGATTTCAAATGGAACAGCTATCACGCTGTTTGAAGAAGCTTGACGGGATACCTGAACCTCACCAGAACGGATCGATGCTCGACCACACCGTTGTCCTTTTTGGAAGCGGCATGGGTTACGGTGGAACTCATAGCTGCAAAAATCTACCGATTTTGGTCGCGGGCGGCGGCTTGAAGCATTTGGGACATGTGAATGCCCGCAGCAATGGAAAGAACATGCCACTGTGCAACCTGTTTCTCACGCTGATCCAGCACTTCGGCATCCAGCGAGACACGTTCAACGTCAGCACGGGCACCTTTAGTTTTGGCCGAGGTTAAAGCAATGAAACGGCTCTGCACCCTACTCGTATTCCTTGCTTCCTTTGCACTCTCCGGAGTCACACACGCGTCCGAGCAATTGCTGAGAACGCACTGTTTCGGATGCCACAATGTTGAAAAGTCAGAGGGTGACTTCAAGATCAACGCATTGGGTTTGCGTCCAACTGCTCTGACGATCGAAATATGGACGACAGCGCTCGATCTCGTTTCGGCCGGGGAAATGCCCCCCGCCCAGGAAAGCGAGTTGGACAAGGACAGCGAGTTGAAGGAGGCTGACCGGAAGCAGCTTGTGGATTATTTCGCAAAGCAAGTTGCGGCGTTCAATTCGCAGGCGACACGGTCACCCATGCGGCGGCTCAACAACCGAGAGTTTGCCGCGAGTGTCCGCGACACGCTGCTGCTGGAGAAACTGCCGCCGAATTTTGATTCGGGTGATTTGCTGGCGGATGATCGGCATGAAGGCTTTGACAACTCGGCCGCCACGCTGGGCATGAGTCGCTACCACATGGAAAAGTATGCTGCGTCGCTCCGGAAGGTGATTGACGCCACCATTCTTTCGGGCGACCAGCCGACACGAAAGAAAGTCCGCATTCCCGCAAAGAGAATCATTGATAAACCGCTGATCGGAAACACTGGCGACATCAATAAAAGTCTCAATTGGGAAACCGAAGTTGACGGAAGAGAATGTGTCAGCTTTGGCGACCCGCAAGTCGGGAAGCGATTCCGCGGTTTCGATAGCGTTTCGCTGACGGGAAACTATGCCATCACGGTCAGAGCGGCCGGTGTTGACCGCATGCGATACGATACCAGTGGCAGTGGTTTTTACAGTGGCGACATGATCCAGCTCCTGGTGAGATTGGGAGCGCACGATCATGTCTTCGAATTGCCCGATGAAGAGCTGGCGGAGATTGCACTGCACGAGTGGCTTGCTGAGGGAAGCGAACTGTCACTGCACCACCCGACCGACGCACATCGCATGCTTCACAATGGCGGCTTCAAGCATCAAGCCATCCTGGAGGGCGAGTATCTGGAAAAGAACGATCCGGAAAAGTGGAAGCGGCTGTTTGAGGAGCGATACCAGCAGATGACAGGAGGCAAGCCCTCGACGAAGCATGACCGGGATCCTTCCGAGTCAAAATACTGGCGATACTTATGGCGGGGAGCACGTCCGGCAATTTACAGCGTCGAAATTGACGGACCGATCTTCGAATCTTGGCCACCCAAACGACAAGTCGCCCTCATTGGCGCGAATCCCGAAATTCAAAATGCCCGCGACATCCTGGAGCCCATCGCACGACGAGCCTGGAAACGCAACCTGAAGCCGGGTGAACTGGACTCAATTGTGGCTTTTGTAGAAAGGTCTGCAGAGAGCATGGGGACGATCGATGCGTTCAAGGAAGGCATTCTTGCAATCATGTTATCCCCTCACTTTCTGATGGTGAACGATAACAGCCTGGCCCCCAACGACGCTCTGGCGATCAGGGTCAGTTACTTCCTGAAAGGAACATTGCCGTCTCAATCGTTGCGGGAAGAAGTGGCGCGCGGCGGATACGGCAGCCACGAAGAAATTCTCCTGAAGCTGTTGAACGAAAACGCTCAAGGCGAAATGGACGTTTTCCTGGGCGAGTTCCCTTACTCGTGGCTCAAGCTGGCAGACATCAATTTCATGGCGCCCGACCCGAAGCGGTATCTCTTCTACGACAGGAAGCAACTGGGCGAAGACATGAAAAACGAGGCCCTCGCGTTTTTTCGCCATGTCGTCACACAAAATCGGCCGGTGACCGAATTGCTCTCCGCCGACTACAGTTTCGTTAACGCAGACTTAGCGCAGATCTATGGTCTTGAAGACGTCCCGATGGATTCGCGGCTGCGAAAGTATACGTTCACAGATGGTCGCCGAGGTGGGCTACTGGGCATGGGCGCATTCCTGACCTCAACCGCGGATACACTAACGACGTCGCCCATTCATCGAGCCGTCTACGTGATGGAGACGTTAATGGGAATCCACCCGTCTCCACCCCCACCAGATATCAATACGGCCGAACCGGATGTTCGAAATGCCAAGACAATCAAAGAGGTCCTAGCGGCGCATGCATCCGACCAAACATGCGCGACCTGTCACCAAACTATCGACCCTTGGGGATACGCATTTGAGAACTTCGATCCGTCGGGCGCTTGGCGGGATCACTACATGGCCGGTGCGAAAAGAATCCCAATCGATGCGACATCCAGTTTTCGCAATGGCACCAGATACACGAACATCTCTGACTTTAGAAAGTTGGTTTTGTCGGATGCCAATCGCGATCGTTTCGTCCGCTGCTTTATCTCAAAACGATTGACGTATGCGAACGGTACAGAGTCTGACGTCGCCGCCGTGATCGATAGCCCGCTGTTCCGACAATACTAGGCAAC
>JBAUHR010000175.1:0-8071 GCA_049680385.1 Rubripirellula sp. | reverse complement strand
TTTTCCGGCGGCGGCGGTGGTGGTTTTTCAGGTGGCAGTGGCCTCGCTGGACTCGGTGCTATCGGCGCACTCATCGCGACGTCCAACGATGACAATTCGGCGATCACCGCACCGGCGGCTGCATCGCCTTCGGTTCCAACGAACTGATCCCAGAGTAACGCATACCGTAAGCCGGCCTGGTTTACGTCGCGAAAAACATCCACGGTCTGTCGCAACGTACCCCTTGCGCGATTTGCATAAACCTACAAATCATCAACGACCATTGTCGTGCTCGCCTGCGGCGTGCCATTCTTGACAACGCCCGCCGGTGGCGGGTGGCGAGGATGTATCACAGCGATTCCCGAGCGATCAACCAGCTTGTCATAGCCGATGCCAGTTGGCACCAAGTCAACAAACCGTCAACGGTATCTGCTAAGTCGCTTAGTCCTCAGCCACCGGCGTATGCGTTTCTCGGAACGTGCGCCTGCGACTAATGGTCAATCATTCAGATCGCGGACGTGCCCAACTATCTGAATTCGCTACGACCGTTTCCGCAATCAGAACTGTGTGGCGACGTTAAGCGAAACTACAGTCGAACACGTCGCATGAACTTCACGAATGACTTGTCCAATTCGACAAGATCCATTCCGAACGCGTCTTCGAACATCTTGATGCGTTCCCGTGGCGGTTGCACAACCGCAGGCTTGCCTTCGCTGAGTGCCTTCAAGTACTTGATGTACTCTTTGCGTTTCGTCGTGATCAGGAAGTACGTTAGCGCCCAGCCTTCGGCGTAGGCTTGTGTTGCGGTCGACGTGTTCAGGTAGCGAACATCGTCTGCCAACAAGGTGGCCAGCGATTCCGCCGGACGCGTTCGCTCGTAGATGCGCCAATGCGATAGTTTGACTGGATTGACGGCCCCGATCGATCGCCACGTTCCAGGACTCTTCATGTCGGGCGTTTCAAAAAACGTCGCTAACCCTTCGCTGACCCACATCGGGTTGTCAGCAAAGCGTGTTTGAAGTCCGCAGTTGAACGCTAGCTGGTGAGTCGCTTCGTGGATGATCGTTGCGACGTTGCGTTCCCAATTAGGAACGTTGAACGTCGTCATCTGATTCGTCTCAAAGTTGTAGTAGCCAATCACTGTCTTGGCCCGTTCGCCGATTTCTTTGCCGGCGTGATCAAGGAACGTGCGGTGATCTCTCAGCACGACGGCGACCAACGGAAAGCGAGGTTCCGGCAAGTTCCAGCGTTGGTTTTTCCAAAACGTAAAGAAGCCACGGTACAGTTTTTCGAACAAGCCGCCGACTTGACGCGCGTGCTGATCGCTGCCGTTGTAAAGAATGGCGTAGTTTTGAGTCCGGTAGATCGCAAAATCATCACCAAGTTCGGCAAGTAATCGTTGGGCCGCTTGGTCGGTGTCCATCGGGACCAGTTCGACGTCGTCCGATTTGCGATCGATCAGCGTATCAATCTCGATGGTCCAAATGCGGCCGTCATCGGCCCGTATCATAACGTCGCCGTTTTGAGCCTCGACCATCAACTCGCCAATAACCGTTCGTTCGACGTCACCGTCAGATTCGCGGAATCGAATTGTCTCGACTGCGCCGGCAAGCTCTAACGTCATCATCGAACCGACGATGATAAAACTACTTGCAATGATCTGCGGCACCAACCGTGGCATGGAGAATCCAGGGACAAGAAGAAAACGAAACGTCACACTAAGAACCATTTTAACACGTCAACGCTTGCTACGTCGAAAGCAAACTGCGGCAATCAACACAACGGCCATCACATAGATGATGGCGAGTGACGATTCTTGGTACCTCGCCCCGCTATGCAGCAGTCCAAATAATCGCACCCCCACGGTTGAGACACCGGCCGGGATCACTGGAAGCATCGCCGGAACATCGCCGGACGAAACCACGGCGGTCCCGAGCCATGCTGCGACTAGGGGACGCCCAATTAGCGGTCGGTCGATCGTCCATACCCGTTTCAACCAGCTCATGTCCATCGACGCCGCATCAAAAATGGTTTGGTCGACACCGCGGTATCCGCTGCGAAGCACCCAGTACGCAACGGGTGCCGATCGTATCATCAACGCCAGTACGGTGGGCAACAGCGTTTGTTGATACAACATCCGCATGCCGGGAAAACCGAATTGGAATCCATGGACAACGACCAATCCAACAATTGGCCCAGGCACGCAGACCATCGCGATTGAGATTGCATCGGCAAAAGCCATCGTGCGTGGACGCGTTCGCGTCCATGCGGCGACCGGCCAAGCGACTAAAACGGATGCCGTCGCGGTCAGAGCCCCAAGAATCGCAGTCCATTGATATTCGCTCGCGAAGATGACGGGCGCATCCATCAATCGCGTTAACATCAATCTTGGTGACCACCGTAACATTACATCGTCACCAACGATCGATATCGTTTGACCTGATTTAATGATCAATCCCGTTGCCGGCACAGCGACCACGATCGCCATCACGCATGTGGCCGCCAGTACCGCGATGGTGGTTCCGACGGTGGACAACGGCTCGGCTGCGACTGTTTCTTCTGTCGTTCGAAAGCGGCCCACGTCTAAACGACGCCGCGACACCAACGCATAAGTCACGAAGATTGCGGCGATCGCTAACGGAACAATGCAGGTGACCGCCACAGAAGCTATCGTCGGATCCATCGCATAGAAGAGATAGAATTGGTCAGCGATCGTTCGGTAGCCGTACAGATCGACGACCGTCATTTCCGTTGCCGCCATGCCTGCGGTCGCAACCAAAGCGGCAATCCACCACGGCGCAGCAATCGGCAAGTGAACCTTGATGAACGCGCCCATCGGTCCGAAATCTAGTCGGCTTTGTGAAACCAGCGACGGTGATATTCGACTTAGCCCTGACCATGTGGCGATCACGACGAGGGCTGCGCCAACGATGCCGTGGATCCAGGCAGATGCAAAGAGCCCAGCGAAGAATCCGTAGACACCTGTTTCGTCGGTTCGCGAACCGGTTTGTGTCAGCATCCACCAACCGAATTTTCCGGCAGTGGCCTCCCACGCAGTGGCATGCAAGATCATCGGGATGACTGCGGCTGTCACCATTGATGCGAAAAACAACGCAGCATAGCGACGAGCCCAAATGCCACCGGCCTGCAAGCCGGATCCGGCCCATGCCCCTACAATACCGATAACTGCTGCGATCGTCACCGATGCCGCCATCAATTGCAGCGTCAATATCAGGGGAGCAAACCATCCCAAACTTCAGATCCTTTTCAAAATACGATGTGTGTAGCCGGCCGGCGACAATTACGTAATTCAGGCTGCCAGCCTGAAATTGCAGGCTAGCAGCCTGCACTACAAAAGTGTCCGTTCAATCTCCTGCGTTTCAGCAATTTTACACTGCGTCTCGATCGCTAAGCTTTCATGAAAATAACCGCGATCCCTCAACTGTACCGTAATGTGAAACGGTGGCGGGAAATCTTGACGGTGTTACGCCGGTATGGATTGGCCGACTGGTTGACCCAGTTTCGGTTGCCGTTTCGCGACGTGTTGAAAGATCGCGGTGGCGTACCGTTGTCACAATACTCGCGGGAACAGCGAGTGCGAATGGCGCTGGTGGATCTTGGCCCCACCTTTATCAAAGTCGGACAAGTCCTGGCGGCTCGCCCCGACTTGGTCGGTCCCAAACTGGGCGAGGAACTAAAGCGTCTGCGAGCGAACGTACATCCGGATTCGATTGAACAAGTTCGGGAAACATTGTCGGCCGAATTGGGAAGCGACTACGAAAGCCATTTTCAATCGATCGACGCGGTTCCGCTGGCAACTGCATCGATCGGGCAAGTGCATCGTGCGATTTTGAATGACGGCAGTCACGTTGTCATCAAGGTCCAACGTTCGAATATCGAGCGAATGATGCGGCAAGATATCGAAGTTCTAGCCGGTGTCGCTCAGTTGGCGCAGCGAGTCGATGCGTTTGCTGCGTGGGGGCCTACCGATATGGTTCGACAACTTGGCCCGATGATCAGTCGCGAACTTGACTTCACTCGCGAGCGTCATAATCTCGAACAGTTTGCCGAGTTGTTCGATCGCAATCGATCCGATGTCGTCGTCCCACGTCCACACAAACCCCTGTGTACGCGTCGAGTCTTGGTGATGGACGAGCTGGTCGGCCAGCCCTTGTCGGAATTCTTGTCTGACGAAGTCGACAAAATCGAAGAGACAACCGAAGCCGTAAAACGTGACCGACTTAAGATCAAGCATCGGTTGTGCGAAACGATTGCCGACGTTTATCTGATGATGATCTTTGACGAAGCTGTGTTCCACGCGGATCCCCACATGGGCAATCTGATCGTGATGGAGAATGGTCAGTTGGGGATTCTCGACTTCGGAATGATCGGTCGTATCGATGAGAATTTGCGAGAGACGATCGAAGACATGTTGGTCGCGATTTCGTCCGGTGATCAGAACCGGTTGACACGGTTAGTGCGGCGGATTGGTGACGCACCACCCAAGCTCGATGAATCTCGGCTCGCGATTGACGTAGCCGAGTTCATTGGTACTTACGGCAAGCAGAACTTTGGCGAGTTTGATTTGACCGGGGCGTTGAATGAATTGTCCGACGTGCTGCATCAGCATGCCATCAAGTTACCCAACCAGTCGGCATTGCTGTTGAAAATGCTGATCTCACTCGAAGGAACCTTGCGAGAGTTGGGCGCAAGTTTTGACTCGTTGGATGTCGTGAAGAAATACGTTCGCGGTTCGATGATTCGCCGACTCAGTCCGGGGCGCCGAATTCGTCAAGCCAGACGCGTGTATTTGGAAACGGAGAATTTCTTAGAATCAGCACCTGACGAACTGATCACACTGCTGAAGATGGCTCGGCAGGGTAGCCTGCGCGTCACGCTGGAACATCAAAAGTTGGGGCCGACGGTTAACCGTCTCGTCCTGGGGTTGATGGCTAGCGCAGTGTTTTTGGGGTCGTCGCTTTTGTTGGCGATGAAGGTGCCGCCACTATTGTTTCACGAACAAGGCCCGTTTGGAATCCAGGACCTCAGTCTGATCGGAATCTTTGGTGCGTTCAGTAGTGTCACGGTGATGATGTGGTTGGTGCTTGCCATCAATCGCAGCGGACACCTGACACGGGGCAATGACGACTGAACGCTTTGGCGGGCTACTTCGATTTGTAACGTCGCCCGGACTGCGATTTCAAACTGTGCCGGTTGGCCAATGGTGCCGGATTGATGGTGAGTCTTCGGAACAGATAAGCCACCAACGTGGGCCGAGTTGTAGCTTGCCTTGTCGGTAACTTTCGGGTTCGTCAGAGGGTTCGGCACTGACCAGACGTATCCGCATGTCGATGCAAATCCCGGAGAGACTTTCTCAATTCAGCATGTGAGTGATTGGATTGGGGGCACGGCAGGAGCCGGGTTCTTTAGATCGTTCTTTCTGAGAAAGGATTCGATACACCGAAAAGGACTTCGCCTTCCATCGTGTTCGCTCGTCGATGCCTCGGTTCGGCGGAACGCCAAGATACATTCGTGTTTTATGGCGTTCCTTCGAAATTTGAGCTTCAGCAGCGACGAGACATTGCAAAGGATTTGATTAATGAAAACGAACCTATTACGAAATTCGGCAGTTGCCATCGGACTTGGCATCATCGGTGCCAATGGTGTTGCGTATGCCCAGTCACCCTACTCAGCTCCTTCACGCTGGAACAATTTTCGACCCGTTTCGGAAAAGACTCAATCGGCTGGTGAAGCCGCGGCACAAGTAAAGAACGCCGCCAAAAAAATCAAATCTAACGCCGCAGTAGAAGAGTTGCCGGCACCGATTGCTGCGCCTGACAACTCGCCTCATCAATCCGCGCCTTATCAGTCGGCACCGTATCAAGCAGCTCCGTATCAAGCAGCACCCATGCCGTCGGCTGGTTGTGCACCTTGCGAAGCAAACGGATACAGCACCCATTCGCACGGCACTCATTCGTACAGCAACCATTCCTACGGTGCCGCGCCGCAGTCGTCGGGTGCGTGTGGGAGTGGTGTGAGTGCGTACAGCCAAGCGGTTTCGTCCAACTGGGACGGAACGACTTACAACGGAGCGTCGTCATGCAACGCAGGTGGTGTAGCGTCTCGCCCAGCGCTGTTCCCGTACTTTGGTGGTGCCAACCTGTTGTTCTTCACGCTTGAAGAAGGTGCTGGACGTCAAATCGCCACCGGCACCAACTTTGGCAATGGATTCAACACCTCGCAGGTCGATCCAGGCTACTCGACAGGTTTCGATATCAGTGCTGGTCGTTACCTAGACAACGGTCGCTTCGGTTTGGGCATTTCATACTTGTTGTGGAACCCGGGCGAAGAGCAAGTCATTGCGTCAGGTGCTGCTGGTGCCATTCGCGCATCGATGCCTCAGTATCGTGATGTCAGCTTGAACTTCGGCAGTGGACCAGAGACTGTCTATGACCAAATCGACGGAGCCTCGGTCGATTCGTTGGGTGCGACCAATGTCCGCGTTTCGCGTGACCTTCAGTTTCAAGGTATCGAAGCGAACTTGTTTAGCTTTGGTTTGATGGGCGCTCAACGGGCCGCCTATGCTGGATGTGGTAACGGGTCTGTCTTCGGACGTGGATTAGGACTAGGCGGTGGACGAGGTTACGGCGGTGCAACTGGACCGCTTGCTCGTTCAAGCAGCGGACGTGTTCGCGTCATGACAAGTCACGGTTTCCGCTGGTTGCAAATCGATGACTCGATGGAAACCGCTTACAACGTCGACGGTGCACCTGGCTATCAAGCACAGGACATCTACGACAACGTTGATGTCGAGAACAACTTGATGGGCTATCAGTTCGGCGGAATGTTGAACTACTGCCTCGGCAAGCGATTGAACTTCAACATTGGCGGTAAGTTTGGCTTGTACGGCAACCGTGCTGAACTGAGGCACCGTTTGGGAACCGAAACGCAACTTGCTTACCTGAACGGCGACAACACTCAAACGATCGATACCACATCGACCGACACGGTCCTGGCAACGCTAGGCGAACTGGATTTGGGTCTTGGCTATCGCATCAGCAACGCTTGGACGATCACCGGTGGCTACCGAGTGATGGGAATCACGGGTGTCGCAAGTGCGGATGATAACTATCCGAACTACTACTCGTCGGTCGCCGCCAGCGGCAACATTCACGCTGACGACAGCTACTTGCTGCACGGCGGATACGTTGGCATGCAATTCAACTGGTAACCCATCAAGTGATTGATGGAATGTAACTCGAAGCCCCGCGTGACTGGTTCACGCGGGGCTTGTTTTATTTGTGCATGGACCTGACTAAAGCTGACCGCTTCGTCCAAGCACCACGTCCCGCTCGACCTCGATCTTGACCGGATTCATGCCCACGGAAAGTTCATAACTTTGGCCGTCACGCGAACCTGATAGACGAAGCAGCCGTCGGCTCGCTTGCGTTTGACGTAACCTTTCGATTCCATCACACCAAGCATCGTCATCACGGCCTAGTAAGTGATTTGCCGATTCGGTCTCAGGCTCTCGGCCACCTGCTTTCCTGTTATCGGTCGGTGGTCCCAGAGTTGCCGGAGGATTTCCAGCTCAAGCTCAATCGGCACGCTACTGCGGTTTGTTGATTTATGCGTTGGTTCATAAACAACGATCAGGTCTCGGACGCGAGCCCACGGTTAACGTCGCCGAACCGGACGCTAGCGGGTTCCGGCTGGTTTAATCGACAAACCCACTAGCGGTTCTTGCCATCGTCCTCCCCCCAACAAAAAGCAGCGATTGGAAATGCTTCTCAAGCGTGACTAATCACCGATCCGCTTTGCCTTCTGGGCAACGCCGTTCTGGTGCAGCGTCAGCGCGTGAGCTGGGCCGCTGGATCGAACATGAAATTCCAGCTTGGCTTCGATGCCGCGGTATGACCAAAGCGTGGGTGAGTCAGCGAACACCTCGTTGGTCGGCTGATTGGTTATGCCAACCATCATGTGGCCATCGTCGTAGCGAACATCAAAGACGAAATTGGGGGTGAGTTGGTACTTGCCTTCCAGTCGTTTGGGGGCGACCTTGGCTTCGTTGGCAGCAGGTGGACTATTTAGT
>JBAUHR010000174.1:0-6825 GCA_049680385.1 Rubripirellula sp. | reverse complement strand
AACAACCCGTGTTCAACCTAGGTGGCGAAAAGACGGATCTGGAACAGTTGTGGTCGCAATTGCCGTCGCCTCAGTCGGCCGTGTCGGTTGAGGTTCAAGAGGGCGCTGAGTCGTGGGCGGACGCGATCAACACCGACGGCACTCGTTCGCCTTGGTTGGTGACGCGACTGTTTGGCGCGGGTCGAGTTTTCTATGTTTCGTCGGACGAGTCGTGGCGGTGGCGATACAAGGTTGCCGACCGTTTTCACGCCCGGTTTTGGAACCAGTTGGTGGCTGTATCGATGCAACCGCCCTACGCAGCCAGCGACGAATACGTGGCCATCGGGACTGACCGAATTGAGTACGTCCCAGGCGAGTCTGCTGTTATCCGGGCACGATTGCAGGACACCAACGGCAAACCCGTCGGCGATGCGACGGTTGACGCGTTAGTGATTGCCGATAACGAAATCGTCGCAACCGTTCCCATGTCGATCGACGATCCGGCGCGAGGAACGTATTTGGGGACGACCGAAAAACTTGCTGCTGGAAGTTACGAAGTTCGTATTCGCGCCAGCGGTTTTGACGCGGGCGCGTTGCAAGCGTCGTCGCCAATTTGGGTCCGAACCCGCGACAACGTCGAAATGAACCGTGTCAGTTTGAATCGTAACGCTCTAACCGAAATCGCCAATGCGGGCGGCGGCGTCTATCTGCATGAATCATCAGCGTCCGATATCCTGGATTCACTTCGGCCGTTGTCATCGGGGGCAATCGTTGAATCGGACGTCTTGGTTTGGCAATCGTTCTATTGGTTTTGGGCCGTCATCGGAGTCCTCGGACTCGAGTGGTTGCTGCGTAAGAAAGCGGGGTTGGTGTAACGATGGCATCTGTCACTGGAAACTTGCAAACCCAACTAGACCTAAGCCCCACGACGGCTTCGGCGTTGGATCAGTTCACGCGTAGGCGACGCGTGCTGCTGATCATCCGGGCGATCGCGGTTGGATTGGTTGCGGCAATCGCGGCAATCACCGTCATCGCGGTTTGTGATTACGTTTGGATATTGTCCGATGGTGTCCGTTGGATGCTTAGCCTTGTCGGATACGGCGTGGTCGGCGCGTCAGCATGGCGATATGGACTGCGGCATCTCGGCCAGCAAGATCCGCGTCAAATCGCGCGTCAACTTGAGTCTGCCGATCCACGATTGCGTGACGATTTGCTGTCCGCGGTCGAACTGGCCAACCCAAATTCGGCCAACGGATCCGAGCGTTTTCGAGAGCGACTGCAGAGCAGCGTCGGACGTCGAACGTCGATGGTTAACGTGGCCAAGTTGCTGCCGATCAGTTTGGTCAAACGCTGGATGATGTGCGCGATGGTTCTTGTCGCGGTTGCGTCAGCACTGATGTTGATACCGCGCGCGCAGTTTGCACGTCGGTTTGCCCGTGCCATGCTTCCAGGTCTGGCCATCGAGCGAGCGTCACTAACGACGCTGACCATTGTCACACCGGATCCTGCGACAGGTTTCGTTGCCGAAGGTGACGCGGTTGGCGTGATCGTTCGCGTCGGTGGCGTGATGGCTGACGAAGTTACCTTGCAGTGGCGAATGGATGACGGAACCAATGGTCAAACGCCCATGTCGATTCGGCTAGTTGGCTCCGCAAACGCAACGCCGAAATTGGCCAGCGACGAAAAGCAAAGTGAACCGCAAAGCGAACTTTTTGCAGCCAATGTGTTGGTCGGGACCGAACCGGTGGACTACCGAATCGTTGGCGGCGACGCGATCACACGATGGCACACCCTCACACCGCTGCCCCGTCCGCAAGTGGTGTCGTATCAAAAACGTTATCAATTTCCGGACTACGCGAACCTCGATGACCGAATCGAAGAAGCCGAACACGGGGACTTGGAAGCGTTTATCGGGACTCGTGCGCATTTGACAGTCCGATTCGACGAAGCCGTCGAGAATGCCACCGTTCGTGTCGGATCACGTGGTCCCGAATATGAGCTGGAACCGGTTGATGGCTCGCGCGAGATCTTTCGCACGATGATTCCCATCAAAACACCGACTCAGTATCAAGTCGATGCCACCAGTCAGCGATCAGGTCTGAACAACCCCTTCAGTCCTCAGAACACGATCACGCCAATCGCCGATCGCCCGCCGAGTGTTGTGTGGGCGGCTATGCAAGCGACGGAACTGATGGTGTCGCCTTTGGAGGTCGTTTCGTTGTCGGCGTTTGCGACGGATGACTTGCCGATGGACCGAGTCATCCAGGAATTCCAGATCAACAACCACGCGTTGATCGAGCGAAACGTTGCGATCCCTGGTTCGGATCGGAAAATCCAGATCGATTGGGATTGGGACTTGCTGCACCGTGTCGTTGACGGCCAGGAAACAACCAAACTTACCGGTGGTGACATCGTGCGAACGCGACTCGTCGCCATCGACCGACTAGGTCAGCGCGGTGAGTCGCCGTTCATCGAACTGTTGGTTGCGGACGAACAATTCGACCGAGATCGTCACCGGCGACTCGATAAGCTGGCGAACCTGACCACCCTCGTCGACGAATGGACCAGCCGCGCGACGAAGTTGTCGGAACAGCTTCGCGTTGCATCGGATTCAGCGGATGCTGCAGCCATTCGAGCCGTTCAACCGGACCTCGATGCGTTGACCGCCACGACGGATCCATTAATGGCTCGGATCGGGCAACAGATCACCGACACCACCACTCTTTCAGACGCGCGAACGATCGAGTTAGTCGGCCGCGGTTTACAGGATCTTGATTTGTCGCTGAAGCATGTGTTCGCATCGGGGGTGTTTGCGGCTGATGAACAGCATCCGTCATGGAAGAACGAACGTCAAAAAGAACTTCGAAGCGTCGCGGCAGCTTCAAAGTCCATCGCCGCTCAAGCGTCGCGAATCAACCAATTGATGCGAAGCCACTTTGGCACTGAGTTCACGATCGCGATTGGATCCGACGTTTCTTCTCTCAATCGTAGCTTGCGACCTTTGATCCGAGCCGAAAACACGGATGGTACCAAGATGCCGTTCGAACGTTTTGGCCGGTACTTGACCGTGATCATGGGACGGATGAAAGAGATCGATGGTTTAGTCGATCGCCACAAACTGACCATGCCCGAATCAACGCTTCGGCATTACCAGAACCAATGGATTCGGTGGTCCGCAAACTGGCAAAACCGATTCGATGACATCACGCGAGAAATGCGACCGGAAGGACAACTGCGAAGTTTGGTCGAATCGTTCGGCAACGAGGTGATGAGCAAGTACAGTCACGGAATGAACGACGACCGGTTATAGTCGACGATCCAATCGATGGTGCGCGATATCCACAAAACGATGGGCCCGATCGCCGACGTGATCGAAGAGATGGAGCGAGCCGGTCAAAGTGCGAATCGAGCACGCGATCGAGTGGTTAACGAAAAGGATTCGCAAAATGCAGCCCAGTTCGTTCGCGAGGCAAACTGGTACGACCACGAATTCGAGTTGACTCGATCGGAGTGGACGGGGCGTGTCCAGCGCGAAGTCAAACTGCATCGCGCGCTGCCATCGGTTGACTTGCAGTACGCGGCCGATTTGAACTTGATCGACCGAGCCATTGAAAACGTTACCGAAAATGGTTTTGTCGACTATCGCGACGAGCCAGCGATGGACGTTCACCGTGCTTTGGCATCAGCATTCAATGTCATCGAAGCTGTTCACGAAGTCGAAATGGGGCTTCGCGAGACGCGATCGCTTGCGGAATCGGAACGTAAGTTGGTCGCCGACGCCACTGCCAAGTGGGGGCACGCGATGTGGTTAGAGCGATACGCTGCGGCGATGGAATGGCCCGTTCGTTTGTTGCAAAAACTAAAATTCGATTGGAAGCTGATCGAACCCATCGACCGCAGTCGGCATAACGAAGATTTTTCGGCGGCGCGCGAACGCATGTCCAAACGCCGATGGAGTAGCGATGACATGATCGCTGCTGGGACGCCGTTGCACTCATTAGGACAGAACCTTGCCGGGGCGATTGCGACATTGCAGCCGAATGTGGTCGAAGCTCGTGCCACGATTTCAAAGTACGTGCTGACGCTGCCCGAGCAGGCGAACAAAGCGGCCGAGATGGTCGAAAAGGTCAAGAAAGAAGTCGACGAGCGGAGCGACGATTCGGCGCCGACCGCCGAAGAGCTTGCATCGCAGCAGACGCCGGCGATGACCGAAGTCACTCAGACGTTGGAAGCACTGGTCGACTTTGCCAACACGGCGGATTTGAATTCCGCCGAGAATCGCGAGTTGGCTCGCGACGCTGATGCTGCGGCTGCGCAAATCCAGGACGCGAAACAGCGGTCGGAAGACGCGATGGCGGAAGCCAGCGAGTCGGCGGATGCTGATGATGCGAAGCGCAAGGAGTCGCTGCAGGAAGCTGCGGCGGCGATGGAAGAGCTTGCCACTTCGCTGCGTCAAACCGCCGAACATTTCGAAAAAGCAGCTAGCGGCGAAGATGTGTCACAGTCGCGCGACGAACTTCGCAAGGCCGAACAAGAATTGAAGATCGCTGATGAACTTGAGCGGCGTTTCAATCAGGCCAAAAATATTGCCGACGCCGCCAATAGCCGTCCCGAGGAATTGTTGAAGCGGTTGGAACAGGAACTCAAACGCAACCAGCCAATGCAACAGGCGTTGTCCGACATTGCGAAGCAGGCGGTTGACCAGGCCAAAAAATCGCTCGAGCAATCGGCGCGTGACGAAGCCGGGATGAACCAGACGCTCCAACGAAGCGACGATGCGTTTCAAGAATCCAAGACGCGTGCCACCAAACAGTTAGCCGACGTCGCCCGTCGCGCCGGTTTGGTGAACGATGCGCTGCTAAACACGGCCAAGCGTGCCAGTGAATCGGCGGCGACGCCGAAATTGAAGGAATCCGTCGAAACGGTTCGCCAACAGTTGAAAGACGCTGTTGATCAGACGAACCAAATGGGCGGCGAGAACGCTCCGCTGACAAAAATTCGCGAAACGGCAAAGCAGATGGCGTCGGCCGTTGACCAGGCGTCGAAGCAACTGTTGCCGATCGACAAATCGGCTGCCGACAGTGCTGAAAAGACGCCAGCAGACTTAGAGCCAGCAGATTTAGAGAATGGGCAACGCGAAAAGTTGGCTCGCGAACTTGAACGATTCGAACGCGATGCCATGACGCAAGCGTCGCGTGCGGTCGGCGAAATTCGTAAAGATTGGCAGCGAACCGTCCAGGAAGCCAATCGGCGAATGCAGGCAGCCCAACGAAAAGAACGCGATGCCAAACGCGAACAAGGCAACATCAAGGATCGCATGAAACGCGAACCCCAACGAAAAGAGGCACTCGAAAACGACCTCGCGCGTACTGAAGCGAGACTGGCCGAAGCAACTCAGGCCGAGGCAGCAGCACGTCAGACCGCCGAACTTGCCAAAGCGATGGAAGCGCAGGCCGAAGCACAGCAAAAGAAACTCGAGAAACAACGACTGGAAAAACTGGACAAACCGAATCCAGCCGCCGAGCTCAGCCAGCGAATGACTTCACGGTCGCGTAGCGAACTGGATGAAATCGGCGAGGCGCTGAACCAGTTGGTCAAGCGATCGGAAATCGATGATCAGTTGCGGGCGCCGACCGAACGTGCCGATGGGCTCGCCAAGCAGCAACAACGGGTGACCGACGATGTGGACGAAGCGTCGGAAACGCTGAAACGCGCCGCACGACACGAAGAACGTCTCGATCACCAACAAGAAGCTTTTGCGTTGGACGAATCAGCCAAGATGATCGATGAAGGCGCGACTCAGGCCGCTAGTGAGGCTGCGGATTCGCTGGACCGGGCAGCCCAGGATTCCAAACAATCGCCCGAAGCGAGTCGCAAGATAGCCGCCGCCGAAACAGCCATTGCACAAGCAGCCGCTTCGCTCGGGGAACAATTCGGCGATCAAGAACCGGGGCAACCGCCATCGCAGGGCGACGCGCCGGAACCGTCACAGGGGGACACCCAGCCCAGCCCGGCTCAGGAACGCGCCGAGCAGCTTGCCCAGACACTCGACGAACTCGATCAATCCATCGCGTCCGAAAAGAAGTCCGAACAAAGTTCCGAATCAAGCGAAGGCGAAAACCCATCGGATCAGCCACCCGGACAAGAACCGGGTGATAATTCCGGACAGCAACCAGGGCAAAAAACCGGTCAGGAACCTGGTCAGAAACCGGGACAAAGCAAGCCATCCACCGCGGCCGAAGCCTCGCCGACGTTAGCCGGGCTTGTCGAAGCTCAATCACAAGCTGCCGCCAAACAACGGCAAGATCGAATCGATCCGCCCGCGCCGTCGCAGGGGCCGCCAAGTCCGCCTTCGGATCAACCTTCGCCTCCTGGCAAGCCCGGTGATGAATCGCAGATGGGTGAAATGCCCGACGGCGGCATGGTCGATTCTCGCGACATCAATCGAGACGGAATCCAATGGGGCGAACTACGTCAGCGACGGACGGACGACGCGGCTGAATCAGCGGCGCCGAACGTGCCCATTCAATATCGCCGCGAAATCGAGGCGTATTTCCGAGCGATTGCCAATCAAGCGGCAGCAAAAGAGTAACCCGATGCACGAAAAATCACTCTCGCCCAATCGCATTTCGGTTCCGATCGATCGTCGCCGTTGTTTGCTAGGACTCGGTTCGATGTTTGCGACGTCGCCCGGTATCACCTCACTTGGAAACACAGGGGCGGCATTCGGGCAAGAACCGGTTGGCGATGTATCGTCGTCGCTGTACCTAAAAGATGACATCGACAACGCCGTCGAGTCTGGTGTCGACTATTTGGTCAAAGTTCAGAGAGCCGACGGTGCGATTA
>JBAUHR010000173.1:0-2403 GCA_049680385.1 Rubripirellula sp. | reverse complement strand
CCCCACCACCCTGGCCCTCGGCCAATGCAAAGTTGCCCAGGAAATATTCGTAGATCTGACCGAAGACGTCGCCCTCGGCATCGGCGGGGATGTCAGCAAACGTTTTCAGCAATGACTTCAACAGCGACGACGAATTGTCCGGCATCAGCTCGAAGTAGTCGTCCTTGGGCAGCGTATCCTCGAGTTCCGGCTTATGCTGCTCGATCGCCACCATCGCCTGCTTGATCTTGTTGGCAATGTTCTCCTTTTCCGGCAGTTCCAGCAGGTACTCGTACCGAGCCTCGTCGGGCAGATAGAACCCGCACTTCGCGATCGCAATCTCGGAAATCGGCTTCTCCCGCCGCGTCCCCGACAGCTTTTCAAACTCCGCGTTGATCTCGGCCTCGTGCCCACGATAAATATTGTCGGCAAAGCGAAGGAAGATCAGCCCCAGAATCGGCGTCGAATACTGATTCGCCTTCAGCCCCGAGTTCGCCCGCAGATTATCCGCCGCACTCCAAAGCTGTTTTTCAAGTTGTTTCAGTTGTTCGCGGTTCAAGCGTCTTGCTCTCTCGGCTGATAGTTCCTTGTTGGTAAGCAAGCCAATACCAGGCTGACTTTGCTTGTTTCGACTACGTCATTCTACCGGTTTTCCAAACCGACGACATCAGGCCGTAACGTCAGCACGCTCGCTTGCCAAAGGTATCGGTGAAGTTGGAAACGGCTACCGACGCGGGCTATTTCGAAGTACCTTTCGTCGTTTGTGACGTCCTACATTTGGCGATTCCGATTCAACGCGTTCAAGCACTTTCGGCAAACTTAAGTGCGGAAGCTCATAAGTCACATCGCCAACCCTGACCGGGCGGTGGGTCTCGATCGCCTTTTCATAGCCTTTCATCCAATGTCGATCGCGGCAGGCCGTCCAAAATTTCTTAGGGGACGCGAAATGGTTTTTCCTCAGTCTTGCCTTAATGGTTTGAAGGGAGATAGCCGGATATTTGTCGCTATCAAGGTTGTCGTTGGGCTCTGCTTCAGCTGCGACCACAATCCCATAAATAGTTTTAACTTTTTTCCAATCAACAAATTTGAACAGCTGCGATTTTTCTTCTTGAGTCATTGCTTCCAAGATTCGCTCGATCTTCGCCAGTTGTTCCTGCCCATGTTGCATCTCAAGCGTTGCCTGATGAACCTCGTTGATCTCATCTACGGCGAGGATCGCCTTTGCTTCGATCAACAACAATTCATCACCGAACTTCGGGTTGTAGACCAACATGTCAATGTCGCCGTTTTCACCGCCACCACTGACATCTGTGTCAGGTTTGAATGAGCAGCCGCCGAGCTTTGCAAAAAAGTCTCGTCCAAATTCACGGATCATAATCTTGTCGCGGGTGCCTACCAAAGTTGAGGCAAGCTTTTGTTGAGACGGCGTGCGATTCATCAGACGCAGCATATTTCGCAGGTGTCGAGACCCGAGAATCTGACAGACACTCCAACTAACAGTGTCCGGCCCGCTGATCAATGGCTGCTGAAACAAGTCTGGTTGTTTCGTGCGATCGTCGTAAGAAAGCCGGTCCGCTACTTTCTGAATAACCGAGTCATTGAGGCCAGAAAGCATTCTAATCATTTCGACGAAACGATCACGCAGCAGGCATTGCGTAGGTACGACCTCGATCTGCTCCAGTTGCCATTCGGTGATGCCCCGCAGAAAACCAACGGTCAGACAAAAGCTGTATGCACGCATAGCGTCATAGAAAGCGTTCAGATCCCCAACCGTGAAACCTTCGAGATTAACGCTCGGATCAAGGGCGAGGGGCTCTTTTGGGAATTGACTCTGAAGGTGCTCTTTGATTTTTGCGTTGCCCGCGACGTCGATGTCAATCAGTTTCAAACCTGACGCATCAGAAGCAAAAGCGTCTCGACCCAGCACTTTACGCAACTCATCAGCCGCTAGTTGATTTGGTTGTCCCGCTTCTGATAGAAGCCGATGCTGAGACGAATTTTCGATCATTCCGTACATGGCGGTCGCCGGATCACGGTTGGCTGGCGTTTGAAATCTCACACGTCGCAGCTCGCTGTCAACAATTACCTCAACTTGACGTCGCCCGTACATTTTGTGGAAGTCGGCAATGTCAACGTACGTCCGTGCAAGGGTCGCAAATGACCCTGCGTCTTCTAATAATCGCATGTTGTAGGATGGGTTTAGGTCAAATTGCATTGACCCGTCGTGCAGCCACCTTACCGCTTGGGATAACGCCTCTTCCAACCCCTTTATCACCTGCGATTGTCCAACAGACGGATTTGCGGGGCTGACTGCGGATGCGACAAGATGCATGCAGTCAAACTGAGCCAGAACAGCGAAAACGGCTTCGGGTCGGCTATGCGTCCAAAGCCGATGCTTTGTGTGTTGCTGATCTAACGTTTCCG
>JBAUHR010000172.1:0-33194 GCA_049680385.1 Rubripirellula sp. | reverse complement strand
GTACCCATTCCATCAACGGCTCCTGCCCCATCGAGCGACTACGGTTACGGATATGGCAACCAACCGACCGTATCACCACTGACGGGATCGCCTTCGGATCCGCGTGCTCAATCAGGCGCCGGCGATTTGGCGCCGATGAACCAGCCTCAGCTCAATAGCTATGAACGCAGCGAGACGAGTTCACGCCAGGACTATGACTCGAACTACGCACCGGCGCCGCCAAGTTACTCGGCGCCCAATTACTTGGATCCGCAGCCATCGGCTGCACCGGAGCCGACTGAAACTCAGCCGCGCGAACCCGCCTCGAAATCGTATTGGCAGTTGCAAGACGCGGACGATTCGACCGCGATGATCCGCACCGAGACTCAGCCACGTGCTGCCGCAGAAGCACCGAACTTTTCGGCACCCCGGTTTGCGGCGCCGCGTGACCCGGTCAGCTTGACGCCGCCGTCGTTCACTGCCGCAGAACCGATTCGTGCGCCAAGCAACGAGCCTTCGCCATTCGAGTCACTCGACGCCGTTCGCAGTGGTGTTTCGCGAGCCAATTTCGAAGCACCGCCGCTGCCGCCGGCACGGTCGTATCCACCGGCCGACGCCAACAGTGCATCAAGCCGTTCGACGTGGCAAGGAACACCAGCACGCGAAGTCGCGTTGGTGCGAAACGAAACCGCGGTTCGCCCGGTCGCTGTTAAGCCGCAAGCCAAAGCCGAACCAAAGCGTGACTCACGCTGGTTCACTGTCCAGCCGTAACGACCTGCTGGCAATCGTTAAGACAGAGACATCCGAGTGAAATCCGCGACAGCGTCGCCCATTCGGAAAGTGATGCTTCCGAACTCATTTTCGTAAGCTCAAGACTTGCTTGCGACATCTCGAATCGCCGCCGGCAACGCTTCGCATTCCAAGTCGAACACTTTTGCGGCTAGCGAATCGGGTGTGTCGACTGGTTCGACCTCGCACCACCGCTGCAGAATGATGGGACCATTGTCGTAGTGGTTGTCCACATAGTGGACCGTGCATCCACTGACCTGGACGCCTCGGTCGATTGCCGCTGTGTGAACACGGCTGCCGTACATCCCCGGCCCACCGAATGCGGGCAACAACGATGGGTGAATGTTGATGACTCGGTTGGTGAAGTCGTCTGGGATCAGCACGTGCTTCAGGAAGCCTGCCATCACGACGATGTCCGCGCCGCACTTACGTACCGGATCAAACATCGCTCGGCAATATTCGGCTGAATCGGGATGATCCTTTTTTAAGATCACTTCCGTCGGTATCCCGGCATCGCGGCCAACGCTGACGCCGCGCACCTTGGCGCTGCTGCTGATCACCAACCGTAAATCGATCGGCAACGCATGCTGATCACGATGCACGATCAAGTTTTCCAGCGTCCGGCCGCCACCGCTCAGGAAGACGGCAACGGAAACAGCCTTCACAGGATCGGTCATGCCTTCACCACACGAACGTAGACCTTACCCGATTCCGTATCGACCGGCGTGACGCCTTCGATTTCGCCGATCGATAATTTATCGGCAAGCGTTTCGCCGGCGATCAATTTGCCGTGTTCTTCGACGGCGGCGGTCACTTCGGCTTCATCGGTGACGATGCCGACTTCGATGCGATCGGTGTAGTCACAAGCGATTTCTTTGCGTTGGCTTTGGATGGTGCGGATCAAGTCCTTCGCCACTCCTTCGCGGCGCAGCTCGTCAGTGACTTCGGTGTTCAGCACGACCACGCACTGAGTCCCCTGGGCGGCGGCCCAGCCATCACGAGCCTGCAAGCGAACCTCGATATCGTCGCTGTCCAGTCGAACTTCGCCGCCCGGTAATTCGAGTGTCACGAAACCGGCCGTTGAGAGCTGGTGCAAGAATTCGTTGCCGTCCGCTTTTGACAAAGCGGCTTTGACGGCCGGAATTTGCTTGCCAACTTTTGGGCCGAGTCGTTTGAAATTCGGCACCACCGTGTACTGAACGTACTGGTCGCCTTCGGTCGTGTAATGGACTTCCTTGACGTTCAGTTCTTCGCGAACGAGTTCGTCGTGGTTCTGCAACCAAGCGATGCGTTGATCACTGGTCAGCACGACTTCGACTCGCGATAGCGGCAAGCGGACTTTCAGTTTTGCTTCGGCGCGAGCAGCACGCCCGAGCGACGCGATCTCGCGCAGCAGCGTCATTGACGCCGACAGATCTTCGTCGATGCGATTGGTCATCTCTTCCGGATAGTCGCACAGGTGGACGCTCTTGCGTGCCTTGTCGCCGAACGGTGCCGCCAGGTTTTGCCACAACGTTTCGGACAAGAACGGCACGAACGGAGCAACCAGTTTGGCCACTTCCAACATCGTTTCGTACAACGTCCAGTACGCGTCGGCCTTGTCTTGCGAATTAGCGTCCGAAGCCCAGAACCGATCGCGGCTGCGGCGGACGTACCAGTTGCTCAGTCCGTCGACCAATCCGGTGATCGCCCTGCACGCGTTGTAGTTATCCAGCGCGTCCATTTTCTCAGTCACCGTTCGGATCGTTTGATTCAGTTCCGACAAGATCCAACGATCGATCTCACTGCGCTGCGATGCATCGCGATACGTCGGCGCACTGGCAAGCGATGCTGGCGAAAGTTGATCGTCGGCACCGGTCGCCGTGGTCGGGTCGAAACCGTCGATTTCGGCATAGATCGCCAGGAAGCTGAACGTGTTCCAAGTCCGCAACAGGAACTCGGGGATCGAGTCCTTGATCGCTTGTTCTTTGTACTGGATCGCGGTCCACGGCGTTTGCTTGCTGAAGAAGAACCAGCGCAGCGCGTCGGCACCGTACTTGTCGAAGATCTCGTTGGGTTCGCGGAAGTTCTTGTCCTTTTTGGACATCTTCTTGCCGTCTTCGCCAAGCATCAGCCCCAGGACGATGCAGTTGCGGAACGGGATCGGGAAATCGGCGTCGTCCATCGTCGCGTGTGGATTCGCAGGCGTCGGCGAGACACCGGATTCCGTCTCGTTGATCGACGCACCCTCGCCGAACAACATCGTGCTGATCGCCAACTGGCTATAGAACCAGCCGCGCGTTTGGTCGAGTGCTTCGCTGATGAAGTCGGCCGGGAACTGATCGCGGAATTGTTCATCGTTTTGATGTGGCCATCCCCACTGGGCGAACGACATCGCACCACTGTCGTACCAACAATCGATGACCTCGGTGACTCGTTTCATGCGAGCACCGTCGGCGAACGGCGAATCATACGTGACCGCATCGATGTACGGTTTGTGAACACGCAGATCGTCAACCAGTTCAGGGTTGGCCGCCTTGGCCGCCAACCAAACGTCGTCGCCGGTCATTCCGGGTTTCGCAAGCAGTTCGTCATAGTTGTCGACCGCTTCGCCACGTCCGGTTTCTTCGCAGATCCAGATCGGCAGCGGCGTGCCCCAGTAACGTTCGCGCGACAACGCCCAGTCGACGTTGGATTCCAAGAAGTTTCCGAACCGGCCGTCGCGGATGTGTTCGGGTTGCCAACCGATCTTCGAATTGTTCTTTAACATCAGGTCGCGGAACTTGGTGGTTCGAACGAACCAACTGCGACGTGGATACTGGATCAGCGGATCTTCGCTGGCCCGCCAACAGAACGGATACTCGTGCAGATACTGTTCTTGCATCAGCAGCTTTGCCGATTCCTTCAGCAATCGGATGATCGGTTTATCAGCATCCTTGACCCAGGTTCCTTTCATCGCCGAAAACTCGTCCGTGAATTTTCCGTCCGGACCGACCGCACACAACAGTTCCGGGCCGCTGCCTTCGGTGAAACGTTTCTGTTCGGCGACCAAAACTTCGTGGTCGACTTCGCCAAACGCTGGTGCTTGGTGGACGATGCCCGAACCGGATTCCGTCGTGACAAATTCAGCCGCGACGACACGCC
This sequence comes from Rubripirellula sp., assembly GCA_049680385.1. Lineage (GTDB taxonomy): Bacteria > Planctomycetota > Planctomycetia > Pirellulales > Pirellulaceae > Rubripirellula. The sequence goes on along the minus strand of JBAUHR010000172.1, from coordinate 29,303 downwards.
AATACAGCGACTCGGTATCGCCGCCCACGGCTAGCTTGCCCGTCGGGTTGCCGGTCGTTTTGACGTAATCATCAAAGGGCGGTTGATAACGACGTCCGATCAGCGACGCGCCACTGATTTGTTCGACGGGTTCGAGTTCTCGTTTCAGTTTGCCGGCGATCGTGTCAACCAACTTCGTCGCCATCACTAGTTCGTTTCCGGTTTCCGGGTCACGCACGACACTGTACTGGACATCGGTCGGATGAACGGCGGCGAACATGTTGCTGGGCAGCGTCCACGGGGTCGTCGTCCAAACGACGAGCGATCGGTTGGTCGGCTCGCCCGAATCGTCCAGCAACGGGAACAGCACATAAACGCTGGGGTCAGCGACTTCGCGGTAGCCCTGTCCGACTTCGCCGGCCGACAGAGCGGTTCCGCCCTGGGCCCACCACCACACGATTTTGTGACCTTGGTACAGCAGTCCTCGGTCGAACAGATTTTTCAGGCTCCACCAAACGCTTTCGATATAGCTTTGGTGATAGGTGACGTAGGCATCTTCCAAATCGACCCAGAATCCCAGACGCCGAGTCAGCGTTTGCCACTGTTGCATGTAGCGCCAAACGCTTTGTTGGCATTTTTGGATGAACGGTTCTTCGCCGTACGCTTCGATGTCTTCTTTGGAATGGATGCCCATTTCTTTGCCGACTTCGACTTCGACGGGCAACCCGTGCGTGTCCCAACCGGCTTTGCGATTGCAGCGGAAACCTTTCATCGTTTTGTAGCGAGGAAAGACGTCCTTGATGCTGCGAGTCAAGCAGTGCCCCGGGTGCGGCATTCCGTTGGCGGTCGGCGGTCCCTCAAAGAAGACGAACGACGGCCCGTCTGCGCGAGCGGCCAGCGATTGAGCGTAAATGTCATGCTCGTCCCAGAACTTCAGGACGTCTTGCTCGAGCGATGGGAAGTTCGGGCTGCCGGCAGGGGCACGAAGAGGGCTGGGCATGAGTGGCTAAGAAATGGGTATACGGGACGTGAAATTGCTAATATTTGATGAAGATCGCCGCTAGGCCTGTGTCAGAATCGAGGCCTAGCGACCATGATTGTACGGTCAAAAGTCGGCAGCGCCCGCCCCTGCTTGGATCAACTTGCCCATGCTTGCTCCGTCATCCAAAACACCGCTGCCGGCCGATCTTTTTGACGCTCTGGCTTCGGTAAAACGCAAGATGACGGTAGGAACGATTGTCGTTGCGGTCGCCGTGGCCGCGATCACGGGATCAGCATGGGCTACGGTTGCCGCGGTCGCTTTGGCCGTCATCGGCATTGGTTACGCAGTCCAGCGATCCCTGGACGCTCACGAGAGTCGGGTCCAAAGCACGCTGCGGGGATACCGCCAGGAAACTTTCCAAGCCCTCGAACGCTTGGCCAGGCTTCAGCAGGACACCGAGCAGGCGACGTCGGCGCTGCAAATGATGCGGGAAGGCGTGATTCTGCTGTCGGACAACGGCCGGATTTTGTTGATCAATCCATCAGCTTCCGATTTGTTGGCGGTCGCGCGCGAGTCGCAGGTCCAGGATCGCTTGCTTAGTGAAGTGGTGCGGATCCCCGAATTGGCAAAAGGGATCAGCGCCGTCTGTGCAGGTGACGGATCTCGAGAGTTGCAACTCGAGATCGCTGGTCAAGACTCGCTGCGCCCGGTCAAGGTTCACATCGTTCCGATCATTTCGGAAACCGAAACCCGATTGCTGGTGACCGTGCGAGACGAAACCGAAACAAACCGAGTCGATCAAACTCGGCGTGAATTCGTTGCCAACATTTCGCACGAACTGAAAACTCCGTTAGCCGCGATCAAGGGCTACGCAGAAACGGTCGAGTTGGCGATCGAGGATGATCCGACGGCGGCAATGTACTTCATGAGTCAGATCGGCGTTCAGTGCTTACGGCTGGAACGGCTGATCGCCGACATGATGCAATTGGCCCGAGCCCAAGCGGGGCGGGCCAACTTGACGATCCAAGCCGTTGAACTTGCCGAAGTCATGGCCGAATCGATGCGTTCGAATGAACCTGTTGCCGAAGCCAATAACATCGTCTTGCGGTTCGAAGCCTTAGAGGTGGCCGATGGGGTGGCCGATGGGGTGGCCGATGTGCAGAGTGATGGGGTGAGCGATGTGATGAGCAATGTGATGAGCGACCGCGAAGCGACCTTGACGATCGTCAACAACTTGATCGGCAACGCGATTCGGTACACACCCAACGGCGGTAACGTGAACGTCAGCCTCCGTGACGAAGGCCAAATGGTCGCGATCGTGGTCCAGGATGACGGCGTCGGAATCTCAGCAGGTGAACAAAAGCGAATCTTTGAACGCTTTTATCGTGTGCAGAACTCACGCACGGCCCACGACGACGGCACGTCGGCGGTAATCGAAGGCACCGGCATCGGACTTTCGATCGTCAAGAATCTGACGCACGCACTTGGCGGCGAAGTTCGACTGGCCAGCCATCCCGGCGAAGGTGCTCGCTTTGAAGTCTTGCTGCCCAAAGTCGACGTCCCGGCGACGGCGGCCAGCCCCGATCGGAAAATGTGAGGCCCGTCACGCAAATAATTCACGAAACCTTCATCGAAATAGGGGGCTCGGTGAGGGTGCGTGAAATGGATTCTTCGTTCACTATGTGACCTTGCTACTGAAGAGAGATTCATCGCTCCTTTTCGCATCGCTCCTTTTCGCATCGCTCTAGGCTGACACATGGAATCCGGCGCCACCTTCCCGATGCCCTTCTCGCCCGCTCGCCAAGCCAGCGTGATCGACCAAGCTGAAAACATCATGTCGAAAACCAAAGTTCTGATCGTCGAAGACTACCGGCCACTGGCCGAAACGTTGGAATACCAACTTCAACGAGCCGGCTACGACGTTTTGCGAGCTGCCGATGGTCGCGAGGCCATCAAGCAAGCGAAGCTGCAAATGCCTGACGTGGTGTTCCTGGATGTCGACTTGCCGGTCCAGAGCGGTGTCGAGGTGTGCAAACAATTGCGAGCCGATCCGACGACCAAGGACATGTTGATTTTGATGCTAAGTGCGCTTGGCGAAGAGTCCGATCAAGTGGTCGGGTTTGCCGTCGGTGCCGACGACTATGTTGTTAAGCCGGTTGAAAGCTACAAAGTCTTGCTGCAGCGTTTGAAGGCGCTGCTGCGACGGCGTGAACCCGCGTTCGAAGAAAGCGACCAAGTCGAACATCATGGCGTCATGATCGACCGTCGACGGTTCGTCGCCACGGTCGACGGAACTCAACTGAAACTAACCAAGAGCGAGTTTCAGTTGCTCGAAACTCTGATTCGTCAGCCTGGCCGAGCTTTCGGTCGACTCGAGTTGGTTGACGCCGCGCTGGGCGAAGACACCATGGTGCTTGAACGAACGATCGACGTTCACGTTCGCGCCCTTCGCAAAAAAATGGGCGATGCAGCCGACTTGATCGAAACCGTCCGCGGTATCGGCTATCGCTTTCGCGAATGAACGTCGAACTTCGGCGCAACTAGCGTAACTAGCGCTGTGTCGCTGGGGTGATTCCAAAGTCCGGCGCCGGTACTTGGCGCGGTTGAATCACGGGCACCATCTTGGTTTCCGGGACTTCGACCAAGACGCCTTTTTGACGCACTGTCACGGCAACGCCGCCTAAGAAGAACAAGAACATGTGGACCATCGGGATGATCAACACGTCTTGGAACATCCCGTTGCAGAAGTAGGCGATCATCGCGCCAAGCATGATCAATCCGACGAATCGAGCTTCAGGTTTCTTCGCCGGTTCGCGAACCAGTCGCCATCCGGTGCCGATCAAGCAAACGATCCAGCCGCCAAACAGCGTCAATCCCACTATCCCGGTGTCCACCAACACGGACAAGAAAACGTTGTGCTGGTTGTATGGCCGAGCGATTTCAAGGGGCAGCTCCCAACTGCGGTCGCTGTGGTACGGAGCGTTGTGACAGTAGTATCGCCCGAAACCGTGACCAGTGATTGGCTTGTCTTTGAACATTTCATAAGCGACCACGGCTAGCAGGGGTCGCAGGGCCATCGACTTTTGGGCATCAGCCGCCGACAGGTTCTTGTCCCGTTTCATCTGCACAAGCTGGTCCTTCAACCCCATCACGGACGCACCGCCAAGCAACAGGACCGCCATCAACCCCAGCACGCGGACCCAGCGTGGCGAGTAAACCAGGGCGACCAATCCGGCCGCACCCATTCCGCCCATCCAGGCACTTCGGGTCAGCGTCGCATAGACGCCGATCAACAACACGCCAACGATCGCGGCATAAACCAACTTGGCTCGCCGCGGCGCATAGACAAAGCCAACGCTGGCTGCCGCCACGGCAACGCTGATCACAAAACCGTTGCCTGACGGGTTCATCAGCGGCCCGCGACCGCGACCAAAGAACTCCCAGACCTCACCGTTGACGATGTAACGTGGAAAAACAAACGCGTGAACACCACTCACTTCAAGAATCGCGGTAACGGCCAGGTACAACCCCAACCCGATGCCACCCAGCGTCATCAAACGAACGTCTTGCTGGCGTATCTCGACCAACCGTGCGATCACGTACATGCCGGCTGGCATGGCGATATAAAACAACCAACGCGCCGTCGGTGAGCTGCCGTCCGGGACCGCATCCCCGCCGATTGTACGCACGAAAAACCAGCCGACGATTCCGGCAACCATCCAGTCGATTCGAGTCAGCTTAGGGAAATCAATGGCGCCAGTGCGCCATCCGATTGCCGCCACACCAAACATGGCTCCCCAAAGCACGCGATCCAAACTGATCTGGATCGGGCCGTTGATGGCAAAGAAAGCTGGCCCTAACACCGTGCCAACACCCAGCACTAACATGCCGATGATGATCAGTCGTGCCGATTGCAAGATTGGAACCAACCAAACCAATGAGGCGACGCAGAACATCGCAATCAGGAATTCCATGATGTTGATCCGTTTACGAAGCCGACGGTTGCGTCGGAGGCAATGAAGGGGATGAAGATTGATTCGGCGAACTCTTACGTTGACTCGACGGCGCGCGACCGCCGGTCAACAGAGCCAGCCCGCGAGGCGCGAATCGATTCAGTACGATGACCGCTCCGTAGCATCCGACCAAAACGATCGGTGTCAGAATCCAGCACGAATAGTCGTGGTCGATCAAGCGATCGCTGATGCGGTGGGCGACCGCTCGCAGCGGAAACTCATGCACCAAGTAAACAAAGAACGAACCGCCCGACAATCGAATGATCCATGGGCGCCGCAGTCGCCACGCGGTCGCAAACAAAGTCACAACGCCAACTAAGATCGATGCCTGATGCAGCAGCAGGTCAATCAAGCTGTGATCTTCGGCATACCAAATATCAAAATCTGCTCGTACGCCGATACGGGCAGCAACCAAACCGGCCCAAAACGCCCATCCAACTGCGATCATGCTGCCGGACGATTGACCCGCACGTTCGATCAGTCGATAGTTTGAAACTGCGACGCATCCGAGCGTAAAGAACAGCAAGGTTTCCATTTGAATCAATCGCCAACCGGCAACCATCGGAAACATCTGTGCATCAAACACCCATGCAATCGCGATCGTGCCAACAAACACGCCGCGGCAAAGCCGCCGCTGGCAACACCAGCGAATGATCGGCGCTGCGGTCACAAGCACCATCAAGTCGCGCAGGAACCAAAGTTGTTCCGCCGGCGGACGCAGCACCCACATCTGGGCGAACTCGGCAGCCGTCATGTCGATCGGTTTGCCTTCGGCGTGGCGAACCAGCAACCAAAACACGATTGCGACCGATGCGATGATGAAAAACGGAATCGCGACTGTGCGAACTCGCGAAGCAAGCTTGCTGCGATAGCTGGCGAATGTTCCGTCGTCGCTGCGAAAGTAAAACAGTCCAGCGGCGAACGCGAAGATGGGAACGGCAACTCGTGCGATGCCGCCGAACCAAAATTCTTGAAACAACTGGTTCCATGTCGCCAGCGCAGCACTAGGTTGGTCGGGGATGTCCGACTTGTAGTGGATGCCAACAACCAAGATCGTCGCCAGTAAGGTAACGACCGAGAATGTCTGCTTAGCTTCGATAGACAGGTCTTTGTCCACCCGCGAAATTCCAGTTCAGCGATGCGAATGATAACGTTTGGAGCGATTGCAACGAAGATTCGCCGCAAAAACCCCGAAATCGATGAAACACGATCACCGACTATCAGAAACCTAGGTCACGCAAACGACGGAAGCGTGACCGAATCTGGCGCCACAAATCAGCACCAGACGCGATGTTTAGGCGAATGACTTGGTTGGTCGTTTGGGCATACCGAATACTGGGGTGCCGAAACGATTGGGACGATCGTTCTGCTCTGTTTTTCCGGCGATGGTGAGATTTCGTAGAACTTCCTGAGCGTTGTTGACGCTCAGAAGCGTTGCTCGCCAAGCTGCGTCCCATCGACTGCCAGTGACGCTGCCTCGGTCGGTGATGTTGCCATTGGGACGACTTCGGTATCCTGTCGGTTCGGCAAAATGCCCGCGAGACAACTACCTACTGCCAGGATCACTGATGACCGCATCGCCCACCCCAAGTTTGACGTCACGCCCCGAGTGGAAATCGCTGCAGAAGCACTTCGACGCGATCAAGAACGTTCACTTGCGTCAAATGTTCGCCGACGATGCCGATCGAGGCCGTACGATGACGGTCGAGGGATCCGGTCTGTATCTGGATTATTCCAAGAACCGCGTAACGGCCGAAACGATCAGCTTGTTGATCGGGCTAGCCGAAGCGGTCGGTTTGAAAGACCGTATCGAAGCGATGTTCACGGGCGAGAAAATCAATCTGACCGAAGGTCGTGCCGTCCTGCACACCGCGCTGCGTGCACCAGCGGGATCGACCGTCATGGTCGACGGAGTCAACGTGGTTCCCGAAGTCCACGCGGTGCTCGACAAAATGTCCGCGTTCTGTGACCGAGTTCGCAGCGGCGACTGGAAAGGCCACACCGGCAAACGCATCCGCAACATCGTCAATGTTGGCATCGGTGGATCCGATCTTGGGCCCGTGATGGCTTACGAGTCGCTGCGCCACTTCAGCCAGCGAGACCTGACGTTCCGTTTCGTCAGCAATGTCGACGCGACCGACTTTGCCGAAGCCACCGTCGATTTGGATCCAGCCGAAACGCTGTTCATCGTCGCATCCAAGACGTTCACGACCATCGAGACGATGACCAACGCCGATACGGCCCGGACTTGGTTGATCAACGGAATGGGCGGCGACGATTCGGCGATTCCAAAGCACTTTGTGGCGTTATCGACCAACGCTGAAAAGGTTTCCGCGTTTGGCATCGACACCGCCAACATGTTCGAATTCTGGGATTGGGTTGGCGGTCGTTATTCGATGGCGTCGGCGATCGGACTGTCCACGATGCTGGCGATCGGCCCGCAAGCGTATCGCGAAATGCTCAGTGGTTTTCACGAGATGGACGTGCACTTTCGAACGACGTCGCTGGACAAGAACCTGCCGGTCCTGATGGCGATGTTGTCGGTTTGGTATTCGAATTTCTTCGAGTGCGAAACGACCGCGGTGCTGCCTTACGAACAATACCTGAAACGCTTTCCCGCCTATCTGCAACAGTTGACGATGGAAAGCAACGGCAAGTTCGTCACGACCGATGGCGGCGAAGTCGATCATGAAACGGGCTTGATTTACTGGGGCGAACCGGGCACGAACGGCCAGCACTCGTTTTATCAACTGATCCACCAAGGCACGCGACTGATCCCGTGCGACTTCATCGCGTTCGGCAAATCGCTGAACCCGATTGGCACGCACCAAGACATCTTGATCGCGAACGTGCTTGCACAAAGCGAAGCTCTGGCGTTTGGAAAAACGGCCGATGAAGTGCGTGCCGAAGGAACCGAAGAGTGGTTGGTGCCGCACCGAACGTTCAAGGGCAACCGTCCGTCGAACACGATCTTAGCCGACGCCATGTCGCCCAAAATGCTAGGCCGCCTGGTCGCACTGTACGAGCACAATGTGTTCGTGCAAAGCGTGGTCTGGAACATTGACGCGTTCGATCAGTGGGGCGTCGAACTTGGCAAGGTGTTGGCCAAGAACATCATCCCCGAACTCAGTGCGTCGGCGTCTGGCGAGCTGAAACACGATTCGTCCACCAACGAATTGATTCGTCGGTATCGATCGATGAAGTAGCACAGGCTGTCAGCCTGTTTTTGCAGGCTAGCAGCCTGCACTACGTCAGTCTTCGTTCTTTGGGCTGCGTTACTAGCGTACTGCGGGAGCGGCCGGATTGGCTGCTTGTTGTGGTGGCAGATCGACGGGCGCGACGAACTTGTCTCGCAGGATCTTCCAGCTCGCCGGTGGCTTTTCAGGAACAAAGTTGTTCATGAAAACACCCAGTGCGGCACCGATGCTGTTTCGTTTGACGTCGGTGAATTCGTACTGGTCCCATTTCGGAGCCGTCTTGAAGTCAAAGTTGGGTGCGTACATCTTCAGTGCTTGCGGCAGGAACGTGTTTGCTTCCAACGCGATCTGAACCAGCTTGTACTGAGCACGATCTTCTTGGCGTTTTGGCCATGCTTCGATCAGCACGATGCCAGCGGTTCCGGCATCGACTTGACGAATCCAATAGCGTTGTTGGATCTGAGCGGCGTCAAGATTGAAGACGAACGGCAGCGGGCTGCTGATGATGTTCTTGCCCTGCATTTCAGGCGGCAAGTCTTGGATGCGGCATTCTTCTTTGCTGCGGTCCATTTCGATCAGTTGTTGACCGTTGCAAACCCAGTGTTCGCCGTACTGTCCGGTTTGTGGTTTGTAGTGAGGTTTCTCGCCGTCCATGCCGGCAAAGAAGACCAGTTGATCGACGCGAAACAGGCCTCGGTCGGGGGCCGCATACTTCAACACTCCGTCGGCTCGCGTCGCGTGCAATCCAGCAGGTGCGGCGAACATGTCAAAGTGCCAACGCGTGAACTTACATTCCAGCGTCTTGGTACCTTGGCTCTGTTGTTGCCAAGCCAACAGGACGCGTTGCAACTGTGCGTTCGCTTCAGGTGTTAGTGTGAATGGTGCCGTCGGTGGAGCATTTTGGGTCGCCGCTGCTTGACCTTGGGCCGCCGATGCAACTCGCGGTTGACCACCCCCGGCCTGTTGCTGTGCATAACTAGGCACGTTTCCGGCCTGTTGGGCGCAGAGGGTCGAAGCCGAAACAAGAATCGCCATCCCAGTGGCAAGGGTTTGTCGCATCATCCTTGACGCAGCCTTCTTCGTTCGTGAAACACGCAAGCCAGACGCATCCGAGCGATCGGGCTATTCAGGCTCGCTTGTACCGAAGGAGAAGTGGGGAACGAAAGAGCGATTTTCTGGTAGTTCTTGAAATGAACAGGTTGTTTGGACGTCCGCGAAACCCCAGCCGTCAAATTCTTTGGCTTGCGATTCGTTAAGTTGGGTGGTTTGCGGGGAGTGGGTTTGTCGGTTGGCACGATTCGGCCAGGGAGGCAAAATACGGTGCGACCGACGGTCGCCTGAGTGCTCTAAAATCTGGTCTCATTCGATTTCGCGGTCGCCAATTTCGATTGCCAAAGCCGTAACCCCGCCTACCCCGCCGTTTCTCATGTCTCGCATCTTTGCCTGTTTGCTTATGTTCAATCTCGCGTTTGCGTCCTTGCCGCCGGATTTGTCTGGTGACGAAGGAATGTACTTGTTCAACGATCTGCCCACCAAGACGCTGAAAGATCGTCATGGTTTCGAGCCGACGGCCGAATGGGCCGAGCACCTGCGGCTAAGTTCCGTTCGCTTCAACAGCGGCGGCAGCGGTTCGTTCATTTCGTCCGATGGTTTGGTGCTGACCAATCATCATGTCGCCAGCGATACGCTGCATAAGTTGTCGACGGCCGATCGCAACTTGATCGACGACGGATTTTTGGCTGCGACGCAAGCCGACGAACTGAAAACGCCAGATTTGGAATTGAACCAGTTGGTTTCGATCGAAGACGTCACCGATCGCATCAATGCGGAAGTCAAAGAAAACGCATCGGCCGAAGACTCGGCGTCGCAGCGTCGTGGGGCGATCGCAAAGATCGAAAGCGAATCGACTGAAACGACAGGCCTGCGCAGCGACGTGATCACGTTGTTCGGCGGTGCTCGCTATCACCTTTATCGTTACAAAAAGTACACCGACGTTCGCCTGGTTTGGGCCCCGGAAACCGCGGCCGCTTTCTTTGGCGGCGACGCCGACAATTTCGAGTACCCGCGATACAACGTCGACGCCACGATCATGCGTGTCTACGAAGACGGCAAGCCAGCCAAGCTGGATCATTTTTTAAGCTGGAATCGCGAACCGCTCTCCGATGGCGAGCTTGTTTTCGTCAGCGGCAATCCCGGCCGGACTCAGCGAATCTTCACCGTCGCGGCGCTTGAGTTTCTGCGTGACAGCCGCATTCCGTATGTGCTGGACTATTTGCGCCGCAAAGAAATCTTGATGCAGCAGTTTGGTCTGGAAGGCAAAGAAGCGACCCGGCGTGCTCGCGACGAGTTGTTCGGCATCCAAAACGCTCGCAAGGCTTACACGGGTATGATTGCGGGGCTGCAAGATCCGGCAACGATGGCAACCAAACGAGGCCGCGAAGACCGGATCTTGCAACAGGTTTCCGAAAACCCCGAACTGAAAGAACTCGCCTCGGCATGGAAAGCGATCGAAGCGATCCAGGCTGAAAAGAAAGAGATGCTGACCGAATCGGCGTCCCTGCGCAGCACGCTGTTCGATTTGGCCCAGCAGATCACGTTGCTGGCGGCCGAAGATCGCAAGCCGAACGAAGAGCGGTTACGAGGCTACACGGACTCGTCACGTGATTCGTTGCTGCAAGAACTACTCAGCACGGCGCCGATCTACGCGGACTTGGAACAAGTCAAGCTGGCCGACGAGCTTGGCCGGATGATCGAACACCGCGGTGCCGACGATCGCTTGGTTATCGAAATTTTGGCCGGTCTGGGGCCGCGTGAACGTGCGGCGGCATTGGTCAGCGGGACCAAGCTGTTTGAAGTCGATGTTCGTCAAGATTTGATCGACGGCGGATTGGACCGAATCTTGGTCAGTGACGATGCGATGATCGTGTTGGCTAGAAAACTAGAAGACGAGTATCGCCGCATTCGCAAGCAAAACGAAGAAATTGAAGAACGCGAGCGGCAAGCGTACGCCAAAATCACTCGCGCAACCTCGGCAATCGAAGGCACCGGCGGATATCCCGATGCGACGTTCACGCTGCGTCTGGCCTTCGGAACGGTCAAAGGTTACGAAGAAGACGGCAAGCAAATCGAGCCGTTCACGAACTTCGCCGGTGCGTATCAACACGCGGCCGATCACGAAGGACAAGCCGACATGGACTTGCCATCGTCGTGGATGAAGGCGAAGGATTCCGTCGATCTGGACACTCAGTTGAACTTCGTTTGTACCGCCGACATCATCGGCGGAAACAGCGGTTCGCCGGTCGTCAATCGTGATGGCGAGTTGGTCGGGCTGATCTTTGACGGTAACATCCAAAGTCTGACCAGCGACTATGTCTACAGCGACAAGCAGGGCAGGGCGGTCAGCGTTTCCGGCGTCGGAATCTTGGAAGCGCTACGGTCGATCTACAACGCCAAGGAACTTGCCGACCAAATCGGCAAGTAGAAACGGAACCTCCATGACTAACCCTACCACTGAATCGCTCGTTCAAAAACGCTGCGTCCCGTGCGAAGGCGGCGTGCCGATGATTGATCGCGATTCGGCGGTCGGGTTCTTGGCGGCGACGCCGGGCTGGACGATCGACGACGACGGCAAAGCGATCTTTCGCAAAGTCAACTGCGGCAACTTCGTCAAAGCGATGAAGTTGTTGCAAAGCATCGCAGAGGTGGCCGAAGCGGAACAGCATCATCCGGATCTGCATCTGACGGGTTACCGTCACGTGCGCATCGACATGACGACTCACGCGATCGGCGGATTGAGCGAAAATGATTTCATCGTCGCAGCGAAGATCAACCAATTGCTCGGCGATTCGAGCACAACGGCCTAACCACGTTACAGGGCGGAAATTCGCATGGATGCACTCTTTGGCGATCAGCCGATCTTCGGCTTTGGTCCTGATCCGCTCAGCCCCCATCCGCCGCGCTGCGTTGACGCCGTTGGCGACACCAGCCTGGACGGATTGAAAGCGAAGGTGATCCAGTCATGCCCTCGCGTACCCGGCGTCTACGGGATGCTCGACCGCAAAGGCAACCTGATCTATGTGGGAAAAAGCAAATCGCTGCGATCGCGATTGCTCAGCTACTTTGCCGCTTCGAATTCGCAAGAAAAAGGTGGCCGGATCATCGAGAGTGCGCGGGCGATCCAGTGGGAGTCGCAGCCGAGTGAGTTTGCGGCGTTGGTTCGCGAGCAACAATTGATCCGCCGATTTGAGCCTCGTTGGAATGTTCAAGGAGTGCCAAAACGGCAACGGCCGGTCTACCTTTGTCTGGGGAAGAACCCGGCGATGTTTTTCACGATCTCGCGTCCCTCGAGCGCGAAAACGCTGAAACAATTAACGTCGGAAGATTGCATCGCCGTCGAAGGACCGTTCTATGGCGCCGCGCGGATGAACGCGGTGGTGGAAACACTGAACAAAGTATTCAAGCTGCGCGACTGTGGACAGAAGCAAACGTTTCAGTTTGCCGATCAGTTGCAGTTGTTCGACTTGGATCATCGCCCTGGCTGTCTGCGACTGGAAATCGGCACCTGCTTGGGCCCGTGTGCGGCGGCGTGTTCACGCGCGGCGTACGACGAACGTGTTAGCGCGGCGGAAAGTTTTCTGGACGGGTTCAATCACGAACCGCTCGACATCGTCCAGCAGCAAATGGAAACAGCCGCGGCGAATCACCAGTACGAACTGGCCGGTCGGGCGCGCGAGACGATCAAGGCGCTGGAGTACATCGACCGCAAACTGAAAATGCTCAGCCAGGCCCGCCGCCGGTTCACGTTCATTTACGCCGTGCCCGGCCACGACGGCTGTGGCACGTGGTACCTGATCCACAGCGGCGAAATCGCCGACTGCATCGCTGCGCCAAGAAACGCGACCGAGTACGACGCAATCCAAGACAAGATGAAGTCGTGGGCATCAATGACCGCCAGCCAACTCGACCGCGGCCACGGAGCGCACCCTCACACGCTGTCGCTAGTCGCATCATGGTTCCGCAAGAACCGCGACGAGCTAGACGAGCGAACGTTCGCTCCGCACGCAGCCTGGGACGGCAAAAACCGGGCACCCTCGTGGCCCCGCCACTCCGCTGGCGGGATCGAACTGCAAAGCAGTTCTGGTTTTTAGGCTCCCCTGCGAGCGGAATTGCAGGGCCACGAGAGGGTGCCTGCAAAGCGGTGCGGCGGGCAAGTACAATCCTTGCTTGCCCTGCTGAACCTCTCTCTTGCCGAGTTGGTTCATCGTCCGTTTCGTTCGCTCCACGAGAAAACCATGTCCATCCGTCGGTTGCCAAGTCCAAAGCAGCCGACCGGTTTGCTGGTCCATCTGATCGATTCGCTTAGCGATACTAAGCGAACGCGGGTCAAGGAGATTTTGCGCAGCGGGCTGGTTCACGTCAGCGGCGTCTCGTCGACTCAGCACGATACCGAAGTTGGCCCGAATGACGTGGTTGAGATTCGCAAAGAACGGGCGCCGGTCGAGCGGTCGCTGCCCTTTGAGGTTCTGTTCGAAGACGACAGTATCTTTGTTCTTAACAAGCCCAACGGACTGTTGACCGTTGGCAACAAGCACGAGCGGAAGCTGACGGTCGAGTCGATTGTCAATCAAGCTCTGGCCGAACAACGCCAACGCTGCTTCATCGTTCAGCGACTGGATCTGTACACGTCGGGGGTTCTGTTGTTGGCTAAATCCGAGCTTGTGCAGAAGAAGATCAAAGACAATTGGGGGAAGTCCGAGAAGTTCTATCACGCGCTTGTCGAAGGCACGCCGGACCCCGACCACGCGGACCTGACTCACTTTCTGTCCGAAGATGAACGCTTGGTCGTTCACGCGTCGGATTCGCCCGACCGGGGTGGCGTGAAAGCGTCGCTGTCGTACCAGTCGCTGCAGCGCCGCGATGCCCACACGTTGGTCCGCGTCAAACTGAAAACGGGCAAGAAGAATCAAATCCGAGCACAGATGTCGGCCATCGGTCACCCGATCGCAGGCGACGCCAAATACGGCGCGGCGACCAATCCGATCAGTCGCCTGTGTCTGCACGCGTCAAGCCTAGCGCTGACTCACCCCAAGACGAATCGACGCGTCACTTTCACTGCGCCGCTGCCCGATGGCATGGAACTCTAGACACCGAACGTTGACAGATGCCAAATGGTGACAGACGCCGGTCAGGCCGCTGATCGTTTCTTGGTGCGTGTTCGGAACGTGCCGGTGATGGCAAAGCCGATTGCGATCAGTGCCAGTGATGATGGCTCGGGGACGGCGGTCACCGACGTCAGTGAGTCAAGGTTGACGTTGAAGCCAATGTCATACAGCGACATGATGGTTGTGTTGCTGATGAAGTCGGTTCCGGGTGCGGCATAGCCTGTCATCAGTTCGTTCTTGCGATCTCGCCCCCAAATGTCAAGCACGCCGGTTGGCGTTTGGCCGAAGTTGTCGCTTTCGTCCCAGTGACCATGAGCGGTCCCACTGCCGCCGCTTAGTTCAACTGGCACGAACGTTGCGGCTGATTGGCCGACGACTTCGGCTTGGTAGGCGGCAAGTGCTGCTGCGCCCACGTATTGCCCGGCGATTCCGCCAGTAAGTGTGCGGTTGCTGGGGGTGGCACCTTCGTCGTTGTAGACCTCGTTGTCTTCCCACAGCGTTCCGATTCCTAGTGCGTGGCCGATTTCGTGTTTGATGGTGTCTGAGGAAAGGCCGCCCGCATCAGCGTGCACATTGAAGTTGGCGTTTCCGCCGGTGGAAATCAGGAACCCACTGTTGGTGAAGGCAGAGGTGAAGGTGACGCCCGATACCGGATTGGTGAAGCCAACCCCCGATGGTCCAGCCGAGCCCAACAGGACTCCTCCGCCGGACGCGGCTTGCGAAAACGTGTCGACGCCCAGCGTCCAGTTGCGCGAAACGCCGTCGCGATGGTCGATAATGATGTCGTCCCAAAAGCTGAGTGCATCGGTGAAAAGACTCTGCTCGGAAGCCGACAGATCAGACTGCGCCTGAGCTGAAAAAACAACGTTGAACATCATGTCACCGCGGGCCGAATTGCCGAGCGAAGTTCCGCTGATGGCGATGGCAACGAGAAAAGCAATTCGCAAGATCATTCGCTCGGCTCTGTGTTTTGGGGATTAGACATAGTGATTGAGATTAGGCTTGCACACGCGTCTAAACTAGCCGGTCTGCGCTCCCAGAGACACGCTTTTTACGGCAGAACAGAGGGATTCTTTGAAGTGGTTCCCCCTCTGTTACGAAGCTGTCCGCCGGAACTTCACAGCATTGACTTGTTCCGGTGGATTGGTGGGACCGGCCATTGCGACTCTTAATGCAGGTCGCCAAACAATCGAGCCGCTCGGGACAGTCGACATCGCCGTAGCAGAGGGGGAATTGCGCGGCCGGTAGACGTCCGATTTGCATTGGAGGGGCCTGTCGCGTTCTTGTTGCGATTGGCGGCTTGAGGGGTAGGGTTGCGGCGGTGTGAGATTCGCTGCGTCCTGGTTCGCGGTGGGAGGTTTTTGTCCCGCTTTTTACGGTGTTTTAGACGCTCGGAATTGTCGCAAAAATGAATCTGCGTGACGCGAATTATGCTTGTGGGCCACAGTCCTTCGTTGCAGAATCACGGATTGTCCACGGGAAGTTTTTCGCCGCCGTTGTTATCGGCGGAGTCTCCTGGGGGAAGTCTTTATTGGTCTCGTTTTTTCGGAGATGGATAGATGCGTATTCGTAGTATGAAGCAAGGGTTCACGCTTGTTGAACTGCTAGTGGTGATTGCGATCATCGGTGTGTTGGTCGGGCTATTGTTGCCCGCCGTTCAGGCAGCCCGCGAAGCTGCTCGTCGGATGAGCTGTAGTAACAATTTCAAGCAAATCGGCTTGGCAATTCACAACTACCATTCGGGATTCAAGCAGCTTCCGACGCACGGAACAGGGACCAATATCACCACTGGTCTCTACTTCAACCCGTCCGTTGCATCCAATCGCATTCGATTGAGCATGCTGGTGCCAACGCTGCCGTTCCTAGAACAGCAAGCGCTTTGGGAACAAATTTCAAATCCGAGCGCAGTCCGAACCGACGGCGACGCTGCTGCGGCCGTGGGGACAGTAACCAATCCTTGGCCAGCGATGGGACCGACGCCTGACCAAATCCAGTACATCCCTTGGACGACGGACATTACTGCGTTTCGATGCCCGAGCGATCCTGGATTTGGTCTGCCTGCCCTGGGGCGTACCAACTACGCGGCCGGGCTCGGCGACTCGAGCTGGCGATTGTATTTTGGCAATGCAAACAACATGCGAGTTGTAAACGCCACCACTGCTGCGATGGCCCGAGCCACTCACCGCGGTTTCTTTCAGCCACAGCAAAACGCGAAGTTTCGCGACGTTTTGGACGGTCTATCGAACACAGTCGCAATGGGTGAAATCTTGACGGACCTGGGCGACAACAGCAGCCGAACTCAGGTCACCGAGTCCGCGCCGAACTCGAGTGCTCCTGGCATTTCGCTGGGCAACATTCGTAACAATCCTTCGGTTTGTTTGCCGCTTGTTGATCCGTTGCGACCTCGTTTTTGGGACGCCGCGTACTTGATGCAGTCACGCGCAACTTTTGCGCGAGGTTTCCGCTGGGCTGACAACGCTCCGTTCTTCAGTGGTGTTACGAACATCCTGCCACCGAACCGTGAAATCTGTGGTCCGTTCAACACGTTGGGCACCACTTTGATTGCGACGATGTCCAGTCATCACCAAGGTGGGTGTCATGTCTTGATGGGTGACGGCGCGGTGAAGTTTATCACCGACTCGATCGAAGCCGGCGATCAGACCGCACCAAGCGTGTGGGTCAACGGCACCGGCGCCGCGTCGCCAGGCAGCGCTAGCCCCTACGGACTTTGGGGAGCACTAGGGACGCGAGCGAATAAGGAAACGATCAGCGAAGAGTTCTAAGCCTACGGCCGAGCTAAGTCGAGAAACCGTTTTACTTCGTTTGACTTGATTCGGTCAGACGAAAATGGTGCGCAGGCCTAGCACGCTGGGCCTGCGCCGTGTTGCATCAAATGCGATGACGACTGCGAAACTACAACTTAAAAACCTCGCGACCTCTCAAACAAAGAGACTTCGAAGATGAAGAACCTGACTCGCCTGTCACTACTGTGTTTTGCATTGGTGGTAATGGTTGGTTGCAGTAAACCTGCCAACAAGACGGTGGCCGGTGACGCGGACATGGACGCGATCAAAGCATACGAAGCCAGCATGAAGGCTCTGTCGACTTCTCAAGAGTCGATGGAGAAGAAAGGTGGCGAGGACGCCGAGGCGGTCGATCCGGTAGCACCGAAGGGGGCAAAATAAGCGCTGCTTGACGGCAGTTTGGGATTCTGAGTCCCTGTTTTGCTTCGAAGAACAGTGCGTGGTGAAACTGCTTAGAGACAGTGCGTGGTGACAGGGCGTGGTGACAGGGCGTGGTGACAGGGCGTCGTGAACCGAAAAGCGGTGATCGATTGCTCTCTTACTGCTTTGCTTGCCTTTGCAATGCAATAAATCGAAAGGCTCCCACGCCAGCTCCAGGCGTGTGTCGTTTTGATCACTAGGTTCCGCGTGTTTCTTCGGCACGCCAAAGTCTTTCTTGCTCATGCACCGCTACCTAACCGTTAAAATTGCGGAGGTTTGAGTGCGTTGCTTCTCGCGTTTGTCGCAAAACGTTGGCTTGGTGTCGTGAATCGTTCTTGCCCCGCCAGTGTAGAGGCGTAAGAATTTTCTTAGATGATATTCAAGGGGTTCTCGGAAGCCGTTATTCGCGGTGGGGGTGTCTTGGGAGAAGTTTTGATTTTCTCGTTCTAATGGAGACCGACGGATGAAGATTCACAGTAGTAAGAGGGGGTTCACGCTAGTTGAACTTCTGGTGGTGATTGCGATCATCGGAGTATTGGTGGGGCTGTTGTTGCCGGCCGTGCAGGCAGCTCGCGAAGCGGCTCGCCGTATGAGTTGCAGCAATAATTTCAAGCAGATCGGCTTGGCGATTCACAACTATCACTCGGCGTTTAAGCAGCTTCCAACTCATGGAACGGGAACCAATCCCGGTGACAACGATGTGTGGTTCCGAGCTTCCAATGTTGGCAATCGAATTCGATTGAGCATGTTGGTGCCGACGTTACCGTACCTGGAACAGCAAGCACTTTGGGAACAGATTTCGAATCCGAACGGAACGCGAACCGATGGTGACCTTGCTGCGGCGGTCGGGACCGCTGCCAATCCTTGGCCAGCGATGGGGCCGACCCCTGATCAGATCCAGTACATTCCCTGGACGACGGATGTCACTGCGTTCCGATGTCCAAGCGATCCCGGATTCGGACTTCCTGCTTTGGGACGAACCAACTACGCCGCCGGACTTGGCGATTCATGTTGGCGATTGTATTGGGGCAACGCCAACAATCTTCGTGTTGTAACAACTGATACCAGTAACCAAGCCAGAGCGGCGCACCGTGGTTTCTTCATGCCTCAGCAAGATGCGAAATTTCGCGACTGCTTGGACGGTTTGTCCAACACCGTTGCGATGGGTGAAATCACGACCGACCTTGGCGACAACAGCAGTCGAACTCAGGTCACTGAGTCCGCGCCGAACTCGAGCGCCCCTGGCATTTCGCTTGGCAACATTCGTAACAACCCATCGCGATGCCAACCGTTGATTGATCCTTTGCGTCCTCGTTTTTGGCAAGCGCAATACAAGATGCAGTCGCGTGCGGCCTTCGCACGAGGTTTCCGTTGGGCTGATAATGGTCCATTCTTCAGCGGCGTTACGAACATCCTGCCGCCCAACCGCGAAATTTGCGGACCGTTCAACACGTTGGGCACCACTTTGATTGCGACGATGTCGAGTCATCACCAAGGTGGATGCCATGTCCTGATGGGCGACGGTGCAGTGAAATTCATCACCGACTCGATCGAAGCTGGCGACCAGACTGCGACAAACGTGTGGCTAAACGGCAATGGCGCAGCGACGCCGGGCAGCGCCAGTCCATACGGGCTTTGGGGAGCACTGGGGACCCGAGCAAGTTCGGAAACGATCGACGAAGAGATCTAGGTTTGCTCCGGTTTGCATGATTAGAGACAGTCTGGTCCTCGCAATCGAGGTCAGGCTGGTATGGTTTCGCGGGCTCAACCGATGTGGCCCGCGTTCCTGTTGAATGAACATCTTCAAGCACACGAGCGTGGATTCCGACGCGAGAATCCGGCTCACATTTTTTACCGTTCCCGTAGTGAAACCAAGCACAGAGAAAACCTAGATATGAAATACTTGACTCGCCTTTCCTTGTTCTGTGGTGTTTTGGCGATTGCCGGATGCAGCGAACCCGCAAACAAGACAGTTACCGGTGACGCGGATCTAGAAGGGATCAAAGCCTACGAAGCAGCGATGGCGAACCTTGAAAGTTCGCAGTCTTCGATGGAAGAAGATGGTGGTGAAGACGCGGAAGCCGTGGATCCGATCAAGCCGAAGGCTGACGCGGACGCCAAGTAATCGCATTTCGCATTTCGCGATTAGCAGGCCGAGCGACGAAGCGATCTTGCGAAGATCGGTTTCCGCTCGGCTGTTTTTTTGCGTTTCGCTAGACTCGCGTTTGACTTGCTACAATCATCGCTTTCCAACGTCCTCATCGACTTGTACTGCGATCACCATGGCAAAAAACGTACTGGGCACTGAACTCGAGTCATGCAGCACCGACCCGATGACTGGGTTTTATCGGGACGGTTGTTGCAATACCGGCGGCGATGACGCGGGAGTGCATACGGTTTGCTGCCAAGTGACGGCTGAATTCTTGGAATTCAGTAAGTCTCGCGGCAACGATCTGAGCACGCCGATGCCCGTCTATCGATTTCCTGGGCTAAAGCCAGGCGACCGCTGGTGTTTGTGTGCAGCCCGCTGGCGCGAAGCCTATGACTCGGGCGCCGCACCGCAAGTCGTGCTCGAATCCTGTCATATTTCGACCCTTGAATGGGCTAGTTTGGAAGAGTTGACGGAAAAGGCAGTCGAGAAATAGCCAGCGATGGCTTGCGTGAAAAAACGGCAAGCTTCGCCAAAACCATATTCTTGTCGCCTAATCGTCAATTCGTGGCGCGACACCCGCGTCTTCCGTCTTGACGCTAAAGTCATGGTATTTCTATACTTCCGAGCTTGAAACACCCGTTTGCCCATCTGATCGAAGTCCACGGAAGATCATGAACGATCGACGTCACGAACTGCAACAAAACGACCTTGCGATTTACCTGGATCGCATCAATAAAGTCATTGAACCGCACTCCAAGATGATTGCCGTCGTGGTTGGCGGGCTGATTGTGGCTGGCCTGGCTTGGATGCTTTACAACGGCGAACAAACCAGCAAACGAAGCTATTCGACGTTCGAGTTGATCGAAGCGATGAACAGCAACGATACGGAAATTCTGGCCGGTGTCAGTGAGAAGTTTCCTGGAACGTTAGCGTCCGAATGGGCAAAACTGTATCAAGCCAATCAATTCTTGACCGAAGGCGTCGATGCCTTGTTCGCCGACCGCGACAACGCCGTCACTTTGCTCGGCGACGCCAAAACAGCGTATGAAAACGCTTTGGTCGGCGCAACGGATCCGTTGCTGATTTCGCGCGGTCATTTCGGTTTGGCTCGAGCTCACGAATCGCTTGGCGAGCTGGACGAAGCGATCGCTCAGTACAAGGAAACCATCGCAGTCGGTGAGTCCGACGAGATGATCGAAAAGGCCGAGGAACGCATTGCGGCACTTGGGAAACCAGACACCAAAGGATTCTTGGCTTGGTTCGCCGACCAAGACTTCTCGCCCTCGGATCCGTCTTTGCCGCCGTCGCTACCCGGCAGCGCCTCGCTACCTGATCTGCCAGACCTGGATTTGCCCGATTTGAAGCTGCCCGGCGGAGAAAACTCGACGGTGATGGATTCCGACGAAGGTCTGGAATTGCCAGCCGACGAGGGAGCCGAAACCGGCGTGAAAGCAGACGCCAGCGAATCGGTTGATGAAGCGAAAGCCGAAGAAGTCGAAGAAGTCGAAGAAGTGGAAGCAGCTAACGAAGAATCGAAGGCAGAAACCGCTGGTGCCGAGTAACCGACGCGGCGGTGACTCGCCACGGAATCATGATCGCACGGAAGCCGAACTGAAACACGAAACGCCCGACGGTGGGTCTGCTGATGATGAATCAGGAGACGACATCGACGGCGAAGTGATGATCGCCGAAGCTGTGTACCGCGATTTCGTGGTCCCAGAATCTTCCGACGGCGATCGCGTTGACTTGTTTCTGTCGCAAAGCTGCGACGGTTATAGCCGGACTCAAATTCGCGCGGCTGTCCAAGACGATGGCGCCGAAGTGGATGGCAAGATTTGTCGGCCTAGTTTGAAGCTAAAACACGGGCAAAAGATTCGTTTTCGGGTGCCGCCATTGGCGACCGACGACACCGTGCCCGAGAATATCCCGCTGGATGTGTTGTATGAAGACGACGGCATGGTCGTGGTCAACAAGCCGCCCGGTATGGTCTGCCATCCGGCTCGCGGGCACTGGAGCGGTACGCTGACGAGCGCGCTTGCGTATCGATTCCAGTCGCTCTCGGACGTCGGTGGCCCAACTCGTCCCGGTATCGTTCACCGGCTGGATCGAGACACGTCGGGCGTGATCGTGATTGCGAAAACGAACGCCGTCCATGTGCATTTGTCCGCGCAATTCGCTGACCGATCGACAGAGAAAGAGTACTACGCGATCACCAACGCGCCATTGGATCGGGATCGCGACGTGATTGAGGTGCCGATTGGCCGGCACCCGTACCAACGCGATAAAATGGCGGTCCGCGACAATCACGTGACCAGTAAAGCGGCGTCAACGTTTTACGAGGTGATTTCGCGCCACGGTCGCTTTACGCAGGTTCGATTGTTGCCGAAAACCGGGCGGACGCACCAGTTGCGAGTCCATTTGGCGCATATTCGCTGTCCGATTCTGTGCGACAAACTGTACGGTGGCCATAGTGTCGTCAGCGTTTCATCGTTGACCAGCGGCAAACGTGACGAGTCCGATTTGAGTGTGGTGCTGGATCGACAAGCGCTTCATGCTCGAAAGTTGACGATCACAAATCCGCAAACCGGAAAGAGGATGACGTTCGAAGCGCCAATCCCAGATGATTTGCAGCGCGTCGTCGACATGCTGGCTTAGGGAACGTCGCAAGACTTGCGGTCCCTCTGCAAAACGCCGAAGCGGATTTTTCGCTCAGGTTACTTCTCAGTTATTGCTCCGTTACTGCTCGGATATCGAGAGTAGAGCGATTGTTCTCGATCGTTATGCTCTAAATCCGCCACGGCGATACCCTCGGGAAGATCCGTATCGCTCTCGCCCCAAATGGCTAGCTTTCGTAAGCTGTGTGTCTGTTCAAGTCGAACAGGGGCCGCGCAAACGCGATTAGATTTCATTGGAAAAGCAGCTATGGCAGACACGATCGTCATTTTCGGTGCGTCGGGCGACCTGACCAGTCGCAAATTGGTTCCCGCGTTGTTCCGGTTGTTCGTTAAGGGACGTTGGCCCGAAGGTTCTCGCATCGTGGGTGTGTCACGCAGCGAATTCAAGCACGAAGAATGGCGTGATTCGCTAAGAACGGTGGCGGAAAAGTTCTGCGGCGAGCTGTTCACGGCCGAAGCCTGGAACAAGTTCGCTGAGAACATTTTCTATCAGGCGGGCGATATCAAGAACCAAGACGATTTTAAGACTCTCGCTAGTTTCTTAGAGACCGTCGAGAGCGACGCTTCGGCCGGCCGTGTCTATTACTTGTCGACGATGCCACAGTTGTACGAAGAAGCAATTCAGCAGCTTGGTAAAGCCGGACTCGCTGACGATACCCATGGTTATCGTCGCGTCATCATCGAAAAGCCGTTCGGTACCGATTTAGCCACCGCGCAGGCGCTCAACTGTTCGATTCACGGGGTCTTTCGCGAAGACCAGATTTATCGCATCGACCATTATCTGGGCAAAGAAACGGTCCAGAACATTTTTGCATTACGGTTTGCGAACAGCATTTTCGAACCGATTTGGAATCGCAATTTTGTCGACCACGTTCAGATCACCGTGGCCGAGGAAGTCGTGATTGGGCGTCGGGCAGGTTATTACGACACGTCGGGCATTCTGCGCGATATGTTCCAGAATCACATTTTGCAGTTGATGATGATCACGGCGATGGAGCCGCCGGCGCGTTATGACGCGGCTCTTGTGCGTGACGAAAAAGTGAAGGTGTTGCACAGCATTCGCAAGATGGTCGGCAGTGATTTTGCGAATAACACGATGCGTGGCCAGTACGACGGCTACTTGAACGAAGAAGGCGTTCCGAAAAATAGCCAAACGGAAACGTTCGCGGTACTAAAACTGTACTGCGACAATTGGCGTTGGAAGGGTGTTCCGTTCTTTTTGCGCAGTGGCAAAGGAATGTCGTGTCGCACGACTCAAATCGTGGTCCAGTTCAAGAACGTGCCTCATATCTTGTTCGGCGAAAAGACTCGCACGCCAGTCGGTAATCGGTTGGTGATCCAGGTCCAACCGGCCGAAGGGATTCAGATGCACTTTGAAACCAAAGTGCCGGATTCCGAAATGAAGACTCGGACCAGCACGATGGATTTCAGTTTCCAACAACCGGGTGGCGGCGAATTGCCCGACGCGTATCAGCGATTGTTGCTAGACGCGATGAACGGCGACGCCAGTCTGTTTGCTCGCAGCGACGAAGTCGAATTGGCGTGGGGGATCATTGACCCGATCATCGCGGCTTGGAAAAGTCCTGCGGCGCCGGATCTGTTTCAGTATCCAACCGGGTTGTGGGGACCGACCGAGGCGACGCCGTGGATGGCCGATCAGCATCGCGAATGGTTCGATGTCTGTCCGGTGCTGCGATAGAAGTTTAGGTTCTCGGCGGGGCTACAGATCTTTGGTCCTTGTGGCCCCGCGACTCCGCTGGCGCGGGTGTACGGTGTGTGTTTTCGAACTGCTTTGCAGTTCGAATCCCGCGATCGGAGTCGCCGGTCCACGAATTGTTAGCAGGCGACCGCGGCGGGTGGCTGGACGACGACCGGCATGCTTTCGCGTCGGATCCCGTCGCTGCCGTAGAAGATGACCTGTTTTTTGTTGAAGTCGCAAATCGCGGTCAGCTTTACGCTTCTGGGGCCATGGACGCAAAAGTAGACACCGACGGACTTTCCGCCTCGGACGACTTCGCGCTGAGTCATCTGGAACTGATTCGGCACCAGGTGGCCGAGCTCGCACAATCGTTTTTCGATAGTCTCGCAAAGAGTCGAGAAGTCGATCTTACGAGGTGATAAACCGATCATACATTTCCTTGGGGGCGTAAGAGAGTGGATGGCCCGTTGCGTTGTGTCGCCTCCATCGGCGACCCTTGGGCAGTGGTCCGTATCGGCGCGGAGGAACGGCTACGTTAGCTCTGAAAAAAGAGTGAAGCTTGCCGGACGGATCTGGCGGTAAGCGGTTCCGATTGTGCCGTTTGGCCGTCCTCGCAAAGTTTCATTCGCGTGGATTTGAGTGCCGGGACACGCGTGTTTCACGCACGGAACTCGTGACCCTGCGAACTCTGGCGATTTGGGGGGAAGCTCAGCCTGCGACGGTGATGGTCGGGAAACTGCATCCGTGTGATCGGCGAGTCACTTCATGACTCAAATGCTCGGCCGATTCTGATTCCGCTCAAGGCGGCGGCAAGATGTGCCGATTATTCCGATTGTAGTGCAAACTGACCTCCCCCCACCGACAGCACGCGGGCCATACGATGCAATCGACTGAACAAGACTATCACGTTCCTGCCTTTCCTTCTTTCCCGGCCGTCACGCGATACGTGGCACTCGGAAGCGTCGAAGAAGCGTTCGCACGAGTATGTCGCAGCGTCGATGCTCAGGAAGCCGTTTCGTTGGTGATCGGGCCTCCCGGCACGGGCAAGAGCCTGATTTGTGGCCTGTTGGTCGAACAATACAAAGAGACGCACGAAGTCGTCGTGCTCGGCGAAACACCGATCGAGGATCGGGCTTCATTCTTGCGGCACTTGCTGCACCACTTGGGGATGAACTTCTCGCAGACGCCCGAAAACGACTTGCAGTTGGCGCTGGTCGACCGCGTTTGTGGGCCGTCGTCCGCTAGTGGTGGGTTGCTGATCGTGATCGACGAGGCACAGTCGATTGCACCGGAGGTGTTGGAGGCGGTGCGAATGGTGACCAACATCATGAAGGGTGGCGTGCCGCGAGTGTCGGCGGTCGTCTGTGGTGCGATGAAGTTAGACGAAGTGCTGATCGACACGAGTCTCGAAGCGTTCACCCAGCGGATCGCAACTCGTTGTTACCTGCACCCGATGAACGCTCATGAAACACGGTATTACATCCACGAAATCATTCGCGGTTGTGGTGCTGATCCCAAAGACGTGATTGTCGACGAAGCGGCTAGTGCCATCCATCACGCATCCAGCGGCGTTCCTCGTTTGGTCAACCAAATGATGACCCAGGCCATCGATACGGCCGAAGAAGCAGGCGAGTCGCTGATCACCGAAGCAGTGGTCGATCGAGCATGGGCGGCGCTTCAGCAGTTGCCTTGCCCGATGGTTGACGAACCGTCATTGCAATCGACAGGCGGCGCGGCGGTCGAGTTTGGTGAGTTGGAATTGGCGCCGATGAAGCCGCTTGAAAAGAAGTCAATGCAATCGGCCGCGATGGATGATGACCAATCCGATTGCGAAGTCGCCGAACAGGAAGAATCAGAATCGCTTGGGTTCGCGGACGAAGACGAGTGGCAACTGGCGGACGAAAGCATCGATCTGGAACGGTCGACGGCAATGTGGGTCGATGATAGCGACGAAGAGTACAAAGCGGTTGCACCGTTGCCGTCTGCCTTGTTCGGTGAGTTTGAGATCGAAGAAGAAATTTCGCCCAGCGTTTCGAAGAACGCTTCTCCATCGATCCAGCAATCCATTCCTGCTCGCGAATCGGCACCTGCCGCGGCCAAGGCGCCGGCGCGTATGAGTTTGGAATCAATGCTGCATCAAGAAATCGTTGGCATGACGAGTGTTGACCCGACAGTCGAAGTGTACTCGGATTCGAGCGACGTTCACCAAAACTTGATGGACGTCGGATCGAACTGTGATTCGCAAAATCGCTGTGACGACGATTGCAGCAATGAATGTGACGGCATCGGTGATTCGGAAATGAATGCCGCTGATGAAGACATGGACGCCAACGAATACGAGTCTGACGACTATGAAAACGAAGACCAGTGGAGCGACCGCCTCCGTTTGGCGAATGACGACAGTGACATCTTGGTGATCGAAGATGAACTGGAATTGACGCGAACTGATTCCCCCGAGTCCTCCGAGAGTGCTCCGCGCAGCGTTACGATTGACTTCCAATCAATGTTGTCACGGATGCGAACGGGTACCTAGGCGATCACGCGGGATCGTAACCCAACGTGGACCCGCGACTCCGCTCGCGGGCTGTCTGCTGCAAAGCAGCCGACGAAACACAGCGAACACCCTGCGAACGGAGTCGCAGGGGCACGAAGGGTGATTCGAAATGGGGCACCCAACGTGGACCTGTACACTGACAGATCAAGTATCCGCGGTCGTTTTCTTTTCTCTGCAAACAAGTTGTTGTGTCCTATGTCGCTCGACTTACTCGCCGGTGAAATCGTCCGTCTTTCCAAGCTAGGTCGGACGACTCCGGTTCTGGTGACGCCGACATACTTGTCGTTTCGTCCGATGTTCTTTCAGCAGTTCGTCGAGGCGGTGTCCAAGCGGACAGATCGGCCGGTGCGAGTCGATTGGTTGCGAACGGGGCAGGGGATCGCATCGGTGATTTCGGACGCGATGGCAAAACGCGAAGCTGCCAAGATCACTCGGTTGTTGCAGCGAAACACGGCGACAAGCCATTCGGTCGAGCTTAGTTCGTCGATCGGGCGTCCTGTGCCGCAGTCGTCTGGCAGCGGCAAGAACGCGAGCGGCATGACAGCGATTGGCGGATCGAACCGGACACCGATCGTGATCGGATTGTGTCATACTGGCGAATCGTTACCGACGTGGGCCACCGCCATTCCGCTTGGCGAGAGTCCTTGATTTCATTGAATCGAACTCGCTTGCTTTTGCTCTGCTATGACTGTGAATCCAGCTCAAATCTTGAAAGTCTCGAAATCCACACGCATCGGCTGGATTGGGACTGGGGTGATGGGACGCAGCATGTGTGGTCATTTGATCGATGCAGGCTACCAGGCGACCGTTTTCAACCGCACGCCGGAAAAGTCGGATGAACTGGTTGCTCGCGGCGCGACACGGGCGGCGTCGCCTGCGGATGTAGCGCGAGCCAGCGATGTGGTGTTCACGATTGTTGGTTTTCCGTCGGACGTTGAGTCCGTCATTCTAGGTGGCGATGGCGTACTGGCTGGGGCATCGCCGGGCTTGGTTGTCGTAGACATGACAACGAGCAAACCATCGCTCGCCGTCGAGATTGATCGTCAGGCTCGTCAGGCGGGCGTCCATTCGGTCGACGCACCGGTTAGCGGCGGTGACCTGGGGGCTCGCAATGCGGGACTTTCCATCATGATGGGTGGCGACGCGGCGGTGGTCGACGCGATTGATCCACTGTTGCGATTGATGGGCAAGACGATTGTTCATCAGGGACCGGCGGGGTCGGGCCAGCACACCAAGATGGTGAATCAGACGTTGATCGCAGCCGGCATGATCGCCGTTTGCGAGGGGCTGTTGTATGCCGAGAAAGTTGGTCTGGATGTCGAAACGGTGTTGCAGAGTGTCAGCAGCGGGGCGGCGGGTAGTTGGTCGCTATCCAACTTGGCGCCGCGGATGGTGGCCGGCGATTTCGAGCCCGGTTTCTACGTTGAACATTTCATCAAAGACATGGGCATCGCGTTGGACGAAGCAGCACGCGTGAATTTGTGTTTGCCAGGACTGGCGCTGGCACACCAACTGTATCAAGCCGTTGCTGCGCAAGGAAACGGCAAGAAGGGCACGCAAGCGTTGTTGTTGGCGCTAAAGAAACTCAACGGAACCGAATCCCTATGAATCGATACCGAATGCGGTTTGCGCCGCAAGTCTGGACGCCTGCTCTGTCGCCAACGATCGTCAATTGGCTACGCGGTATGCGGACGCGTCAGTGCGATCGCGAAGTTCGCATTTCACAGATCGGCGTGTCGGGCGACGGTATAGTTCGATCGCACCTGGATCGCGGCGACGGTGTGATGATCATGCCGAACCATTCATCGCATGCTGATCCCTACGTCATTTATTCGGCCGCCGATCGGATTGGAACGCCGCTGTACTTGATGGCGACCTGGCATGTTTTTCACGACAAGTCGCGTTTGGTGCAGTGGTTGCTGCGCAAACATGGATGTTTCAGCGTCGATCGCGAAGCCAACGACATCGGCGCGTTCAAGTTGGCGTCTTCGTTGATGCAAGACAAGCCGGAACCGCTGGTGATTTTTCCCGAAGGCGAGATCTATCACTGCAGCGACCGGGTGACTCCGTTTCGCGAAGGAGCGGCTGCGATCGCGGTGGCCGCGGCGCGCAAGGCAACTCGCCGGATCGTTTGTGTTCCCTGTGCGATCTCGTACCGTTACGAAGACGATCCAACGGATTCGTTAGTTGAAACGATGGGCGAACTGGAAGAATCGATCTTTTGGCGACGTCAAACTGGGCGTCCGCTCGATGAACGGATCTATCGGTTTGCCGAAGCGTTGTTGGCGGTTAAGGAGCTCGAATACCTCGGTGAGACTCGCAGCGGTCGTTTGCCGCAGCGGATTCGCGATCTCGGTGACTTCATTTTGGATGCGGTCGAAGCGCGACACGAACTGAGCGGTGGCGACAAGTCGATTCCCGAGCGGGTCAAAGCAGCTCGGAAGACGATCATTGGAAAGCGAACCGAAGATTCGGTGTCCGACGAAGCCAAACGCACTCTTGATGATGACTTGGAAGATCTGTTCTTAGTCGTCCAGTCGTTCAGCTACCCGGGCGACTACGTCGTGGACCGTCCGTCGATCGAGCGGATGGCGGAAACGATCGACAAGTTCGAAGAAGACGTGTTGCAGAAGTTCACTGCGTCGATCAAGGCTCGGCGAAGTGCGA